>JAHEBL010000188.1 GCA_024642265.1 Haliea sp. | reverse complement strand
ATCCAGGCCGAGGGCATCGTGCCGGATATTCTGGTGGAGCGGGCCAAGGTAACCGCCTATGACAATGCGGGACAGATCACCGAGGCGGACCTGTCGGGCCACCTCGGCAATGGCAACGGCAACGGCGAGAGTGACGCCAAAAAATCGCGGGCTTCATCCGCCAGGGCGGCCAGCGAACTGCTGGCCAGCGATAACCAGTTATATGAAGCGCTGACGCTGCTGAAGGGCATCAACATACTGGGGCTGCGCAACCAGAAATCCGGCTAGGCACACTAGAGGCCGGGTCGCGTTCATGTGACCTGGAGCCTTACCTCAATCCCCCGGGCGGCCATGTAGGCCTTGGCCTCGGGCACTGTAAACTCGCCGAAGTGAAAAATGCTGGCTGCCAGCACCGCATCCGCGCCGCCCAGCAGAATGCCGTCCACCAGGTGATCCAGGTTGCCCACCCCGCCAGAGGCGATAACCGGTATTTCCACCGCATCGGTGATGGCCCGGGTCACCCCGAGTTCAAAGCCGTTTTTGGTGCCGTCGCGGTCCATGCTGGTGAGCAGAATCTCCCCTGCCCCCAGCTCCGCCATGCGTACCGCCCAGGCCACCGCGTCGATGCCGGTCGGTTTGCGTCCGCCGTGGGTGAAGATTTCCCAGCGGGGCCTGCCGTCCACGTCTGCCACCCGCTTGGCATCGATGGCCACCACGATGCACTGGGAACCGAATCGCCCGGCGGCTTCGCGCACCAGTTCGGGATTGTGAATCGCCGCGGTGTTGATGCTGACCTTGTCGGCACCGGCATTGAGCATGGTGCGGATATCCTGCAGGCTGCGAATCCCGCCGCCTACCGTGAGGGGAATGAACACCTCCTCGGCTATTTTTTCCACGGTGTGGACAGTGGTGTCGCGCCCCTCGTGGCTGGCGGTGATATCGAGAAAGGTGATCTCGTCGGCGCCCTGCTCGTTGTAGCGGATGGCGATCTCGACCGGGTCGCCGGCATCGCGGATATCAACAAAATTGACCCCCTTCACGACCCGCCCGTTTTCGACATCGAGACAGGGGATGATGCGCTTCGCCAGGCCCATGCTCAGCTTTCACCGTCGCCATGGGCGTCACACAGCCGCTGGGCCTCGGCAACATCCAGCGTACCTTCGTAAATGGCACGGCCCGTGATGGCGCCACAGATGCCCTCGGCGGCCACCGCATAGAGTGCCCGGATATCATCCAGGTTGGTGATACCACCAGAGGCGATTACCGGGATGCTGGAGGCGCGAGCCATGGCCAGGGTAGCCTCCACATTGACGCCCTGCATCATGCCGTCCCGGGCAATGTCGGTGTACACGATGGCGGAGACGCCGTCCGATTCGAAGCGCCGGGCCAGGTCGTCGGCGCGCAGGGTCGACACCTCGGCCCAGCCGTCCGTTGCCACCAGGCCGTCTTTGGCATCCAGCCCCACGATAATCCGGCCGGGGAAGGCGGCACAGGCCTCCGCCACGAAGGCCGGGTCCTTCACCGCCCGGGTGCCGATAATCACATAGCTGACGCCGGCCCGCACATAGTGCTCGATCGTTTCCAGGTTGCGGATACCACCGCCAATCTGGATGGGCAGCTCGGGCCAGGCCGCAGCGATGGCGGCAACCACCTCGCCGTTCACCGGTTCGCCGGCAAAGGCACCGTTGAGGTCTACCAGGTGCAGGCGGCGGCAACCGGCTTCCACCCAGCGCCGGGCCATCGCCACCGGCTCGTCGGAAAAGACGGTACTGTCTTCCATCAGGCCCTGCCGCAGGCGCACGCACTGGCCGTCCTTGAGGTCTATCGCGGGAATAATCAGCATTGGCCGTTCCACTCCAGAAAGTTACGTAACAGCCGCAGCCCTGCCGTGTGGCTTTTCTCCGGGTGAAACTGCACTGCAAAAAGATTGTCCCGGGCCAGCGCCGCATCGGCACTCACACCGTACTGAACGCTGCCGGCTACCAGCCCGCGATCGACGGCGTCCACGTAGTAGCTGTGCACGAAGTAAAAGCGCGTCATGTCGGGAATACCCTGCCACAGGGGATGCGCGCGAACCTGGCGCACCTCGTTCCAGCCCATGTGCGGCACCTTCAGGCGCGCACCGTCTGCATCCACCAGTGGGTTGCCGAAATAACGCACCTCACCGGGAATGATATCCAGGCAGGGCACACCGCCGTTTTCCTGGGAGTGACTCATCAGCGCCTGCATGCCGACACAGATGGCCAGCACCGGCTTGTGCCGATCCGCCAGGGCATCGGCCAGCAACTGGTCACACCTGAGGCGGCGAATCTCCGCCATGCAGTCGCGAATAGCGCCCACTCCGGGGAACACCACCCGGTCAGCCTTGTGAATCAGCTCGGCATCGTGGGTGACCAGCACCTCATCCGCCCCCGCGTGGGCCAGCGCACTGGCCACCGAATGCAGATTGCCCATGCCGTAATCGATGACGGCAACCACACCGCTCATGAGGGCTAGAGCACGCCCTTGGTGGAAGGCGTGACGCCCGCCATGCGCGGGTCCTCGGACAGGGCCATGCGCAGGGCGCGACCAAAGGCCTTGAACACGGTCTCCGCCTGGTGGTGGCTGTTGTCGCCGCGCAGGTTATCGATGTGCAGGGTAACCAGGGCGTGATTGACGAAGCCCTGGAAGAACTCCAGGAACAGGTCAACGTCGAAACCGCCCACGGCGGCGCGAGTAAACGGAATGTGGTACTCGAGGCCGGGGCGACCGGAAAAGTCGATCACCACGCGCGACAGGGCCTCATCCAGTGGCACATAGGCATGCCCGTAACGCACGATACCTTTCTTGTCGCCAACGGCTTTGGCGACGGCCTGCCCGAGGGTGATGCCGATGTCCTCCACCGTATGGTGGTCGTCGATGTGCAGGTCACCCACGGCTTTCACCGCCAGGTCCACCATACCGTGGCGCGCGATCTGGTCCAGCATGTGCTCGAGGAACGGCACACCGGTATCAAATTGCGTCTGGCCGGAGCCGTCCAGGTTCACCGTAACGGTAATCTGGGTCTCCAGGGTGTTTCTCTCTACTGTGGCCTTGCGCTGCGCCATCGGTTTCTCCACCAGTGGGGCTGAACCCCCGAAAAAGCGGGCCATTATAGAAGAATGCGGGGCTTAATTCACTGGCGGTTTTGCCCTTTCGACATTACCCTGTCGGGCTGATTGCCAAGCCCGATTGACCCGATATGCCCGCCAGTCCAACCCCCGACTCACCGTTTGCAAGCCGCGTGCTCCACTGGTTCGACCGGCACGGGCGCAAGGACCTGCCCTGGCAGCACGACACCAACCCTTACCGGGTCTGGGTGTCGGAGATCATGTTGCAGCAGACCCAGGTCAAAACCGTCATACCCTATTTCGAGCGCTTTATGCGGGCCATGCCGACAGTTCAGGCCCTGGCCGCGGCGAGCGAGGACGATGTGCTGCACCTGTGGACCGGGCTCGGTTACTACGCCCGCGGCCGCAACCTGCACCGCGCGGCAAAACACGTCTGCAGTGAACTGGGCGGCGAGTTCCCGCGCACGGTGGAAGGCCTGTGCGAATTGCCGGGCATAGGCCGCTCCACCGCCGGCGCGATAGTGAGCATCGCCTGTGGCCAGCGCGCGGTCATCCTCGACGGCAACGTCAAGCGGGTGCTGGCCCGCTACTGGGCGGTAGCCGGCTGGCCGGGACAGAGCGCGGTCCACGAACAGCTGTGGCAGATTGCCGGGCAGTACACGCCCACCGAACGCAGCGCGGATTATTCCCAGGCCATGATGGACCTGGGTGCTACCCTGTGCACCCGGTCGGCCCCGGCCTGTGAGCGCTGCCCGCTGGCCGGCGACTGTCAGGCTTTGGCGCTGGGGCAACAGTCGTCGTTCCCGGGCAGGAAACCGCGCAAAAAACTGCCGGTCAAATCCACCGCTTTTATCATGGCCAGCGCCAGCAATGGCGACATCTGGCTGGAACGACGCCCGCGCTCCGGCATCTGGGGCGGTCTGTGGTGTTTTCCCGAACTGGCGGACCCCGCCCAGGCCGCCGACTGGTGCCTCGATCGCTGGGGAGTGGCGCCGGACTCGATCGAGCTGTGGCCCGGCTTTCGCCACACCTTCAGCCACTACCACCTCGACATCCAGCCGGTACGGGTCACCCTGCCCACCGACCCGGCAGCCGTCATGGAAGCCCCGGACCGGCTCTGGTATAACAGGGAGCGACCCGCCGCCGTGGGCCTCGCCGCCCCGGTAGCCAGCCTGTTGGCCCAACTGGCCTGACCAAACTCAGATGGAGCACCGCCATGTCCCGCACCGTTTTCTGTAAAAAGTACCAGCAGGAGTTGGAAGGCCTGGCCGCGCCGCCCTATCCCGGACCGAAGGGGCAGGAGATCTTTGAATCCGTATCCAAACAGGCGTGGCAGGACTGGCAGGCCCACCAGACCATGCTGATCAACGAAAAGCACCTGAGCCTGGTGGACCCCGAGGCGCGCAAATACCTGCAACAGGAGATGGACAAGTTCCTGGCGGGCGAGGAGTACGACCAAGCGGAGGGTTATGTGCCGCCCAAGGCCTAGCCCGCTGCAGTCGGCTGCCGGCCGGGGCCTTGACTCAAGAGGTCGCGGCGGGTTTAATACGCGCCTCTCGCAATCAGCGAATCCGCCCGGATAGCTCAGTCGGTAGAGCAGGGGATTGAAAATCCCCGTGTCGGCAGTTCGATTCTGTCTCCGGGCACCAT
>JAHEBL010000074.1 GCA_024642265.1 Haliea sp. | reverse complement strand
TGGTGCTGCAACCTTGGGTACAGCCAGCAGACAATCAAGGATGCGATCACCGCCCAGCTGGATGACCTGCCCTTTTACAACAACTTCTTCAAATGCTCCAACCAGCCTGCCGTAGAGCTGGCCCGGGCGCTGGTGGAGGTCACGCCGGCGCAGTTCAACCACGCCTTTTTCACCAACTCCGGCTCGGAAGCCAACGATACCAACCTGCGTCTCGTCCAGCGCTACTATGATCTGCTGGGCAAGCCGGAAAAGATACATATCATCAGCCGCAAAAACGCCTATCACGGCTCTACTATCGCCGCGGGGTCACTCGGCGGGATGAGCGCCATGCACGCCCAGACCCGCGGCCTGGGGTACATACACCATATCAACCAGCCCCACTGGTTTGCCGAGGGCGGCGCCGACAGCCCCGAGGACTTCGGTATCCGTGTGGCCCGGGAACTGGAGGCGAAGATAGACGAACTGGGCGAAGACAAGGTCGCCGCGTTTATCGCCGAGCCGGTCCAGGGCGCCGGCGGCGTGATAGTCCCCCCCGCCAGCTACTGGCCGGAGATTCGCCGCATCTGTAACGAGCGCGATATCCTGCTGATCATGGACGAAGTGATCTGCGGCTTCGGCCGCACCGGCAACTGGTTCGGCTGTGAAACCTACGATCTCAAGCCCGACCTGATGACCTTTGCCAAGGCGGTTACCAATGGCTACATACCGCTGGGCGGTGTCATGGTTGGCGACAAGGTTGCGGATGTGCTGCTGGCCCATGGCGGGGAGTTTACCCACGGCCTGACTTACTCGGGTCATCCGGTAGCATGCGCCGCCGGTCTGGCGACAATCAAGGTTCTGCGCGACAGCAACGTCATCGCGCAAGCCGCCAGCAAGGTGGCGCCGCACTTCCAGGCGCGCCTGCAGGAACTCGTGAACCACCCTGTCGTCGGAGAGGTGCGCGGCCTGGGTATGTTCGCCGCTGTCGAGTTGGTGAAAGACAAGGGCTCCCGTGAACGCCTGGCGCCGAATTCCGAGGGTGCGGTTTTCTGTCGTGATACTGCCAACGCCGGTGGCCTGATGGTGCGTCAAACCGGGGACGCCATGATCATGGCGCCACCGCTGATCTCCAGTACCGCGGAAATCGATATCCTGATTGAAAAGCTCGCCGAGGCACTGGACCAGACCGCCGCCCACTACGGCATCAGCTGAGTAATGGCGATACCCGGCTGCATAGCCGGGCTTATTGTCTGCTATAGTCCGCTCTGCTGCCATACCGGCGCTGGCACCAGCTGGTGCACTGCAGAATAATAAAAGGCTTTCCCGGAGTAAGCTGACGATGGCAGAAACGATTCACCATATCAAAACCCTGCGCCAGCGTGATCTGGTGCTGTTTACCGTCTCCGCGATCCTACTGCTCGATACGCTGACCGCAGCGGCCTCCGTGGGGGCGCCCAGTGTGTTCTGGTGGATCTTCCTGGGCATAATATTCTTCGTGCCATTCGCGCTCATTTGCGCAGAGATGGGTTGCGCCTATCCCGAGCAGGGTGGCATATACGCATGGATCCGCGATGCCTTTGGCGGGCGCTGGGCCTCCAGGGCAACCTGGTGCTACTGGGTGAATACCGCCGTGTGGATCCCCGCCATATTTATTCTGTTTGCCGGCGTATTCAAACAGATGTTTTACCCTGAGCTGTCCCTGGCCGGGCAAATCGCGATCGGCATCGTGCTTACCTGGCTGGCAGTCGTCGTGAACGTGGTTACCCTTGATGTGGGCAAGTGGATTCCCAACCTGGGTGCTATTTTCAAGGTGCTGATTTTCCTGGCCATCATCGTCGGCGCCTTCGTCCATATCAACCACCACGGCATGGCCAACCCGCTCACACTGGAAACCCTGAAGCCGGACTGGGGCAACAGCCTGCAGTATATCCCCGCCATTATTTACGGCATGCTGGGTTTCGAACTGGTCAGCGCCGGCAGCCAGGAGATGAAGAACCCCGCCCGCGACGTACCACGCGCCATCCTGATCTCCGGCGTGATAATCCTTGTCCTGTATTTACTGGGCACCATCGCGGTGCTTGCCGCGATTCCCGCCGGCGACATCAATCTGGTCGAGGGCCTGATCGACACCTTGTACCTGTTCTTTGGCGGCTCCCCCGCCGGCAACTTGCTGGTGGTGGCACTCGGCGTCGGCGCTCTTTACACCTTCTTCTCCAACGGTGTGACCTGGGCGCTGGGCTGCAACCGGGCGGCCGCGGAAGCAGCCATGGAGGGCGAGCTGCCCCGCATCTTTGCCAGGGAAAGCAAACAACTGGGTACACCGATCGGGGCCGCCGTACTCATGGGCATTGTCAGCACCGTGTTGCTCATACTCTACGGTCTGATGGCCGGCACCAATGAAGACCTGTTCTGGTCCCTGTTCGCCTTCAGCGCGGTCATCTTCCTGCTGCCCTACCAGGGGATGCTGCTGGCATTTGTCAAAATGCGGCTGATCGACCCCGACCACCCTCGGCCCTACCGGGTGCCCGGTGGATTGGGCGCAGCACGCACCATCGCCTGGACCTGTTTCGCGGTGCTGGCACTTTCCCTCGTGTTGTTTATGTACACGCCCGGCGAGGGAATGCAGTGGCCGGTACTGGCCGGTGTCGTGGTCACCCTGACGATCGGGGAAATAGTGATCCGCTTTTCGGAAAACCATAGAAAGCGCTAACATAGCCTGCTTTCCAACGGCATAGACGGCAAATGACGAGCGGCGTGGCCAGCAGCAGCGGCCGCGTGCGCAATCCGCGAGACCAAAGTCGGGCTTTCATAATTGCCGGATAAATAATATTGTCTGGCCTTTCCAGAATTACCCGGCTGTACGCCGCAATGCCGGCACCCTCCCCATATCAGGAGACGTAATGAGCAATAAAATTCAGGTCACAAAACCCCTGGTTATCCTGCACGGCGATGAGATGGCGCAAATCGCCTTTGAAAAAATCCTCGAGCAGTTCGTCACCGCGCGCCTGGACCTGGAACTGGTGGAGATCGACCTCACTGCCGAAAATCGCCTGCGCACCAACGGCGAGGCGGTGCGCGACGCGATTGCAGCCCTGAAGACACACGGTGTGGGCGTCAAGAACGCGGGCATGACCGTCAACCGCGAACAGCTGGATGAACTGCTGTCACGGCACCCGGATCTCAAGGAAGCCGAGCTCGACAAGCTGGCCACGAAGTCGCCCAACGGGGCCATTCGCAAGGGCATTGGCGGCAATATCACCCGCGAGGACATCCAGTTCCGCAACCTGCAGATCAACCCACCTGACTGGATCGGTCGGGACATCGAAGTGATGACCATGGACAGCGGCGGCATCAAACACAGCCACAACGAGCTGTCCAAGGCCACCGGCGTGGTCAAACTGATTTTCGTTGGCGCCAGCGGGAACCCGGTTGAGTTACACCGCAGAACGATCAACAAGGGAGACCCATGGCTGCTGGCCACCAATGACATAGACGACGTAAAAGCCTGGGCCCACGAATTTTTCCAGCGCGCACTTGAGGAGAAGCGGGATGCCTACCTCGGCCTTAAAGATACGGTGATCCCCGGATATGACGGTGTGATGCGCACCGCGATAGAAGGCGTCTACACCGCTGACTACCGCGACCGCTTCCGGCAGGCCGGTCTCAAGTACAACTATGAGCTGATCGATGCCCAGGCGGCACGTATCGTTGCCAATCCACCAGAACGGGCCCTGTGGGGCGTACCGGATAACACTACCGGCAGGAAACTGTACAAACTGGTGAAAGAACTGAAGCGCTTTGGTATCCCCAACCGCAAGCACCACGTATCACTGTCGCGTATGAGTGCCGGCGGTGGTGACCAGTACGGCAGTTTCAATATGCCGATGGAAGAGGACGGCATACTCAAGGTGATCGTCGACGGCGAGGAGAAGCATGCCCGCACGGTCAAGAAAAACGACCCGGTGCTGCTGATGTCCAACGACCTGCAGGCGATCACCGACTGGGTCAGCCAGGTTTTTCGCGACGCTTCACACAAGGGCAAGGAAGTCTACTTCGGGCTGAAACGCGAATACATGGAATACGACGAGGTGTTCAGTACGGCGATCACCGACGTGCGCCATGCACTGGCAAAAACCGGTACCCAACCGCCCTCATTCATGATCATGCGGCCTTCGAGCCAGCTGAAAAAGATGATTACCGACCCGCCGAGAAACGCGCTCTACCCGGCCCAGAATCTCGACGGTGATATTTTTTCCGATATTTCCGCCGCCCTGGGGGGTAGCCTGGCAACAGCCAGCTCGATTATCGAAAGCAAGGACGGCACCATGCTCTACGAGGCTCCCCACGGTACCGCCCACGACCTGTACCTCAAGTACCTGGAAAGCGACGGCAAGGAAGCCCACTTCAACTCGTCTGCGCTGATCTATGCGGTGGCCAACGCCCTGGAAACACTTGCCCGACGGGAGGACAACGGCGACCTGGAAGACTACTCACGGCGACTGAAAGAGGCGCTGATCGAGACCGTCGCCCAGGGCATCATCACCGGGGACCTGAAGGGCAAGACCCTCGACCCGGCTTCCGAAACCGTCGTTGATATGAATGGTTTCCTGGACGCGGTGGAGCGCAACCTGGATCAGCCGCCGGGCCAGTAAGCACCCACTGCCGTCAGCCCAGCGCGTCGTCGGCCACGAAGTATCTCGGGTCCTCGATCACGTTGACCTCGACCAGGTTGCCGGCCTTGCGCAGCAGGCGCCGGCACTCATCACTCAAATGCACCAGGTGCAGGGTTTTGCCCGCGCTCAGGTAGCGGTCCGCAAGGGTGTCGATCGCCTCCAGGCCTGAGTGGTCGGCCACCCGGGAGCGGGCGAAATCGATCACTACGTCGTCGTTGTCGCTGTGCGGGTCAAAGCGGTCCAGGAAGGAAGACACCGAGCCAAAAAACAGTGGGCCGGTGACCGCGTAGACGGTAGACCCCTTGTGGTCTTCGCGCGCATCGATACGAATATACTTGGCGTGCTCCCAGGCAAAGACCAGGGCGGACACAATCACACCCACCACCACGGCCATCGCCAGGTCGGTAGCCACGGTTACCGCGGACACCAGCACCAGCACCAGGGCGTCGCTGCGTGGCACCTTGCGGATCACCCGGAAGCTGCTCCACTCGAAGGTGCCGATCACCACGATAAACATGACCCCGATCAGCGCCGCCAGCGGAATCTGCTCGATCAGTGGCGACGCCACGAGAATGAACAACAGCAGGCACAGGGCAGCCGTGATGCCGGAAAGCCGCCCACGACCTCCGGAGTTCACATTGATCATGCTCTGGCCGATCATCGCGCAACCTCCCATGCCCCCGAACAGGCCCGTGGTGGTATTGGCAATGCCCTGCGCTACACACTCCCGGTTGCCGTGGCCGCGGCTTTCAGTGATCTCGTCCACCAGGCGCAGGGTGAGCAGCGACTCAATCAGGCCAATGGCAGCGAGCACCACGGCATAGGGAAAAATTATCGTGAGCGTTTCAAAATTCAGCGGCACATCGGGTATGTGAAATGATGGCAGTCCGCCCTTGATCGAGGCGATATCTCCCACCACCCTGGTATCCAGGTCCAGACCGAACACCAGCAGGCTGACCACGACTATCGCCACCAGCGATGATGGCAGGGCGTTTGTAAAACGAGGCAGGAAGTGGATGATCAGCATGGTAACGCCCACCAGGCCCAACAGCATATGGAGCTGCACACCCTCCAGCCAGGCCACATCGAGAATCGTTCCCTGCATGAAGGTGCCATCCAGCCAGCCGGGTTGGCCGTCAACGCCAAACTGGTTGAGCTGGGCGAGAAAAATGACGATAGCCAGGCCATTGACGAATCCCAGCATGACCGGGTGGGGCACCATGCGAATAAACTTGCCCAGTTTCGTGACCCCTGCCGCTATCTGCAAAAACCCCATAAGCACCACGGTGGCGAACAGGTACTGGACACCGTGGTCGGCCACCAGCGTCACCATCACTACCGCCAGGGCGCCGGTCGCACCCGAAATCATGCCGGGGCGACCACCGATACAGGCAGTTATCAGGCCCACCATGAAAGCCGCATAGAGACCGACCAGCGGCTCCACGCCCGCCACAAAGGCAAATGCCACGGCCTCGGGCACCAGCGCCAGGGCAACGGTCAACCCGGACAGTATGTCATTCTTTACGGTGGCGACTTTACTCGGGTGAAACTCAAACATGTCGTGATCTCAACAGTCTACAACTGCCGGCGCCCGGATATCAGGGAGATGGCGGCTCAAATAGATGGACCAATCGGCGAGGAGCTTGTTGTTATGCGACGAGAGGAAAGGCCGCGCATTCTAGTGGATGGCACCAGTCGGTACAATCCGATGACCGCCAACTGTGAAGATGTCACAGTGAAACCCGGGTTGGCGAACACTACACTCAATACCCCTATTCACAGAATGAGCGACCGTCATGACTAAAGAGCGGCAGGTACTTAGCAAGCAAAACCTTGGCATCACCCCCGGCCTTCCCCTGGAGGCCTCGCAAGGCGGCATAGAGGAGTTACGCCGCGATATCCAGCGCCTGATGGATATGGAGGCGATCCGGCAACTCAAGTACGCCTACTTCCGCTGTGTGGACACCGCCAACCTGGAAGAACTGGCCACCCTCTTCCACGAGGATGTGACAGTGCACTTTACCGGCGGAAGCTACGAGTGGAAGGTGCAGGGCAGGCAGGACTATGTGAACAATATCGGCGCATCCTTCAGTCGGGAAGCCGTCGGCCAGCACAATGCCCACCATCCGGAGATACAGATGTTGAGCGAGACCGAGGCCACTGCCATCTGGTATCTTGAAGACAATATGTGGATTCTCAACCACAACGCCCGCACCCGCGGCACCGCCCTGTATTGGGACCGCTATCTCAAGGTTAACGGCAAGTGGCTGATCAAGGATACCAACTATGAGCGCATCTACGAGATCAATGACCAGCTGGAGGCGCGACCCAACCTGAGCTCCCACTACCTGGGCGCCCACGGGGGTGAACCGCAGTTCTAGCAACCACAAATCGTCGCGATACCAGGGCGGACTCAGGCATCTCAGAAGAGGGGCGCGCCCGCGGCAAAATACTGATCGAAGTGGACTAATGTCCCGGCAACCACTATTTTCAGGCTGATGGGCACACAAACCCGCTGTCGTGCTCACAAATAGTGCTCACATATAAAGACCACCCCATCCAGGAGGGATCAGTAATGAAGCGACACCCCGCCCTGAGCGCAGGTAATGTGGCCGTTATCACAGGCGGCGCCGATGGCATCGGCCTGGCAGCGGCGCATTTCTACAAGTCTATCGGCATGGAAGTCTGTATCGCGGATGTACATCCGGGCAAGCTGGAAGCAGCCCGCAGCGAGCTGGAAGACATACTCACTGTGGTTACAGACGTATCGCATATGCCATCGGTTGAAAAACTCCGGGAAAAGGCCTACGGACGATACGGCCGTGTCGACGTTCTGATGAACAATGCAGGCGTCGCCAGGCAGAGCGGAAGCTGGTCGGAGTACCAGGCGTGGAGGACCGTCATAGAGACCAATCTATGGGGTGTCATTAACGGTATTCACAGTTTTGTCCCGCCCATGATCAAACAGAACAGCCCCGGACTCATCATCAACACCGGTTCAAAGCAGGGCATCACCACACCACCGGGCAACCCGGCCTACAATGTCAGCAAGGCAGGCGTGAAAGCGGCCACCGAGGCCCTGCAGCACGACCTGCGCAGCACCGAAGGCTGCCAGTTGAGCGCCCATCTGCTGGTGCCGGGTTTTACCTACACCGGCATGATACAGGCGTTCATCCCTGAAAAGCCCGACGGGGCCTGGACAGCGGCGCAGGTCATCGCCTTTATGGCCGAGTCTCTGGCCAACGGCGATTTCTACATTCTGTGCCCCGACAACGATACGACACGTGAAATCGACAACAAACGCATGAACTGGGCGATGGGCGACCTGATCGAGAATCGCCCGCCGCTATCTCGCTGGCACCCGGACTACCAGGGACGGTTCGCAAAGTTCATGCAGGAGTAGTTCGCGATCGCTGGCCCGGGTAGCGCAGGCGATCAGGACGCAAGGTACTCCCGCAACCGCGCCTCGGCGTGCTCCCCGAACAGGATCTCGCAGGCCTCGCGCAGGCCCGGAGCGTGTTTGTATTCATCCCGGCGCACCACCAGCTCGATCTTGGAACGCCGGCGCATGAAGTCTTCCAGCTTGACGATCATTTCGCGGCGTGCCGCCAGCTCGATTTCGCAGCGGGTGTACTCGGCATTTTCGATCAGCAGTTCGGCGCAGCTCTCGTCCTCGCGGATACGCTCAAGCAAACCGAAAGCGCTCTCGCCATAACGCCGCCAGAACCGCTCAGAGAGGGGCTCTGATGAACTGGCGGCGGTGAGGCTGTCCAGGTCCATCAGCCGCGCCTGCAACATGAATTCAGCGCGCAGGTCCGGGCCCGGCTCGCCATACCAGCGGTGGTTGGGAGCCGGCAGCTCGATACCCAGGCGCCTCACATGGGCGGCCACCTCATCTCCCACGTTGAGGCAATCGGTAAGCTTGCCGCCAAATATGCTCAGGTGCCGGCTCGCTTCGTCCACTTCGATCACGTGCTTGCGCGACAGCGCCACCCAGTCCGCGGCCACGTCCTGCCCGCGCACGGCCAGCGGCCGCACGCCCACGCGTTCCGCGATGATACTGGCGCGACTGAGTGGCGGATCGAGATCCAGCAGCGCATTGGCGTTGGCCAGGATGAAATCCCGGTCCTCATCCGTAACCGCCACTTCGGGGCTCTCCACCTCGGTATCCGTGGTACCGATGCAGGTCTTGGGACCCATGGGGATAAGGAAAAACAGACGGCCGTCGCTGGCAAAAAACGTGAGCACCCGCTCGTTGTCGGTAATCTGGTCCACAATGAGGTGGACGCCCTTCGAGAACAGGTGGCGGTACTCGGTGGTTTCTCCGGTAGCCTCGTTCTGCATGTCCACCTGCGGTCCACAGGCGTTGATAAGCACCTTCGCGCGGATATCGAAGCTGTCACCACTGACCGCGTCGCGCGCACTGGTCAGCCAGTGGTCGCCCTCCCGCTTGGCTCCCAGGGACTCCACGTAATTGGCAGCGATACAACCATAGTTGAGACTCTTGCGGATAAAGTTGAAGACAAAGCGCGCATCGTTGTCGTACAGGTAGCAGTCCGAATACTCCAGACCCCCGGCGGCATTACTGCTATTGATGACAGGTTCGGCCCTCTCCAGGGAGGCTGGGCTGATATAACGCGGCGCCCGGGTGACGAAACGCCCCATCACCCAGTACACGACACTGCCCAGAAAAATAAACCACGGGGGAAAGCGAAAACCCCTGGCGATAGTGGTGAAAAAACGGATCTCCTTCACGGTGGACGGATAGGCCCGCATCAGGCGGTTGCGGGACCTGCACAGTTTATTGACCAGCAGGTACTCATGGGTTTCCAGATACTTGATGCCCCCCCAGGCCAGGTTGGAAGAGTTGGAGCTGACGCCGCAGGCAAAATCACCCCGGTCGATCAGGGCCACCCGCACGCCGCACCCCGCCAGGGAGGCCGCCGCGACCGCACCATTGATACCCCCGCCGACAATCAGCACGTCATAGTCGTGCTCACGCAACTTCTGCACATTGCTGTCGCGCAACGATACCGCCATACCTGATGTTCCTCTGTCGATTGTTTCCGGCCCCGGGGAAAATACTCTACAGGCTCCAGTACCGTTCGCACAGGGCAATGAAATTCTCTGCGCTGGCGCTGAGCTGCCTGCCCGCGCGGTAATACAATCCCACCTGTTTGGCGATGCTGCCGAAGGAAACGTCGTCCATGATATGAAAATCGGCGCAGGCTGGATGCTCCTGCAGCAATTTGCGATCGATGAACGTCACCCCCATGCCCTGTTCCACCATATGGATACGCAGGGAGAGGCTGTTCACCTCCCACACGGTACTGAACTGGTCCCGCAGGCGCGCGATGGAGGGGCGCATATCCGGATTGTCCAGAGCAGAGGTGATCAGCGGTGTCAGCTTCAGCGCCCCGGCATCGCCCTGCACCATCTGCGGGTAATTGGCGTGCCTGGGGCTCACCACCAGGTGGCGGGAGTCGCTGTAGAGAGGGATTGTGGTGAAGGCGGACATCTGTTTCTGGAACGGCCCCAGACCCAGTTCGACGTTGCCCGATAATACCTCGGAAATTATGCTGCGGCCCGGCAACTCGGATATTTTCATTCTGGTCTGTGGGTTTTCATGGTAGTAAGCACTTATTAACTGCGGTGCATAAAAGCGATTTATAGACGCGCTCAGCGCCAGGCTCAGGGTTTCGGCATTACCCTGCTTGAGGTGGGCGATATCCTCCAGCACATGCTGCTCCTCCCGCAGCACGTCCACGGCATGCTCGAACAGGCGCTTGCCTATGTCGCTCAGGCGCAGCTCCTTGCCGCGCTGGATGAGCGCCGCTTCCAGTTTGGATTCCAGCCCCGCCACGGCCTGGCTCACCGCCGATTGGCTGATGTGCAGGGCCTCGGCGGCCCGCTTGAAGCCACCTTCCTCCACCACCGCACGAAACGCCCGTAACTCACTGTTTTCCAAGCGCATATTAGTTTTCCTAATGCAACGATAAGTATAATTAATTCTACTAATCCCCTCGCGCTTCGTATACTGTGAAAAATTACCAAAAACGGAGGCCCCGCCATGAGCTCAGACGAGACCATCTATTCCAACGACCTCGCCGGAATCGTCGTCGGCGACACCGCCATTTCCGATGTACAGGGTGAGCAGGGACTGCTCAGCTACCGCGGCATCGACATCAACGACCTGGTATCCGTGCCCTTTCTGCACGTGGTGTGGATGGTACTGTTTGGCGACTGGCCGGAGGAGCAGGAAAAGAGCCGGTTGAAAACGTTCATGTGCCGGCATTCACGCCTGTCCCACTCGGAGATAGAGCTGCTGCGCCACGTGCCCCGCGACCTGCATCCCATGCTGATGTTGCAGGGCATGGTGCCCCTGCTGCAGTTGCCGCAGGAGCAGGCCATGGATATGGAGCCGGAGGCGGAACATGGCCTGTTCCTGGCGGCAAAGATCACCGCCCTGATCGCCGCCCACTACCGGCTCAGTCAGAGCAAGGTGGTGCTCGCCCCGACACCGGGCCGGCTGTTCCACGAAAACTTTCTCACCATGTTCCTGGGCACTGCTCCAACCCCGGAACAGGTGCGCATGCTCAACGCCGCCCAGATCCTGCAGATGGAACACAGTTTCAACTGCGGTACTTTCGCCGGGCGGGTTTGCGCCAGCACGCTGGCACCGATCCAGTCCGTGATCTCGGCCTCCATCGGCACCCTGTTCGGCAAGCTCCACGGCGGCGCCGACCAGGCCGCCCTGGAAATGGCCATGGCAATCGGCAGCCCCGACAGGGCCGAGGCCTACGTGCAGGACTGCCTTGCACGCAAGGAGAAAATCATGGGTATGGGGCATCGGGAATACCGCACCGTGGATCCCCGCGCTAAAATCCTCAAACCCATGGCCATGGAATTATGCCAGGAGGGCGAGAGCAGGAACCTGCTGCTGACACTGGTGGCAGTAGAAGAGGCCTGCCAGCGCGCATTTGCCGAACAGGACAAGGAAATCTGGGCCAACGTGGAATTCTACAAGGGCGCGGTATTCCACAGCCTGGGCATTCCCACTCATTTCTTCACCGCCATGTTCGCCATGTCGAGGGTTTACGGTTACGTTGCTCATTACCTGGAGTTCAGCAAAAACAGCCGCCTGATCCGCCCGCGTGCACGCTACGTTGGCCCCCCCGTGGGACACAGGGACAAATCCGCCGCCTGATTCCCCCTCAATCCACCGGGCGGTGTGTCTGCCGCCCGCCTGGCCTTGTTTGTGACAAAGGCAAGCGCTTGCTTTACAGTTAGGCACTTCGCCAAATCGTCACGGGTTTCCGATTCAATGCAGCCAATAATTTCCCGCTTCCTGCTGGTGGTCGCCGCAGTCATCCTGCTCGCAGCCTGCAGTGGCGGAGAGACCAATGTTGCGAGCGGCAACCGCCTCGGCATCCTCCACTTCGGCAATGGTTCCGAGCCCCAGGGCCTGGATCCGCACGTGGTCACGGGGGTGCCGGAAAACAAGATCATACGGGCGCTGTTCGAGGGCCTCGCGGTCAAGAACCCCTACACGCTGGAACCGGAGCCCGGCGTTGCGCAGAGCTGGGACATCAGCGAAGACGGGCGCGTCATCACCTTCCATATCAATCCCGAGGCAAAATGGTCAAACGGCGATCCGATGAGGGCCTCAGACTACGTCTGGTCCTGGCAGCGCCTGCTGAGTCCCGCCCTGGGCGGCGAATACGCCTACATGTTGTACCCGTTGGCGAACGCCCAGGCTTTCCACAAAGGTGAAATCACCGACTTCAACGAGGTGGGCGTGAAAGCCCTGGATGACCACACCCTGCAGGTGACCCTGGACGAGCGCACCCCCTACTTCATCCAGCTGATGGATCACTACAGCACCTTTGCCGTGCACCCGCCCACCATAGAGAAATTCGGCAAAGCCACCGATCGTTACACGCCCTGGACCAGGGTGGAAAACATCGTCAGCAACGGCGCCTTCCGACTGAAGAAGTGGGAGTTGAATCGCCGTATCGAGCTGGAAAAGAGCGACACCTACTGGGATCGGGACAAGGTCAGGCTGAACGGGATTATCTATTACCCCACCGAAAACGTGGTCAGTGAAGAGCGGATGTTCCGGGTGGGGCAGTTGCACTACACCAACAGCGTGCCGCTGGGAAAAATCCCGGTCTACAAGGAAATGCCCGACAGCCCCTACATGCAGGAGCCCTACCTGGGCACCTACTACTACCTGCTCAATACCCTGGTTCCTCCCACCGATAACCTGAATGTGCGCAAGGCGCTGTCGATGGCCGTGGATCGCGACAAGCTCAATGCAACCGTACTGAAAGGCACCAACATATCCGCCTACAGCATCACGCCCCCGGACACCCTTGGCTACTACCCCCCGCGTCTGTTCAGCTATGACCCGGAGCGGGCCAGGGCGCTGCTGGCGGAGGCGGGTTATCCTGACGGAAAAGGCTGGCCGGGGCTGGAGCTGACCTACAACACCAGCGAGGACCACCGCAAAATCGCGGTGGCGCTGCAGCAGATGTGGAAGGACGTGCTCAATATCGAGGTGACACTCACCAACCAGGAGTGGAAGGTGTACCTTGATTCGATCACCAATATGCACTTCCAGATCGCCCGCCGCGGCTGGATCGGCGACTACGTCGACCCGAACAATTTCCTCGACCTGTTCCTCACCGGCGGCGGCAACAACAACACCGGTTTTGCCGATCCCCGCTACGATGAGATGATCCTGAAAAAGGCACCGCGGGCCGTCACCAAAGAGGAGCGTTTCGCGGTTTTCCACGAGGCGGAGACGCTGCTGATGGAGCAGATGCCCATCATTCCCGTCTATACCTACACCAGCAAACACCTGATCCATCCCAGCGTACAGGGCCTGCCACCCAACCTGATGGACTCCCTGAACCTGAAGTACGTGTGGCTGGAAGATATCGAGCAAGCCACCGAGACGGACGACTGACCATGCTGCGATTCATTACACTGCGCTTGCTGCAGGCAATACCGGTGATACTTGTGGTGATCACCGTTACCTTTTTCCTGGTGCGGATCGCCCCCGGGGGCCCCTTTGACAGCGAAAAACCTGTCACCCGGGAAGTCAAAGCCGCACTTGAGGCCCAGTACAAACTCGACCTGCCCCTGTTCCAGCAATACACCTCCTATCTGGGCGACCTTGCCCAGGGCGACCTCGGCCCCTCCTTCAAGTACCCCGGGCGCAGCGTCAACGAACTCATCGCGGCGGGTTTCCCGGTGACGGCTGAGCTGGGCTTTTATGCGCTGCTGGTCGCCGTCGGCATCGGCGGACTGGCGGGGGTGATCGCCGCGCTCAAACCCAACACCGCCCAGGACTACATACCCATGTCGCTCGCCATGATCGGCATCTGCATGCCCTCTTTCCTGCTCGGGCCACTGCTGGTGCTGGTGTTCGGGATCCATCTGGACTGGCTACCCGTGTCGGGTTGGGGCGATATTCCGGGTGACAAGATCCTGCCCTCTATTACACTGGGGGCCGGCTACGCGGCCTACATTGCCAGGCTGGGGAGGGCCGGCATGCTGGAGGTGTTGTCCCAGGACTACATCCGCACCGCCCGCGCCAAGGGCTTGCCGGAGTGGCAGGTGGTGCTCAAGCACAGCCTGCGCGGCGGCTTGATTCCGGTAGTGGCGTTTTTGGGTCCCGCCTTTGCAGGCCTGCTCGCCGGCTCCTTTGTGGTTGAGACCATATTCCAGATTCCCGGGCTGGGTCGCTTTTACGTGCAGGCCGCGTTCAACCGTGACTACACCATGATTCTTGGCACCACCGTGTTCCTGTCGGTGCTTATCGTCCTGTTCAACCTGCTGTCAGATGTCCTCGCCGCCTGGATGAATCCGAGGCTGCGGGCCCAGTTTGGCCACTAACCCAGAGCCGGGAAACGCTAACAGATGAACACGCAAACGATCAACGATATCGCCCAGGCGGAACAGGGCACCTCCCTGTGGAAAGACGCCTGGCTGCGGCTGCGCAAAAACCACCTGGCGGTATTCGGCCTGGTCACCCTGGTGCTGTTCATCGTGATTGCCCTGCTGACCCCGTGGATTGCACCCTACAGCTACCAGGCCCAGAATCTGGAGCTGGGAGCCAGTCCGCCCTCCGCCGCCCACTGGCTGGGCACGGATATATTTGGTCGCGACCTGATGACCCAGATCATGTACGGCGGGCGCATCTCCCTGGCCGTGGGCTTCGTCGCCACCACTGTGGCGCTGTTGATCGGGGTCACCTGGGGCGCCGTTGCGGGCTACGTCGGTGGTCGCGCCGATGCGGTCATGATGCGACTGGTTGATATCCTCTACGCCCTGCCCTTCATGATTTTCATCGTGCTGCTCACAGTGGTGTTCGGCCGCAACATGTTGCTGCTGTTCCTGGCAATTGGTGCGGTGGAGTGGCTGACCATGGCCCGCATAATGCGCGGCCAGGTCCAGTCACTGCGCCAGCAGGAGTTCGTAGAGGCCGCCATTTCCCTGGGACTGTCTCCGGCCACACTGATACGCCGCCACCTGGTGCCCAATGCCCTGGGGCCCATTATCGTGTACACCACACTGACTATCCCGAATGTCATGCTGCTGGAGGCCTTTCTCAGCTTCCTTGGCCTGGGTATCCAGCCGCCCCAGACCTCCTGGGGACTGCTGATCTCCTACGGCGCTGAAACCATGGAGGAGTATCCCTGGCTGCTGATTTTCCCGGGGCTGGCCTTGACCCTGACTCTTTTCTCCCTCAATTTTCTCGGTGACGGCCTGCGCGACGCGCTGGACGTGCGCGGCGCGAAGGACTAGCCCATGGCCCTCTTGGACGTACAGGATCTCGCCGTCAGCTTCGTCACCCGCAACGGCACCAACAAGGCGGTAGACGGTGTCAGCTTCAGTGTGGAGCTTGGCAAGATCACCGCCATCATCGGCGAATCCGGGTCGGGTAAGTCGGTAGCCTGTTACAGCCTGCTCGGCCTGGTACCAATGCCGCCGGGGCGCATCGACGGCGGCCGCGCCCTGTTCGAAGGCCGCGATCTGCTGCAGCTGGAGGAGTCCGAGCTGCGCAAAATTCGCGGGCGCGATATCGCCATGATTTTCCAGGACCCGATGACCTGCCTCAATCCCTACATGACGATCGGGAAACAACTGATGGAGCCGCTGGTTTACCATCACCATGTGAAAAAGGAACAGGCCAGGGCCCGGGCACTGGAACTGCTGGCGGAAGTGGGAATACGCGACCCCGAATCGACCATCGATGACTTTCCCCACCAGTTCTCCGGCGGCATGCGCCAGCGGGTCATGATCGCGATGGCGCTGATCAACGAACCGAAACTGCTGATCGCGGATGAACCGACCACCGCACTGGATGTAACCATACAGGCCCAGATTCTGAAGCTGATCGCCGAACTGCAGGAAAAGCGCGATATCGGTGTGATTTTCATCAGTCACGACCTGGCCGTGGTGGCGGACATCGCCGACCAGATCGTGGTGATGAAGCAGGGACAGATCGTGGAAACCGGCAACCGCGAAAGCATCTTCCACAATGCCCAGCACCCGTACACGAAAAAACTGCTGGCGGCGATTCCGACAGATTCCAAGCAGGCACGGGGGGGAGTGGCAGAGCCGCTTATCCAGGTGAGGGACCTGTGCACCTGGTTCAGCCAGGACAAGGGCAAGGAGCCGGTGAAGGCGGTGAACAAGGTCAGCTTCGACATCAACCGTGGCGAGGTGCTGGGTCTGGTGGGGGAATCGGGCAGCGGCAAGTCCACCATCGGTCGTTCGATACTGCGCCTGGTGCCAGTCACCTCTGGAGAGGTGCTCTTTGATGGTACTGACCTCACCGCACTGGAAGGGCGCGACCTGAAAGCCATGCGGCGGCGCATGCAGATGATTTTCCAGGACCCATTCGCTTCCCTCAATCCGCGCATGACTGTGTATGACACACTGGCGGAACCGCTGCTGCTGCACGGCATCGAAAACCGCGCCACGGTAGGCAAGGGTGTGCTGAAACTGATGGACGATGTCGGCCTGGCCAGGGCGTTCGTACGAAAATATCCCCACGAATTCTCCGGCGGCCAGCGCCAGCGTATCGCTATTGGCCGCGCACTGGCGACCCGGCCGGAGTTTATTGTCGCCGATGAACCGGTGTCGGCACTGGATGTCACCATCCAGGCGCAGATTCTCGACCTGATGCAACAACTTGGCCGGGAATATGGCCTGACCATGCTGTTCGTGTCCCACGACCTGGCGGTGGTGCGCCACCTCGCCGACCGCATCCTGGTGCTGTATAAAGGTGAAGTCGTTGAGCAGGGCAGCGGGGATGACCTGTTCGAGCACCCGCAACAACCCTATACAAGGCAGCTGCTGACATCCATTCCCGGGCGTTCACTGCTGGCATAACCCTGGAGCCGAACATGAAACTTCCCGCTATCGCAGGTCTTCTGATACTCCTCTTCCCGGGTTGGCCCGCAATGGCCGATGTGCGCGCGCCGAAAGTGATCCTCGGCTGGCTGGAGACCACCGAGCTCGTGGGGGCGGATATGCGGATCAAGACCAAGCTGGACGTGGGTGCCAAGACATCGTCCATCCAGGCAACCAACATCGAACGCTTCGAGCGGGACGGCGACCCCTGGGTCAAGTTCGATTTTACCGACGAGGATGTGGATACCGAGAAGGAGCAAACCCTGCGACTGGAGGGTCCGCTGGTGCGGGAAGTGGTCATCAAACGCCACGGCGCCAAGAGTATCACCCGCCCGGTGGTCGCCCTGGAGTTATGTCTCTTTCACCAGATCTACAGGGCCGAGTTCAGCCTCGCCGACAGGGGCAAATTCAATTACTCGATCCTTTTGGGTCGCTCGTTCCTGTCAAAGGTGGCCGTGATCGACCCGTCGGAAACCTTTCTCAGCCGGCCTGCCTGCGAGGGTCACACCCCGGTGCTGGATATTCTGGAGTAAGCGCAGGGGCCGCCCCGCGTTGGTCCCACCGTAGAATGTGCCTGAAATTCGTCAGTAATTTTTACGCCCATCACCATTCTCCCTGACACTTTAACGCTAAGTTATTGATTTTATTGGGTGGCACGGTAATTGCTAAACACTAAGGGTAGGCGACGCCCACCAATAACAGGGCGCGCCCGCAGGGAGTAAACCAGGAGGCGCCAGCACGATGGTGACACCGGTTTCAGCCCTTTTGCCCATACCCCGGAGTGCAGTGTGACCGAGATTGTCGTTCCCGCAATACAGCTGGTTTCGCGAGAAACCGATAGCAACCCGTTCGCCTCGGTAGCCGTTCATTGCGGTGACAATGGCTGTGCCGCCGCCATGGCCATAGCCGGTAAACGACACCTGCTCGATGAGGCGCCCGAACTTCCCCTGCAACAATGCGCGGCGGACACCTGTAACTGCCGCTACTTCAGGTACGGCGACCGGCGCAGCCTGCTCACCAATCGCCGCTCCAATAG
>JAHEBL010000073.1 GCA_024642265.1 Haliea sp. | reverse complement strand
TTGAACCTTCGACCTGCCGATTATGAGTCGGATGCTCTAACCAACTGAGCTATGGGCCCGTCTAGCAGTAGACGGCGGATTATAAAGAAGAACTCGCCACAGGCACAGCCCTCTCTCAATTTGTGCTCACCTTTACTGATCAGTACACGGTCAACCTGATAGAGCTGCTGAGCCAATGTTGTGAAAAGGCCTGCGCGGCAAAGTTTTACCGCGTCTATGGCGCGAACGGATTGGATCAGCTCACTAAATTGACGCTATAACGCTGTAACGTTATAGTGCCAACCGTTCCAGTGGAGGACGATTTATGAGCAATTTATCCAAGCGATCCACCGTCTATTTTGACCCGGTCATTCACCAGGCACTGAAGCTGAAAGCGGCATCAACTGATTCGTCGCTATCAGAAATTGTAGATGAAGCTGTGCGCTTGCTGATGCAGGAAGACCAGGAAGACCTGGCTTCGATTGCTGGCCGGGTCAGTGAGCCGGTGCTTAGCTATGAAGCCCTGCTAGGCGACCTGAAAAAGCATGGCAAGATATAAGCTGCTGTTCAAAAAGTCGGTCGCGAAAGACCTGAGGGCCCTGCCAAAGCGGGATGTGAGAAAAATTCTCGACAGAATAAATGCGCTGGCGGATAACCCAAGGGCTTGGGGCAGTCAGAAACTGTCAGGTCGGGAGTTTTACCGGGCCCGGCAAGGGGCTTACCGGATCCTTTACGAGATAATCGATGACCAACTTGTTGTGCACGTTATCAAGGTTGGCCATCGATCAAGCATCTACCAATAGACCATTACTCGTCCAGAAAGCTGCGCAGGTAGTCCGAGCGGGTCGGGTGACGCAGCTTGCGCAATGCCTTGGCTTCTATCTGGCGGATGCGCTCGCGGGTCACGTCGAACTGCTTGCCCACTTCTTCGAGGGTGTGATCGGTATTCATGTCGATACCGAAGCGCATGCGCAGTACCTTGGCCTCGCGGGCGGTCAGGCCGGCCAGCACTTCCTTGGTGGCTTCCTGCAGGCCCTGGCCGGTGGCGGCATCCACCGGAGAGTGGATGGTGTTGTCCTCGATAAAGTCGCCCAGGTGTGAATCTTCGTCGTCGCCGATGGGGGTTTCCATCGAGATAGGTTCCTTGGCGATCTTCAGTACCTTGCGCACCTTGTCTTCAGGCATTTCCATACGTTCGCCCAGTTCTTCGGGGGTGGGCTCGCGGCCCATCTCCTGCAGCATCTGGCGGGAAATACGGTTGAGCTTGTTGATCGTCTCTATCATGTGCACCGGTATGCGGATGGTGCGTGCCTGGTCGGCAATGGAGCGGGTGATCGCCTGGCGAATCCACCAGGTGGCGTAGGTGGAGAACTTGTAGCCGCGGCGGTACTCGAACTTGTCCACCGCCTTCATCAGGCCGATGTTGCCTTCCTGGATCAGGTCCAGGAACTGCAGGCCGCGGTTGGTGTACTTCTTGGCGATAGAAATTACCAGGCGCAGGTTGGCTTCCACCATTTCCTTCTTGGCGCGGCGTGCCCGGGCTTCGCCCATGGACATGCGGCGGTTGATTTCCTTTATCTCGGTGACGCTCAGGCCGCTCTGTTCCTCGATCTGGATGATGCGTCGCTGCAGGCGCTGGATGGTCTCCTTCTCCGCCGCCAGCTTGCTGCCGTAGTCTTTCTTGCGGGTATGGCGGTTTACCCACTTCAGGTCCGACTCGGAACCCTGGAACGTGGTGATGAAATCCTTGCGCGGCATGCTGCAGACCTTGATCGCGATGCGCATGATCTCACGCTCCTGGTCGCGCAGGGCGGCGAGCAGGTTGCGCGGGGAGTCCGCCAGGGGATCAAAAACCCGCGGGGTGAGCTTGAAGAACTTGAACAGCTCGCCAAGTTTCTCCATTTCCTTGGTGGCGGCCGCGGTATTGCGACCCTTGTCTGCGATGATTTTTTCGGTTTTGTTGAACTGGCGCTTGAGCGCGGTGAAGCGCTTCTTGGCTTCCACCGGGTCGGGGCCCGACTCGGTTTCTTCCTCGTCATCGTCAACCTGGGGGGCGGCCTCGGCTAGTTCCAGGGCCGAAGGCACGTCTTCCGCCGGATCCAGGTAACCCACCATGATGTCAGCCAGGCGTCGCTCTTCCTTGACCACCAGGTCGTATTCGGCGAGCACCTGCGCCACGGCGCCGGGGTAGTGTGCCAGCGCGGCCATCAGCTCGCGTATGCCTTCCTCGATGCGCTTGGCGATAACAATCTCGCCCTCGCGGGTGAGCAGTTCTACCGTGCCCATCTCGCGCATGTACATCCGCACCGGATCGGTGGTGCGGCCGGCTTCGGTTTCCACCGCGGCCAGGGCGGCGGCGGCCTCTGCGGCGGCGATGTCGTCGGCAGAATCGCCCTCTGCCATCAACAGCTCGTCGGCATCAGGCGCAGACTCAAAAACCTGGATGCCCATGTCGTTGATCATCTGGATGATGTCTTCGACCTGGTCCGGATCGGAAATGTCTTCTGGCAGGTGGTCGTTGACCTCCGAATAGGTCAGGTAGCCCTGTTCCTTGCCCTTGGCGATAAGATCTTTCAGGCGGGATTGTTGTTTCACGACATTGGTCATTAAGCTGACACCTTCACCAAAAAATACAAAAAAAATTTAGCCGGCGATTATAACCGGAAAGGCCGCGCTACAACTACTTGTAGAGGCGGCTATTTCGCGAAATCTGGGCCATTTCGACTGGCAAATTTACCAATTGCCCAACTATTGTTAGATGGGGTCATAAATTGGTAACACAAGCCTTGTGGTTTCGGGGCTGCGCAGTGTCCGGGAAGCTGACGGTTTGCCGCGCTATCGGGGTTTGTTGGCCTTCGCATCCCGCTGCTGTTTTTCCTGTAACAGCTCCCGGAGACGTTGTTTCTCCAGCTCACTGACTTCAGCGTAGTTGGTGTGTTTGAGTTTGTCGACATGCGCTGCCAGTTTTGATTGGTGGGGTGCACGGGCCAGCACGGTCATGGTGTCGACAAACTGCTGTTCGATGCCCTCCTTGGGAATGAGGCGCTCCTGGCCTGCCAGCCGGCTCAGCAACTCGCCCTCCGGGGTGCCATACCAATGGCCCAGCAACATCGCGGTGTTGGATTCCGGCCGGCGCTGCAACAGGGCCAGGAGTTCCCGCAGCAGGGCCACGTCTTCCCCTTCGAGCTCCGCCAGCGGGGCCAGGTCAACCAGGCGGGCGATGTCCGGCTGGTGCAGCAGCAGGGCGATGGCAGACTGGGCCATATTCGAGTAGCCAAAGGCGCGGGGCTTCGAGGCCTCGCGCTGGCGCGGTTGCAACTGCGATTCGGGCTCGCCGCGATCCGGCGGCCCCGCGGGTTGATAGTCGGGTGCCGGCGGTGGCGGGGCAGGCTCCAGCTGCATAATGCTGGCCAGGTCGAGGCCGGTGCGCTGTGCCAGGGCCTGGAACATCAATTGCCGGTAAACCCCCTCGGGCAGCTGGCGCAGGTAGGGCAGGGCCATTTTGCTCAGCCGCGCCTTGCCGTCCATGCTGCTGGTGTCCAAGCCCTCGCCTACCGACTCGAACAGGAATTGTTCCAGTGGCATGGCGCTGCGCACCAGCTCCTGGAAATGTTCGGCGCCGCCGGTGCGTACCATGGTATCCGGGTCTTCCCCCTCGGGCAGGAACAGGAATCGCGCCTGGCGGCCGTCCTCCATGCACGGCAGCGCCGCCTCCATCGCGCGCACTGCTGCCTTGCGTCCCGCCTCGTCGCCGTCAAAGCAGAACACAACTTCCGGACACAGCCTGTAAATACGCTCGAGGTGAGTCTTGCTGGTGGCGGTGCCCAGGGTCGCCGTGGCGTTGCTGATGCCGTGCTGGGCCAGGGCTATCACGTCCATGTAGCCCTCAACCACCAGCAGTCGCTCCAGCTTGCGATTGGCCTGGCGCGCCTGGAACAGGCCATACAGCTCCCGTCCCTTGTGGAAAATCCCTGTCTCCGGCGAATTCAGGTACTTGGGTTTGTCGTCCCCCAGCACGCGCCCGCCGAAGGCCACTACCCGGCCGCGCTGGTCGCGTATCGGAAATACCACCCTGTCCCTGAAGCGGTCGTATAGCTTGCCCGCCTCGTTTTCCACCAGCATGCCGCTGTCTTTCAGCAGCGTCTGCTGTGCAGGTGTTTCCCCCAGTGCCTTGAGCAGATTGTCCCAGCCCGGGGGCGCAAACCCCAGGTCGAACTGTTTGGCAATCTCGCCGGTGAGGCCTCGCTGTTTCAGGTAGCTTACCGCGCGGCCTGCCTGGGGGTGCTTGCGCAACTGCTGCCGGTAGTAGGCGGCGACCTGCTCCATCAGGGCATACAGGGGTTTGTTGCTCTGCTCGCGCTCCGCGTTGGCCTGGCCGCCCACGCCGGGTTCACGCGGTACCTCCAGGCCGGCGCTGCCGGCCAGCGCCTCCACGGCCCTGGGAAAGTCCAGGTTCTCGTAATCCATGAGGAAACCCAGCGCATTGCCGCCGGCTCCGCAGCCAAAGCAGTAGTAGAACTGCTTGTCGGGGTTAACGCTGAAAGAGGGGGTTTTTTCCTCGTGGAAGGGGCAGCGGGCAGTGTAGTTTTTGCCGGATTTGCGCAGCTTGACCCGGCGGTCGATCACCTCGACGATATCGACCCGTTCGAGCAGGTCATCGAGGAAAGCTTGCGGTATCCGTCCGGCCATCGAGGGGGTGCAACGCTGTGAATGGACCGCCTATTGAACCACGCCGCCCGGGGAAAGTTTAGTGCCGCGCCTCAAGCCGTGAGGCGGGATTTAACCAGCTGGCTGACTGCGCCGATGTCTGCGCGGCCCTGCAGTTTGGGTTTGAGCTCGCCCATCACCGCACCCATGGCCTGCATGCCGGTGGTGCCGCTGGCGGCGATGGCCGCGTCAACCATGGCTATCAGCTCCGCCTCGCTGAGCTGGGCGGGCAGGAATTCCTGGATCACACCAATTTCGAAGTTTTCCTGGGCTGCCAGTTCATCGCGGCCGGCCTTTTCGTACTGGTCGGCGGAATCGCGGCGCTGCTTGACCATTTTGTCCAGCACGGCCAGTGCCCGGGCGTCATCGATCTCGATGCGCTCGTCCACTTCAATGCGTTTGAATTCGGACAGGATAAGCCGAATGGTTCCCAGGCGTTCCTTGTCACGGGCCTTCATGGCTGCCTTCATGGCCGCCGTGATGGTTGCCTTGAGGGATTCATCGCTCATGGGAGGGGTGCCTGATAAATAGCCTAGTACAGGCGTACGCGCTTGCGGTTGTCCCGGGAGAGCTTCTTCAGGTGACGCTTGACCGCGGCAGCACCGGCACGCTTGCGCACGGTAGTGGGCTTCTCATAATGCTCGCGCTTGCGCACCTCGGCCAGAACGCCGGCTTTCTCACAGGAGCGCTTGAAGCGGCGCAGGGCAACGTCAAACGGCTCGTTTTCCTTGATCTTGATATGAGGCATTAATTCCTTACCTGTCTCTGCATAGTTAGGGCGACCGCTGTCCTCATGGACAAGTGGCACCTGAAAGGGCGCGCATTCTATCCTTATCCCGGGCTTTTTGCAAAGGGTGCAAAGC
Source organism: Haliea sp. (assembly GCA_024642265.1). Taxonomy (GTDB): domain Bacteria; phylum Pseudomonadota; class Gammaproteobacteria; order Pseudomonadales; family Halieaceae; genus JARRPM01. The sequence continues at coordinate 12,625 of JAHEBL010000073.1, read as the reverse complement.
CGGTTCCGGCGGGGCCTGAAATCGGCAAATCGGCAGGGTCCCGGGGGGTGGGGGTGGGCAGCTGCACCGCACTGGTCTGGTGGTTGTCCAGCCAGTATCATGCGCCTCTTATTTACTGCGGTGGTAATAATGCTGATCCTGGGTCTGGAAACCTCCTGTGATGAAACCGGAGTAGCGCTCTATGACACTGAGCGCGGGCTGTTGGCGGACGCCCTGTTCAGCCAGGTGGACATTCACGTGGAGTACGGCGGGGTAGTGCCGGAACTGGCCTCCCGCGACCATATCCGCAAGACCCTGCCACTGGTGGAAGAGGTGCTGGCCCGGGCCGGCTGCGCCGCCTCACAGATAGAGGGTGTGGCATATACGGCCGGCCCAGGCCTGGTCGGTGCCCTCATGGTGGGGGCAACCCTGGCCCGCGCGCTCGCCTGGGGGTGGGGGGTGCCCGCCCTCGGTGTGCACCACATGGAAGGGCATCTGCTGGCGCCAATGCTGGAAGAAGACCACCCCGAGTATCCCTTTGTCGCGCTGCTGGTATCCGGTGGCCACACCCAGCTGGTGCGGGTGGATGCCATCGGCCAGTACCGCATCCTGGGCGAATCCCTGGACGATGCCGCCGGCGAGGCCTTCGACAAGGTTGCCAAAATGCTGGGCCTGCCCTATCCCGGGGGGCCGCATGTCGCCCGCCTGGCACAGCGCGGCACCCCGGGGCGTTTTACCTTTCCCAGGCCGATGGTGAATCGGCCGGGACTGGATTTCAGTTTCAGCGGGCTCAAGACCCACACTCTCAACACCGTGGCGGAGTGCACAGTGGCCGGTGAATTGTCCGAGCAGGACAAGTGCGATATCGCCCTTGCATTTGAGGAGGCGGTGGTGGCCACCCTTGTGATCAAGTGCCGCCGGGCCTTGCGGCAGGAGCAACTCAAGACACTGGTCATTGCCGGCGGAGTCAGTGCCAATACCAACCTGCGCGAGCAGCTGTCCCGGGCTCTGGCGAAGGAGGGTGGCAGGGTTTTTTATCCGGCACCCCGGTTCTGCACTGACAACGGCGCCATGATCGCCTACGCCGGCGCCCAGCGCCTGCTTGCCGGCCAGGTGGATGCCGCGGCCAGCCCGGTGCGCCCGCGCTGGCCGATGGAAGAGCTGCCGCCGCTGACGGCGGGGGTAGAGGGCTGATGGATATCGTATTTATCCGGGAATTGCGGGCCGACACCATTATCGGTGTCTACGACTGGGAGCGCAGCATCCGCCAGAGCGTGGTGCTCGACCTGGAAATGGCCACCGACAACCGGCGGGCTGCCGGCAGTGACCGGATCGAGGATGCGCTGGACTACGCCGCCCTGTCCGACCGCGTGCTCTCCTTTATAGAGGGGAGCCAATTCCAGCTGATCGAGACCATGGCGGAGCAGGTCGCGGCCATCGTCATCGGTGAGTTCGGTGTGACGTGGCTGCGCCTGCGCCTCACCAAGCCTGGCGCGGTAGCCCGGGCCAGGGATGTCGGCGTGCTGATAGAACGGGGCGAGCGGTCCTGATGCCCCGGGTTTACCTGGGTGTGGGCAGTAATATCGAGCGCGAGCGCTATATTGTCGCGGGCCTTGATGCCCTGGCGGGTGTGTTTGGCGAGCTGGCCCTGTCCTCGGTCTACGACAGCGAGGCCATCGGCTTCAGCGGCCAGCCGTTTCTCAACCTGGTGGTGGGCATCGACACCGGGCTGAGCCCCGGCGAACTGTTGCGCCGGCTGCGTCATATCGAGTTTGAACACGGTCGCCCGGCCAACGCCACCCGTTTCAGTCCCCGCCAGCTGGATATCGATATACTCACCCACGGCCAGCTCAGCGGGAGCATCGAGGGAGTGGAACTGCCGCGCCCGGAGATTCTCGAGAACGCGTTTGTGCTATGCCCGCTGGCAGAACTGGCCGCCGCGGAGATACACCCACTGGCGGGGAAAAGCTACGCCGAGTTGTGGCGGGGCTACGACCGCGCTGCCCAGGCGCTGGTGAAAGTGGACTTCCAGTGGCGCGGGCGGTGGATCTCGCGAGCCTGAAGCTCAGGACACCCTGATGTACCCGGTTTGGCCGGAATTATCCGTTCGTTAATTCAGCGCTGCTCAGCGCGCAGGGCGTCCAGCCGCCGCATCCGCTCCGCGCTGATTGCCTCCCCCAGCGCCTTGCCTTCGACACCCTGGTCCGTGAACTGTGCAGCGGTCACCTCCCGGGCGATGCCCAGGCCACGGCGCAGGTAATCGGCCTGCGGGTAATCCCGTTGCTCCATCCCCTTGCGGCCCCGGGCGTCGGCCTCGCAGGCCAGCAGGAACGCCTCGAAACGGTCGGGCCGACGCAGGGCATCGGTGGCATTGAATAGCTTGAGCAGGGTTTTGCCGCGCAGTTCCAGCGCGCGGTGGCAGTGGGTGTGGTACTCGCACACTTTAAGGGCCAGCTCCCGGTGCTGCCCGGGTGCCTTCAGGCGTTGGCAGACACGCTTGACCAGGCTCAGACCCCGGTGCTCGTGGGCGATATGGCGCGGCCATTCGGCGGGCGGGGTGGTGCCCTTGCCCAGGTCGTGGATCAATACGGCGAAGCGCACATCCGTGGCAGGGGTGAGAGAGGCCGCCTGCTGCAGCGCCATAAGGGTGTGAATGCCGGTGTCGATCTCCGGGTGATATTCCGCGGTCTGCGGTACGCCGAACAGCGCGTCCAGTTCCGGCAACAGGGCTGCCAGTGCCCCGCACCCGCGCAGTACCTCGACGAATACCTCGGGATTCGGCTCGCCGAGGGCGCGCTCCAGCTCTACCCACACCCGCTCTGCGGGCAGGTGCGCCAGTTCGCCCTGGCGGACGATATCAGCCATCAGCGCCATGGTCTCCGGGGCCACGGTGAATCCCAGGTGGGCATAGCGCGCGGCGAAGCGGGCCGTGCGCAGCACCCGCAGCGGGTCCTCCACAAAGGCATCCGATACGTGGCGCAGCACTTTTGCCGCGAGGTCGGCCCTGCCGCCATAGGGGTCGATAATTTCACCCGAGTCTGCCCGCGCCATGGCGTTCACCGTGAGGTCCCGGCGCATCAGGTCCTGCTCCAGGGTAACGGAGGGGTCGCAGTGCACCGCGAAGCCGGTGTAGCCGTGCCCCGATTTGCGTTCCGTGCGCGCCAGCGCGTATTCGTCCCTGGTCTTGGGGTGCAGGAAGACGGGGAAATCCCTGCCCACCTGCTGGTAGCCCAGTTCCAGCATATCCGCGGGGTTCGCGCCCACGACCACCCAGTCCCGCTCGCTGGAGGGGTAGCCGAGCAGGGCGTCCCGCACGGCACCGCCTACCAGGAAGACCTTCACCGCAGTCCTGTCTGGCTGCTGGCTGCAGTCAGTCCTTGCATTTGCCCTTCTTGCACTTGCCATCCTTGCACTGGCAGCTGGTCCAGCGCCCGGTCTCCAGTTCGTACAGCGACAGTGCCCCGCCCCAGACACAGCCGGTATCCAGCCCGATGGCATTGGGGTGGTCGGTCTGGCCCTCGATGGAGGCCCAGTGCCCGAACAGGATGCGGTCATTCGCGGTTTTGCGACGCGGGTGACTGAACCAGGCCGAGACAGCAGTCTTGCCCCGGTCGGGGCTGGGGCCCTTGCTGTCCAGGTCGAGTACGCCCTGGCTGGTGCAGAAGCGCATGCGGGTAAGGTAGTTGGTGATCACCCGCAGCCTGGGCATGCCGGTCAGGTCGTCAGACCAGACCAGGGGTTCGTTGCCGTACATCTGCTTGAAAAACTCGATGCACCTGGGGCTTTGCAGCACCGTCTCCACTTCCCTGGCCCGGCTCGCCGCCTCCTCTACGGACCACTGTGGGGGAATGCCCGCATGGACAAGAGTAAAGCCGTGCTCATGGTGCAGGAGGGGGCGGTGCAGTAGCCAGGTGAGCAGTGTCTCCTTGTCGGGCGCCTTGAGAATTTTCTCCAGGGTATCCGAGCGGTTGGGACTGCGTACACCGGCCGCTACTGCCAGCAGGTGCAGATCATGATTGCCCAGTACCAGCACCAGGTTGTCTCGCATCGCGTGCAGATAGCGCAGTGTCTTCAGGCAGCGTGGCCCGCGGTTGACGATATCCCCGACAGACCACAACACGTCCTTGTCAGCGTTGAACGAGACCTTTTTCAGCAGGCACTTCAGGGGTTGCAGGCAGCCCTGGATATCACCGACGACGTAGGTGCTCACCCGCGTACCTAGTGCAGCGCCGTGGGTGTGTGCAGGGAAAAAGCGGGAATCGGCACCTCGAATTGCCTGTCCCCGGACGCGAGTTGGTCCCCCTCCATGCGACACACCATGGTGTAACTCCCTGCCATGCGGCCCACCGGGGTGGCCAGGGTGGCGCCGCTGGTGTAGCGGAAGGATTGGCCGGGCCGGATCAGGGGTTGCTCACCCACCACGCCCTCGCCGCGAACTTCCTGAACCGCATTGTCGGCGTCAGTGATGATCCAGTGCCGGGACAGCAGCTGTACCGGTATGTCACTGTTATTACTGATAGTGATTGTGTAGGCGAAGGCGTATTGCCGCTGGTCGGGCCGCGAATGGCCTGGCAGGTATGTTGTCACCACTGTCACGTCCACCTGTGTGCCGGCGATCCCGGTATTATCGGCTTTATTCATGAATTGCAGTCGTAATCTCAATGAACTGGGGTAGCGTCAGCGTTTCTGCGCGGGCTCCAGGGTCTATGCCGAGCGCTTCAAGGCGCGTGGTATCTATAAGCCCTTTCAGGTTATTGCGCAAGGTTTTGCGGCGCTGTCCGAAGGATGTCTGCACCACCTGCCGCAACAACTGTGTGTCGCAGGCGGGCCAGGGCGATTCCGTCCAGGGCGCCAGCCGCACGATCGCCGACTGTACCCTGGGTTGCGGGTCGAATGCCTCCGGCGGCACCTCGAACAGCTTGTCTACCGCGCAGTGGTATTGCGCCATGATTCCCAGCCTGCCCCAGTCCTTGTTGCCCGGGGTGGCGGCGAGTCGGTCAACCACTTCCAGCTGCAGCATGAAATGCATATCGCGAATGATAGCGGTGTTCTCCAGCAGCTTGAAGATGAGTGGCGTCGATATGTTATAGGGCAGGTTGCCGACCACCCGCAGCGGCCGCCCGGCCTGTGCCAGCGCATTGAAATCGAACTTCAGGGCATCGGCACTGTGCAGTTTGAAGCGCGGGTTAACGCTGAAGGCAGCCAGCAGGCCCGGCACGAGGTCCCGGTCCAGCTCGATCACGTCGAGCTGGCAGCCGCTTGCGGACAACAGCTCCGTCAGTGCGCCCTGGCCTGGGCCGATCTCCACCAGGTGGTCTTCCGGCAGGGGGTTGATCGCCCTGACGATGTTGTTAATGACGCCGGTATCCTGCAGGAAATTCTGGCCGAAGCGCTTGCGGGCTCGATGTTGGGTTTTGCTCATGGCGGACATTGTACCGCGGCAGCTGCCTTTAACCATTACCAGCGTGTCACCCTTTTGATAGAATGCCGCGCAAATTGATCTCTCCGAACCCATTCGACCTGGCGCCAGCTTAATGCCCTTATCACAATATTTCGTCTTGATGGACACTATGGCGCGCATGGCGCTGCGGGCCGATGCGTCCCGCTACCTGCTGGGCTATGTCTGGTGGCTGCTCGAGCCGCTGCTGTTTGTAGCGGTATTCTATGTGGTGTTCGAGCTGATACTTGACAGCGGGCGGGGCGACTTCCTGGTGTTCCTCATGTGCGGGAAACTGGCATTCATCTGGTTCTCCAAGTCGGTCAACCAGGCCTCCAACAGCATTCCGGCGAACAAGGGGCTCATCGGCCGGATCAACGTGACCAAGACCCTGTTCCCCCTGTCGGTGATCCAGGAGGGCCTCTACCGGCAGATGGCCGTTTTCCTGCTGTTATTCTCCTTTCTCTTTGTTAGCGGTTACAGCCCCGACCCGACCTGGGTGTACCTGCTGCCGATAATCCTGGTGAACTATTTGATGATCGTGGCGTGTTCCTTCATCGGCGCCGGCCTGGTCTGTATGGTGCGGGATTTCAGTATGATCATTTCTCTTGGCATGACCTTTCTGCTGTTTACCTCCGGCGTATTCTGGGATGTGAGGGCGCTGGGTGATCCCGACAAAACAGCAATGGTGCTGGCGCTGAACCCGCTGGCATTTATCCTGGATGCCTATCGACAGGTGCTGATGCACAACACCGCGCCGGACTGGCTGCACCTGTTCCAGATAGGCCTTGGTTCTGTTGCCCTGCTGATAATAATCGTCCTGCTGATGCGCAGGTCCAGTCAGTTTCTTGCCCTGCGAGCACTGTCCTGATGAGTGGGGGTGATCGCGAGGTTATGCTGGCGCTGGAAAACGTGTCCCTGAGCTACCATTCGAGTCGCAAATCCTTTGACCATGGGTCCCATCATGTACTGGACTCGGTATCGCTGCAGGTCTACGAGGGGGAAACGCTGGGTATCATCGGCCGCAACGGGGTGGGCAAGTCCACCATGCTGCGCCTGATGGCGGGTATTCTAGCGCCCACCAGCGGCAAGGTATGGCAGCGCCCGGGCAAAACCTCGTCCCTGCTGACAATTGGCCTGGGTTTTCGGCCCGATCTCTCGGGCCGCGATAACGCCATGCTCGCCGCGATGTTGCAGGGAGCAAGTGCCAGGCAGGCCCGCAGTTATCTGGAGGAGATCAAGGAGTTTTCAGAGCTCGGCGATTCCTTTGAAGAGCGGGTCAAAACCTATTCATCCGGAATGCTGGCGCGACTGGGCTTTACCACTGCCCTCAAGACACATGTCGACATCCTGCTGATAGACGAGGTTTTGAGTGTGGGAGACGCCCAGTTCCGGGAAAAGGCCGAGGCGGCGATGAAGAGCCGCATCAGTAGTGACCAGACGGTGGTCTTCGTTTCCCATATGGAAGGCCAGGTCAGGGAAATCTGCAACCGGGCGGTGTGCCTTTACAAGGGAGCCATCCTGGCTGAGGGTGATCCGGCCGATGTGCTGAAAGCCTACAACGATATCGGCTAAGCCATCCCCGAACATACCCGGCGCGCCGCCGCGGGGAACTCAATCGATAACTTGTCGGCCAGCCATGCTGATGGCATGGGCCAGCGCCTGTTCCAGGCTGCCCGCGTCAGCCCTGCCGCTGCCGGCCAGGTCCAGTGCCGTGCCGTGGTCTACCGAGGTGCGCACGATGGGTAAGCCCAGGGTGATATTGACGGCATTGCCAAAGCCGGCGTATTTCAGCACTGGCAGGCCCTGGTCGTGATACATCGCGAACACGGCGTCGCACTGTCCAAGCACCTTGGGATTGAAAGCGGTATCGGCCGGTAGCGGACCCTGCAGGTCCATGCCAAGGGCGCGCAGCTGCTCCAGCGCCGGAATAATGGTATCGATTTCCTCGCGGCCCATGTGTCCACCTTCTCCCGCGTGCGGGTTCAGTCCCAGCACTGCCACCCGCGGCCGCGCCAGGCCGAATCTGTCGCGCAAATCCTGCACCAGTATCTGCAGCGTTTCCAGCAGCAACTCCCGGGTGATGGCCGCCGGCACCGCGGCCAGTGGCAGGTGGGTGGTGGCCAGCGCCACTCGCATGCCCGGGGTGGCAAGCATCATGACGACCCTGGCAGTGCCGGTCGCCAGGGCCAGGAATTCGGTGTGTCCGCTGAAGGGGATGCCGGCGTCATTTATCACGGACTTCTGTACCGGTGCGGTGACCATTGCATGGAAATCCCGCCGCAGGCAGCCGTCTACCGCCTGCTGCAGTGTGGCCACGACGTAGGGGGCGTTGACAGGGTCCAGCTTACCCGGGCGGCAGGCTCCGGCCAGCGCCACCGGCAGCACCCGCAGCGTGCCGGGTGTGTGGGTCTTTGGCGCTGCGGTAAGGTCTGCCGTCTCCAGTGTGACGGGTAGGCCCAGCAGGGCGGCCCGCTCTGCCAGCAGGGTGGGGTCGGCTACAGCCACCAGCTCCGCCTGCCATGGCTGCAGGGCCGCGTTCAGCACGATGTCCGGGCCTATGCCCGCGGGTTCCCCCGCGGTGATGGCGATTCTCGGGATGGCCACGGAAGGCTATCCCTATTTGATATCCACGAAGGCTTCGTCGCGAATCTGCTGCAACCAGGCGTCCAGCTCCTCCTGGTATTTGCGGTTGTGCAGGTACTCACCGGCTTTGTTGCGCAGCGCCTGGTTGGTCATGTCCTCGTCGCGGCGGCCCTCCACCTCGAGGATGTGCCAGCCAAACTGGGTGCGCACCGGTTCGGAAATCTCACCCACCGCGGTGGCAGTCATCGCCTGTTCGAACTCGGGCACCATTTGCCCCGGGGTGGTCCAGCCCAGCTCGCCGCCCTCCTGGGCTGAGCCGATGTCCTCGGAGTACTCCTTTGCCAGGGCGGCGAAGTCTTCCCCGCCTTGAACCCGCTTGCGCAGGCTCAGCACGAGCTCGCGGGCCTGTTCATCGGTGAGGATCTCGGAGGGCTTCACCAGTATGTGGCGCACCCTGGTCTGGGCCACGATCTGCTCGCCGCCGCGGATATCCTCCATGTAGATCAGGTGAAAGCCGCTGTCGCTGCGAATGGGGTCAGAGGTTTGCCCCTTGGCGAGCTTGGGCGCCACGTCCGAGAACAGCGATGGCAGATCCTCGGCCTTGCGCCAGCCCAGGTCGCCACCGTTGAAACGGTACTGGCCGGTGCTCGAGCGGATTACCTGCTCGAAGGGCTGGCCAGCGCGAATGCGCTGCACCATTTGGTCCACCTGGGCCTTTGCGCCCGCCACCTGTGCGGGGCTGGCATCCGGTGAGATCGGCAGCAGCGCGTGCAGCATGTGGTATTCCGCCTGCGTCAGCTTCTTGCCGTCCTGGGTGGCGAGAAAGTTATCCACTTCCTTGGGCGTGATCTGGATGCGCTGGTTGACGTTGCCGGCCTGTACCCGCTGGATGATCATTTCCTTGCGGACCTGTTCGCGCATCGCCGGATAAGACTGGCCCTGTTGCTCCAGCGCCTCTCTGAATTGCTCAAGCGTCATGCGATTCTGGGCTGCGATGTTCTGGATTGCCGCATCCAGCTGGGCATCCGATATGCGTACACCCACGCGCAGACCCTTCTGCAGCTGGATGCTTTCAAGAATCAGCCGGTCCAGGGTTTCGCGGATCATCTCGTCCTCGGGCGGCAGGTCCATGCCCCGTGACTGGAGCGTCTGGGTCAGGGCGTCAACCCGCTCCCGCAATTCGCTGGCCATAATGATGTCGTCGTCGACGATCGCCACCACCTGGTCCATCAGCTCGGTGGCCGCTCGTACCCCGGGGGCAAGTAAAAAAATGGCCGCCAGGCTGGCCGCCACGAGTAAACCCTTAATATTCACGCTCTTCATAACCTCTGATCATATCTTCAAGAATGTTGGTAATTCGACTGCCGAAGCCGCCCATACCCTTGAGAACGAATTGGACCTGCGTTGTGTGTTCCTGTTCCAGGTCGGGATTGTTGAAATCGGGAAAAAAGCCCGAGGTATCGTTGTCGTAATAGCGCAGGTGCATCAAGCGCACGATCCAGCAGCAGTTTTCATACTCGACGCCGAGCATCTGCTCGATGGCCTGGTCGTCGATCAGGCTGTAGTTTACAGCACCGAACAGGCGCCAGTTGGTATACACGGGCAGATAAGTGGAGGCGGTCACCTGCTCGGTTTCCGCCTGCAGCCCCGACAATTGCAGCGGCTGGTTATAGGAATAGCCCGCGTTGAATATGGCGCCATTGTCCATGGTATAGCCGGCCAGGACGTTGGCGGAGTCCATGTCGCCGTCGTGGGGGTCATATACCAGGTCGGTGCGAAAGCTCAGGTGGCGGTCGGGGGTGAAGGTAAGGTCGGCGGCGATTTCCGAACTGTTTTCATCCAGCGGGCTGGCACCCGGTATCAGGCGTACCTTGCGGTCGCGGAAGTAGAATATCTGGCCGATGCTGGCCCCCAGTAAGTTCTGGCCGTTCTGGGAATCGATCAGCTGTGAACTGATACCCACCGACAGGCGGTTGGCGTCATCGATGCGGTCGCGACCCGAGAAGCGGGTCTCGCGAAACAGCTGGTTGTAGGAGAAGGTAAGCTCCGCGCTGTCAAAGTCGGGCTGGTCTTCCTGGTTTTCGTAGCCTGAATACAGGTAGTAGATGCGCGGCTCCAGTGTCTGCAGCAGGCCCTCTCCCGCAAAACTGGTTTCGCGTTCGAAATACAGGCCACCATCCAGGCTGGCCATGGCAGACCCGGTAGAAGGACTGTTGTCGGTAAAAAATTCCGCGTCACTCAGTTCATAGTAGAGCTGCCGGTACTTTGCTGTCGGCTTCAGGAAGCCGTAGGACCAGTTCATCGGGAACGCGACCCCGCCCTCGGAGTACACGCGCTCGCCGGTTACCACGTTTTCATCGGCGTCGAAATTGGAGTACTGGGCCAGCAGGATGGGCTGCAGTTCGAAGGGCGCGTTGTCGCTGCGGTACTGGGCGGTAAGCTGGGGCAGCTTTTTATAGACATCATTGATGTCGTCCGCCAGCGACTGGTATTGCTCCATTTCCAGGCTTACCAGCCAGCTGTCGCCCAGATAATCCAGCGATGCCATCTGCAACAGGCTGGTGCGACGCTGTGCTGTCAGGCTCGAGGTTTCCAGGTCTTTCATGTAGTCGATGTCGCTGGCTTTGCTGTAGTCGATCCGCGAGCGCCAGCGCTGGTCGACCAGGCCGTTCTGGCGCACCACGGTCAGCCAGCGATCGTCACTCTTGCCTGCCGGGATCTGGTCCCTGTAGCGACTGTCGCTGTTCATATAGGTACCGCCGACTTCCCAATAGCCAAGGTACTTGTTCAGGTAGCGCATCTTGAGTTCGTTGTTGAGGCCCCGCTCCTGGATATAGCGCGGCGAGTAGAGCGCATCGTAGTTTGGTGCCAGGTTGAAGTAGACGGGGGCGGTTATGTCCAGTCCGCCGGTACTGTCGTTGCCGAAATCCGGCCACAGCAGGCCGGTGCGGCGACGGTCGTCCAGGGGAAATTGCAGCCAGGGCGTGTAAAACACCGGCAGGCCGGCGATATCCACAGTTGCACCGCGGGCGGTGCCCAGCCCGTCTTCCAGGTCCAGGTCGATCGTGTCGGCCCGAATCATCCAGTCTTCATCGCCGGGCGGGCAATAGCTGAAGCTGCCGTTGTGTACATGGATCAGTCCGTCCGCATCCCGTTCCAGCAGGTCAGCAGTGCCCTGCAGGTGGTCGGGGTGGATCACGAACTTGCTGTCATCCAGGGTCGCTTCCCCTGTTTCGGAAAATATTTCGGCGCGTGACCCCTGCAGCAGAATGCCCGGCTCGCGCAGCGTCACGCCGCCGGTGAGCACGGCTTCTCCTGTGTCGCGGTTGATGGTGGCCTCGTCACCCTGCATGCGCCGGTAGCCCTGGCTGACCTTGACCCCGCCATAGAAGCGCACCACGTCACCCTGCAGCTCGGTGCTGGTAGCAGAGGCCTCGACGTTCGCCTCGTCCGGATCCGCGTTCTGGTCCTCATTTGCCAGGGGGTCCATGTAGCGGCCATCGCACAGCTGGCAATCGAGATCACGCAGACCCTCTGGAACCAGGTCCATTGGTGTCCAGTCCAGCGCATGCTCTACGGGAGTGGATGCTGCAATCGGCGCGGTTTCCCCGGTGGTCGGTGCAGCCGCAACCGGCGCGGGTGTAGCAGGAGGTGTGGCGGCGGCAGCGGGCCCAGTCGCGCCCGCCGTAACGGCTGCAGCCGGCACAGCTATGGCTGCGGATACCGGCGCCGCAGCTGGTGCGGCAGCCCTGGCAGGTGCGGCTTTTGGCGCAGGTGCGGCCGCGGGCTTCCCGTGGTCGCAATCCCACCCGTCACCGCTTTCGTTGGCCGTACAGGCCACATGCTTGGTATTCTGTGACAGTGCCGGGAGCGATATTGTGAAACTGATCAGGAGGGCCGCCGCGGGCGCCGATAAATGCAGCGTGCGGGCGAGTAGTCTGGCAAAGTCAGATATCATTTATGTCAGAGCATGTGCGCGGGTTAAACGCGGATTCTAAAGCATCGCCCGGCCCTTGTCCGTCAAATATTCGAAGTGGAGAACCAAGTGATACCCCGTCCCCCGCCAGATGAGCTGTTGAATTGGGCGCTGTCGGTGCTGGCGCCGGACGCCGCAGGCCCGCGGCCCGAGCTGTCGGTGGTAGCGGGCGATGCCAGTAACCGGCGCTACTTTCGCACCGGGATTGGCGGATCCAGCTACATATTGGTTGATGCACCACCCGCCACCGAGAAAAACCAGGCGTTTCTCACAGTGCGCGAGCTGCTGGCGCAGGCGGGGGTCAAGGTGCCGTCCCTGCACGCCGCCAACCTGGAGAAGGGCTACCTGGCGCTGGAGGACCTGGGGGATCGATTACTGCTGCCCTGCCTGCAGGCGGGCGCTGGAGACGCGCCATACTGCGGCGCCATGGAATTGCTGCTGCAGATCGCGGCCATCGATACCGGCAAGCTGGCGCTCCCCGTCTATGATGAGACCCTCTTGCGCGAGGAGCTGGGCAGGTTTCCCACCTGGTTCGTCGATGCCCTGCTGGGCCAGTCACTGGCAGCCGACGAGGAGCAGCTGCTGGCGGCGACTTTCGACACGCTGGTCGCCAGCGCGCTGGAGCAGCCCCGGGTGCTGGTTCACCG
>JAHEBL010000072.1 GCA_024642265.1 Haliea sp. | reverse complement strand
ACTCCCGTGGCCGGGTTCTACAGCTTTACGATCAGCTTGCCCTTGTTGTCGCCTGTGAAAAACAGATTCAGGCCGCTGATGGCCGACTCCAGGCCTTCCAATACGTGGGCCCGGTACTTTATTTTCCCCTGCATGACATAAGGTGTCAGTTTGCCCAACAATTCCGGCACTTGAGAGAAATGGTCCGGCATCGCGAAGCCCTGAATGGTGAGACGTTTCTTGATGATGGGGATCCAGTTAGGACCGGCATCCGGTATCTCCTTACCGTAGTCAGCAATCATCCCACAGACCACTATGCGCCCATGGGCATTCATGCGGTCAAACACATGCTGCTGGATAGGGCCGCCAGTGTTTTCAAAATAGATATCGACGCCACTGGGTGCAAGCTCTGTCAGCTTTGCGCCAATATCAGCTGTCTTGTAATTAATGGCGCCATCAAAACCCAATTCGGAGACGATCCACTCGCATTTTTCGTCATTGCCAGCGACGCCGATCACGTTCAAACCCTCTGCCTTGGCCAATTGACCAACAATTGAACCAACTGAGCCGGCTGCGCCACTGACCACAATTGTCTCGCCCGCTTTCGGGTCACCAAATCCGAACAGGCCCTGGGTGGCCGTCAATCCCGGCAGTGCAAAAATGGATAGTACGGCCTCGGCGTCCGGCCCCGGCTGTACCTTGTTCAATCCTTCACCGGAGCTGACGAGGTATTCCGTCCATCCCATCAGGCCCATAACGCGATCACCAATGACAAAGTCAGGGTGATTGCTTTCAATTACCTCGCCCAAACCCGACGAGCGCATCACGTCGCCCAGGGCCACCGGTGGTATATAGCTTTCCGGGTCCGGGCTCATCCAGCCCAGCATTGCCGGGTCCAGCGACATGTGGGTTTGCTTGACGAGGATTTGCCCGGGGCCAGCGCTGGGGATTTCTTTCTGTACGACTTCAAATATATCGGGCTCTACAGGCCCCGGTTCGGGGCGCGCAATCAGCTTTATGGCGGTATAGGTACTCATAGTTTTCTCTCCACTTTTTAATTAGCCCCTCAATCTCGGAAGGTAGGCACAGTATTGCTGTATTATATGAATAGATATATGGGGTTAAATGGGTATTATAATTGTTATAAAGACAATAATAGTTTGGAAACACCCGGAGCACCCGGGTAGGGAGCAGCTATGGACCAACTTCGCGCAATACGCTACTTCAGCAAGGTGGCTGAAACCGGCAGTTTTACCAAAGCCGCCAGTAGCTTTGCGGTGCCGCCCTCATCCTTGTCGCGCAGGGTTGCCGACCTGGAGAAAAGTTTGGGGGCCACCTTGTTAAAGCGGTCAACCCGGGTAGTGAAGCTGACCGAAGTAGGACGAATCTACTACAGCCAAATGCAGGATATTCTGCATCAGTTAGAGCAAAGCAATGAGACAGTGCGCAGCTATCAGGCAAAACCGATGGGGCAACTGCGCATCAGCTCCATGGTGGGATTTGGAGAGCGCATACTAATGCCTTTGCTTGGCGAATTCAGTGAGCGTTATCCCGAGATTATTCTGGATGTGAGCTTGAGTGATGAGCTGTCCAGTTTAGGCCGGGATGACATCGATATTGCCATTCGAGGTGGGTATGCCCCCAACGAGCGGGTGCTGGCCATCCGGCTGATGGATAATGAATTTATCCCCGTCGCCGCTCCGGGTTATCTTGCAGAAGTGGGCACACCCCAAAATGTGATGGAACTCCGCCATCACAAGGGCTTGTATTTCCGCACGCCCAATGGACCCTCACCCTGGCTCTGTAATATCGACGGCCAGTGGCACGATGTGTCCGGGCCTGTAGTGGCGGTATCAAATAATGGGCGCTGGTTGGCGGAGAAAGCCATTGCCGGTCACGGAATAATGATGGCCCCAAGGTGGGCATTAACCTCGTATGTTGAGTCTGGGGAATTGCAGGAGTTGTTCTTTGACCGGGTGTTATACATTACTCAGAATATGGATCTGGCAGTTTATCTGCTGTATCAGAAGCAGGGCTACCTGGTCCCAAAAGTAAAAGCCGCTGTCGATTTTCTGGTAGCCAGGGTGCAGGGTAAGTATTGACGATATACAAATCTCAATCATGTGAGCGAAAACACTTGTTGGAACCACTAATTCGCACGGATTTGAGAAAATGAGAATACCTTTATAACTGAAGACCGGCAGTTCCTTCTTGACGGTAGTCCTCGCAAGCTGCATCCCAGGCGTCACTATGGCTGCGGAACCCGCTGCTGAACCTGCTGTTGAAGTGAGTGTACTAAATTACGTGCACGCCGCGACCGCGCGGAAATTTCAAAAACTACTACATCAACACGACATTCAGTGGCCCTGGTGAGCACATGCTCAGGCTTGAGGAATCCGGATCACCGCCGGAATCGTGCGGTTGAATGCAAAATACTCCTGGTCCCGAGGTATGACGTGATTCGCGTTTAACACCCCGGAGTCAATAGTCTAAACCGATGTGGAGCAGCCATATAAGTGCAATAAGGCGATAAGAATAACTAATGGTCTCATTGAGCGCTCCTGGTTGACTTCCGGGTCAACAGGTATCTTACAAACAAGGTCTGGCGACATGCCGCGAGCTTTGTCCGAGGTGGCTGCATACTTCGGGGATATACCCGACAGTAATTCATCCGCAGATTTGAGAAATTTTCTGTTCATTATCGGCTCATACCGGGGCTGCTCTTCCACCAGTAGCCATTCACAGGGTTAGAACACAATCAATAACTGTCGAGGGCCGTGAAACAAGACGTTAAAGCGGTTGATGCTCATCTTCAGGCAAATCCTGGCGGAGGCGCTCACCGTGATCTCGGGATCAGTACGTTCCTTGAGTGGACCGGGGTGGTAAGCTGATACCAGCTGGCAGAGTTCCGGAGCTTCAATGAGTCAGGTTGCCCAGACCTGCCTGTGTCTTACCCGCCAGCCACGCGATTTTTTGACCAGGTCAAGACAGGAGAGTAACAGTGAGCACCACACAACCGGCGAGTAACCTGTGCCCCCGACAGCGCAGCAGTCATCGAATTGCAGTATGGTGCGGCACGTTATTCACAATCGGCCTCCCGCTTGGCTGGGGTATACTCGCCTCGTTTCTGCTCCCGCCGATCTCCCCCTCGGCTACCCCCCAGGAGGTTGCCGCATTCGTGACAGAAGGCGGCATACTCCAGAAGTTGGGATTAATGATGGCGCTGGCCTGTGTCGGTGGCCTCCTGCCGATGTCGGCAGTGCTGGGCGATCAAATGCGGCGTATGGAGGGCGCACGACCGATCTGGGCGCAAACCCAGCTCGCCTGTGCCACACTCACAGTATGGTTAGTGTCTGCAGCACTGGTTTTCTTCGCGGCGGCAGCCTTTCGCGCTGATCGCAATCCGGAGCTGATACAGCTGCTGAACGACCTTGGCTGGCTCACTTTCATCACGCCTGTGTCCATGATTGTCTTTTGGATGTGCGCCGTCGGCGCTGCAATCCTTTCGGATCGAGGCGAGCCATCGGTAATGCCACGGTGGGTAGGTTACCTGAGCATCTGGGCTGCGCTGCTGTCCGCTCCAGGATTCGCCGCCGTGCTCTTTCACAATGGTCCTTTTGCCTGGAGCGGTCTGCTCGCGTTATGGATCCCGTTGCTGATCTTTATTGTGTGGTGGATCACGTTAACTGTGTATTTACTCAAAGCAATCCGCGAAGAAGCTGGCATAAGCGAACGGTGAGCATTGCCATGGGCGAGCGCGCGCCCAATCAGGTTGAGGCCGGCGTATGGGTGGTCGTGCTCGGGGAGCTCAGTGTCTTCACGCTCTTCTTCACGACCTTCCTATATTACCGTGCACTTTCGATCGATCTGTTTCATGCGTCCAGTGCGACACTCAGTCAGACCCTTGGCTTACTGAACACGCTGATATTGCTGGGGAGTTCCTGGTTCGTGGCCACCGCGGTGAACGCGTTGCGAGAAGTCGATAGGCGCCGGCGCGCTCTACCTCACTTGGCCGGCGCTCTCTGCTGTGGTGCAGCCTTCGTGGCAGTGAAGGTCTTCGAGTACGGTCGCGCATTCCGCGAGGGTGTTAACGTGCTAACCGATGAATTCTATATGTTCTACTTCATGCTGACAGGTATCCACCTGCTGCACCTGGTTGTAGGTATGGCGCTGTTGGGAGCGATGGCCCTGCACCTGAGGAGCGCATTGGCGACGGACGCCGAGGTCAGCGAGACGCTGGTGGGATTTTCGAGCTGCTTCTGGCACATGCTCGACCTCGTCTGGATAATCCTCTTTCCGCTGCTCTACCTGCTGCACTGAGACGATCATGACCAGGCTTTTTTTTCTTACGTGGCTGTTTCTCTCTCTCGCATCATTACTCTCCTGGTGGCTGGATGCCTCGATGCAGGGCGTCTGGGTCGGCACAGCAGTCCTGTTCGTGGCTTTCTTTAAGGCCCGCATGGTGCTTATGGTCTTCATGGAGGTGCGCGACGCGACACCGTTACTTAGATGGGTGTGTGAAGCGTGGCTGGGGATCGCCTGCACAGCCGTTATTGCCACCTACTGGTTTGCGCCTTTTTCCCTGCCAGGCTGACTGTGATGTGACTTATTGGATATTGAGTCCACCACAGGGTTGTCACTGGTATATCGAGGCGTGGGTGTGAACTCCGCGCCGGGTTCGAAGGACCAACTGACTGATTACGTGAGTAAGGGAAGAAGTGGCCATTTACAGGTATCGCCTGTTTAGTCAGCCCATGCCGAAGTACAACACCGGTAGCTAGTCGACCTTCTGCAGGGTCAGGAACATGGCCTTGTCGAGAGCGGCGAAAAAGTCCTGGTATGTTCTGGGGTCGGCAATGGCCTTGTCATCGAGCCTGGCGTTGGCCCGCACAGATACGCGCTTACCTTCCTGTTCCCGTACCGTCACGGTCATGCGCATGGTGAAGTTTCTGTAATCGCTCTCGTAGTAGACCCGGGTACCGGTAATAGTGCCCAGCGTCGGGTCCGCGCTGTCAATGGTAAACCCGAGATCCTGAAGCGTCGCCACGACTGAGCGCATGGTTTTCGCTTTATCGAGAGTATCGTAGTCGCGCGTCTGGAGCTGACGAGTCTGCAACTGGCTGCCGGAGCCGGTGACGTCCGGGGTCGCGGTGGCGCAGCCCATGATGGCCACGCAGATAAACATGGCCAGGCACAGCAAGCGACGGCTCATCACTTCACACCTTCCAGAAACAATGACTTGGACAATTTCTCAAAAATCTCCTGGTATAAGGCGGGATTTTCGATCATACGAACCTTTTTGACGCGATCCGACTTGTCGATGAGTTCGCTCCTTATCGTTATACGAGCGGAGTACTGGCCTTCACTGTCCAGGCTCGGCAGAACCACCATTGTCACGGTGAGGTTAATCTCATCGTCGGCGCCAGCATAGAGACTGCCCCCGGGAGCAGTACCACCAACAATGGACAGAAGCGACAGCACGATATCTGCGGCGACGAGCCCGGCGTTGCGCAGCATGGAATCCGCGTCGACAGTTTTAGAGCCACTCAGTACACCGAGCGGATATTCAATGGTGTCGAAGTTATACTCCATGTCCTGCATCAAGGCCACGGAGGCCTGCAGGATATTGACTTCACTGGGGACCTCAAACGTCCGTGTCTGCGCCTCGCGCACACTCTGCGAGCTCGGCGGCAGCCAGTAGGCTTCCTCGGGAATGCTTTCACACCCGGCCACAAGCCCGCATAGCAGCAGTGCGCTGAAAAAACGACCGTGCTGCGGCAATTCAGCCACCTGTCGGTATCAGAATTGCGAGGCGTGGTAACTGAAGTCGCGCACGAGGCCGTCGCTATCGAACTTGATGACAACGGTCAGGGTACGCTGGGTGGTACTGGTGGCGCCGGCCTTGGAATAGCCGCCACCAAGACCGCCACCTGTGCTGGAAAAAATGAGTCCGACGATGGACCCGCCGCTCTTGGAGTAGGCCACCTCGGTTGAGATCTTGTCGTACACCCAGGTTTCACGACGCTCGCTGTCGGTGGTAACGATATTGGGTGAACCGAGAACCGTCGCCACGTCCGCGCCGGACATGCCAAGTTTGATTTCCTTCTGTACCGTCCCGACGGTAACCCGGTCGGCATCCTCTGCGCGCACGTCCTCAACGTGATGTGTGGCTGAACACCCCGCCAAAACAGCTGCCAGAATCGATACTGCCGCCAAACTGAATAGACCTGACATAATATTTTCCTATTGAGTGCCAAAATCATTCGATTCTGATGTACGCGCTTTACCGCAATTCTTCTCGAGCATAGCTCACTGCCCGGTCAACTGCCAGCGCCTCAAAATACCGGCCACCGTAATAGGGCTACTTCTTTTTTTCGCACAGGAAATCAAGCCGTGAAAGCTCTTTCGAAAAATACCCCCTGGAAAAAGTACCAACATAGCCCGTTCTTTGGAGTTCGTGGGGAATCGTCGGTAATCGAAGAAAATGATGCGGTTTTCCCGAAATTTATTACATGACTATAGGGCTTTTCCTGACAATCAAATCAGCTAACCCAGGGGCCTGAGCTGAGATTGGTGATGCCAGTTTCAAGCCCGGGCCACTTTCGGGGATGCTTGTGTTATCAGATATTGATGCGGAGGTCAGCAGCCTGGAGTATTCGCCTGACATTCAGCGGTAATCGACCCGGACTCATGTTCAGCATTCAAATGGACCCAAAAGCGCTGGACACGGAAAACTGCAGGAGTGCTTCATCAAGACGCAGGTTGCTGGCTCGCTATAGTGCAGGATGTAGTCTTATCACCATACTTGAGTTCTGCCAGCTTATCACTGCGCAGCGCAAACCAGTCTGTTCTGAACTCGTCCACGCTTTTTTCTGTCACTATAAAATCATCATCCTCCCGAGGTAGTCGGGTCATGCGGAAGTAGCGAAATTGTTCCGGCTTTGTGTGGTCACGCTCCAATTCCACAAAGTCTCCGGATATGGTGAAAACGGCTTTATCCGGCGATACCTTAATCAGGATTTCTTCTGCTCCACACTCCAGTCCAAGGTTTCTGGGGCTGGCATCGAAAGGCCAGTTTCCTTCTTCGGGTGAGGCGGCGACCCCAGCTCCCAGCAGGCCTCCTTCGAAAGCCGCGCCAGCGATAGCACCGGAAAAGCCACCACAGCCACCAGAAGAGATCATGATGGTTGAGAGGCAGGAGACCACTGCGCCACGGGCGATTAATCCGATTGGCCTGGGATATGGACTGCCCAAGTAACATCTCCTTGCGGTTAGGCATGCGGTCAGGATAGAACGATTTCCGGGATTAGGACATAGCGGCCTGTCAGTTACAGCGGCATTGACATAAATCCCGGATGAATCAGATGGCTGAAGCTGGCACATATGCGCCATAGATGGCACGGCAACAACTGCGTGTTAAAGGGCGACGCCTGCCGGTTCAGGCAGCAGCCACTAACCATTTAATTCCATTGAAGAATTAGTAATTCGCCTCGCGCAGCCTGGCTTGGCATTTCAAAAACTCACTGATTTACATCGCCCTGACGCCGGGTCGAAAAGATTCGATGAGAAATTCGCCAGCCGTTCGGGGTTTTGAGGACCTCGTCGTAGTACGACCCATAAAAAACCCTGTGCCCCGCGCCGCCTGTGTCTGAGCTGAATGGAAAGATGCCGCGGCTGAAGAGCTTGATGTGGCCGTTTCCCTCCTCAACATGGATGTTGGTGATTAAATGCGCGAGCGGGTGCCTTCCGTCCTCAGCCATATATCGCTTTATTTCAGTTAGCCCGTTCATTGTAACCAGGTCGATGACTTCGAAAACGGCATCTTCAGTAAAAATGGTGTCCAGAGCGGACCAATTCCTGTCATCAATGATATCGCCATAGCGCCCTGCCAATTCGTGTAGCTCAAACTTATCTTCAATTGATAAAGTCATGCCAGTCTCTCTCAAGGGTAGATATGGAGTCGCAAAAAAAGCGACAGGCTCGGGCGGGCGGTAACGCAGCCAACCATTCCTTTCAACTTTGGCCTGGCGTAGAAACGCCAATGTCATTAGAGCAAAAAAACCTGATTGGGGTTGTGATTATAGCGCCCCTGATGCGTGGTTCTTCGAAAATAATACCCGTCGGTGAAGTCGGTAGCAGTTAACCGTCTTGCATTATTGACGCATTACTGATTCGCCATAAACAGCTTAACGTGCCGATACCAGCCAGGGTATTACTGCGCCCTCACTTTGCGTTTCGCGGGTTTTTCGCACTTTTCCGCTTGCTAGCTTTGGGGCCCGGTACATTTGAGATGACTACGGTGGCAAGCGCCGGCATGGGATTTGCCAGGCGAGATCGGGCAGGCATATCAGCCAGTGCACTAATCAGCCACGGCGCGCCAATTCAACTTGCCGGGCGCGTGGAAACCGGCGCGGGTTCGCTCGCGTATATCACCTATGGCCTCATTCACGGTTACAAACTCATCCAGGTGCCGGGAGCTTAGCCCTTGTCCGTTCTGCGGTCGCCGATTGGCCCTCACGTTTCACCACCTGATCCCGAAGAAGGTGCACCGGCGTCAGCGTTACCGGCGCCGCTTCAGTCGCGAGCAGCTGGCCCTGGGGATCTATCTCTGTCGCGACTGTCATGACGGGATTCACGCTACTTATTCGGAAGGCGAATTAGCCGGCGCGTTGTCGTCGCCGGAAGCGCTGGCGGCCGACCCGGTGCTGGCACGGCATTTTGCGTGGGTGGGACGGCAGCGACGCCGGCTGGGCTAGCCGCGTCGGGTCAGGGCTGCTGGCAGTTGGGGCAGAGGTACAGGCGACGGCCCGCGAGTTCCAATCGGTCGATTTCGGCGCCGCATTGGTAGCAGGGCAGGCCAGCGCGGCCGAAGACGTAGAAGCGGCGCTGGCCGCGTCTTGCACCCTGCCGTTTTAACGTCGTTTCGAGTCGCGCGGCCACCGTGATGCCCCCGGTATCGTAGCTGCGGCGGCTGATGCCCAGGGTCTCCCGCGCCAGTTTGCCGATCTCAGCGCGGGAAAGATCGCAGGGCCTGCGCAGGGGGTGCAGGTTTGCGCGGTGCAGTATCTCGGAGCGCAGGTAGTTGCCGTTGCCTGCGAGGAATGCCTGGTCCAGGTAAAGAGTGGCAAGGGTCTTGCCGGAAAACTTCTGCTCGGTCAGGCGCGCAGCGATGTCCCTCCAGCCCAGCGTGGCGTCCATGATGTCCGGACCTATCCGTGACAGGAAAGGGTGCTCTGGAAGCTCCGGCGTCGGCCACACGCTGATATCGGATGCGCTGTACAGGATCGCGCTGTCGGTGTCGGTCTGCAGCAACAGCCGCATGGAGCGGCTGGTCCTGGGTAGCTTGTGCCCCTGCACCACGCGCCACACACCGTAAAGCTGGTTGTGCGAGTAGATACTGTAGCCGTGTTCGAAGTGGGTCAGCAGCGCCTTGCCGCGGGTTTCTATGGCGGTGACGCGGTGGCCCCGCAGCTTCCGTGCATTATGCCGCAGGCGCGGCTGCCCGAAGCGCACTGTTTGAACGGTTTCTCCCACCAGTACTGCGGCTATGTTATCGGCCGCGCGCCGGATTTCCGGTCCTTCTGGCATGTTCGCTATGACCCCGCGAGACTGAGTGAGTGCGGGGCAGGAAAGGGGTTCATGTCTTTAAATCCTCAGCGATAGAGAGCCGGTTGCGCCGGCAGCGTTGGGAGCAGTAGCGCACTGCGTCCCAGTCGCGCTGCCACTTGCGCCGCCAGCGGAACGGTCGCTGGCAAACCTGGCAGGTCTTTTCGGGTAACACCTTGTGCTTCATGCGTGGGATACGCAGTTACAGTACCCATTGGATGACAGGCAGGCGCTTTCAATTCAAGGGCCTGACTACGGTAGACCTGGCCCGATACCGAACTCCGAACCAGGGCTGAACAACTAACTGCCTGATCATGCTGTTAGCTGGGTAATTGGCACCCCCAGGTGCGAAATCAGGAAGATGACATCTTTCATGCTTTCCCCGGTTAACATCCTTCCGCCGAGGTGGCAGTGGCTAAGCTATTGATACTATTGAAAAATGCCAATACCCCAGGCTCGGGTGTGAACTTGTTGTTGCCTTTGCGGGGATAGCCGGTCAAGCGGGCTCAGGTTACGGGAATGTCCTGGATGTCAGATGGGAGGTCGATATCCCGATGGATTGCCGCATCATTTACCGGTAGCTCCACGACCTGGCTGGCATACCTGCTGAGCAGGTGCCTTGCTCCGGTGTCGCCGCCAAGGGACTGTAGCTCCGAATAAAAGTCGCTGCCAAAACCCACTGGATGTCCTCTGCGCCGCTCCCGGCTGGGTACGCAGATTGTTGTTGCGGACAACCGGCTCGCCACCTCCAGATAGGTGTCCGGCGCGATCCATGGCATGTCTGCCAAAGCAACTATCACGCCATCCCAGCCCTGGATATGGGAGCTTGCCTCGGCCAGTGTGCCCCCCATGCCTTCTTCGGCACGACTGCACTGTATACAGGGAACATTATCTTCTCGCAGCCGGTCGGCGATGTGATTATCTTTTACCCCCAGACACACCGTGAACTTGAGGCCACTCGCGCGCACGTTATCCAACAGGGTATCTATTACGCGGCGGCCCCCAGGCAGTTCGGCCAGTCGTTTATCGGCGCCGAATCGAGAGGAGCGCCCAGCCGCCAAAACAAGAATACCGACGTTGATCAAACGGCGGACCTGCGCCGCAATTGAGTCAGTTCCGCCATGATGGATACAGCGATTTCGATAGGGGTCTTGCTGCCGATATCCAAGCCCACCGGCGCGTGCAAGCGGGCAATCTGCTCTTCGGGAACATCGAGCTGCCGCAGACGGAGCAGCCTTTTCTGGGTCGTGCGCGTCGAGCCCAGGGCCCCCACATACCAGGCATTGGTGCCGAGGGCTTCCATCAGGGCCATATCGTCGATTCGCGGGTCATGCGTCAGAGTTATGATTACCGAGTGCTGGTCCGACGCGAGATCACGGATGACATCATCCGGCATACCTTGCACCAGTTGCACGACTGGCCCGTGCCACTGGTCGAGAAACTGCTGTCGCGGGTCGGTTACGATGACCTCGTAGTCCATGGCGATGCCCAACTCCGCCAGGCTGTGGGCTAATTGCCCGCTGCCCACCAGCAGCATGCGTGTGCGCGGACCGAAGCACTGGCGTAGCCGCAGGGTGCTCAGCTCGAGTGAGGTGAAATGTGCCACTGACCCCAGGGAGGTGGCGCCGGTAGTGAGCTCGACATGGCGTTCAATGCAGCGCCGCTTGTCCAGCGCTGACAACACGCTCGTCACCCAGGGCGTATCAACTTCGGTCAGGCGCTGCAGTAACAGTGTTATACGGCCGCCGCAGGGCAGGCCCAGACGTTCGTTTTCCTCTGCATTGACACCGTATTCGATCAATTCGGGCCGCTCGCCGGAAAAATCACCGGCGCGTATGCGCTCTATCAGGTCCTCCTCGATGCAGCCCCCGGAGACCGAGCCGACCTGCCGGCCGTCATCGGTGATCGCTACCAGTGAGCCAACAGGGCGGGGCGAAGATCCGAGTGTCTGCACGATCGTGCAAAGCCATACTGGAGCGACCCGCAACCAGTCCCGGGCGCTCTTCAATACCTCCTGGTCGACTCCTTGCATTGGTAATCTATCCCGTATTCAGCTTTTGAAGTGAGTCGCGACAGGGCTGGCTACCCGGTTTGCCTGGCGAGAATAGCGGGACGAGTGCCTGTATTCAAGCCGGGCCCACAGTCGTGACGGGCAACTATACGTCCGTGCTGAACCATTGATCAATTCCAATAGCAGGGCCATACTCGGAGCTTCGCCTGAAGCTACCAAGGGAGCGTAAAAGCCGATGAGATACGAAACCCCCTCGACAACCAGAGAGGCCGCTGCATTGCTCGAGAGCGAGGCAGGTGCGGCTTTCGTGCTGGCCGGCGGAACCGATCTCCTGGTTCGAATGAAACTCGGCCATATCGAGCCGGCGCTGCTGGTGGATATCAAGCGCATCCCCGCCATGAATTCCATTACGCATTCAGCTCGCGGCACCCGCATCGGCGCTGCAGTCTCAGGCGCTGAGCTCGGTGAGCACAAAGCCGTTGCCAGGGCCTGGCCCGGGGTGGTTGAGGCGACCAATTTGATTGGTTCCGACCAGGTGCAAAGCCGCTGCACTATGGTCGGCAATCTATGTAATGCATCTCCCGCGGCGGACAGTGTACCCGCCATGATAGCGGCCGGAGCGAAAGCAGTGGTGGTGAGCCGGACCGGGCGTCGCACAGTTCCGGTAGAAAAAATCGTTACCGGACCCGGCCAAACCTCTTTGGCCAGGGGAGAGGTAATCGAAGCCATCGTACTGCCAGCGCGTCCCGCCAGGTCCGGGGATGCCTATCTGCGCTTTATCCCCAGAACGGAAATGGATATCGCCGTGGTCAGTGCCGGGGTCAGTCTCACGCTGGAGCGCGGCCGAATCAAGACTGCCAGGGTGGTTCTTGGTGCCGTGGCCCCGACTGCGGTTCTCGTACCCGCCGCGGCAAGAGCCATAATCGGAAGCAAATTGGATGAGGATGCCCTGCACAAATTGGCTGCCGCCTGTTCTGCTGCATGTAAGCCCATCGATGACAAGCGCGGTACCATCGAGTACCGCACCAAGGTCGCCGGCGTACTGGGTAAGCGCGCCGCCCAAATCGCCTTTCAACGTGCAGGAGGTGCATGATGGCTGCTGTCCTGGTATCAACCACAATCAACGGCGACGCGGTGGAGTTTGCCTGCCCACCCCAAGAGTCACTGCTGGCCGTCCTGCGCGACCGACTCGGTTTAACCGGTGTAAAGGAAGGCTGTGGCACGGGCGACTGCGGCGCTTGCAGCGTCACGCTCGATGGCCGCCTGGTGTGCTCCTGCCTGGTATTGGGCGCAGAAGTGGATGGACGGGAAATCGCCACCATTGAGGGCATGGCCGAAAATGGCAAATTGCATCCTCTGCAGGAGAACTTCATCGAGCACGCGGCCTTGCAGTGCGGAATCTGCACCCCCGGGTTTCTGATGGCTGCAAAAGTATTATTGGATCGCAACCCCCAACCTACAGAGACAGAGATTCGCTACGCACTGGCCGGTAATTTATGCCGGTGTACCGGCTACGATAAAATCGTTCGCGCAGTACAGGCGACTGCCACAGAACTGAGGCAATTGGAAAAGAAGAAAAGTCGGCGTAAGAAAAGCAAGAAGAGCTAGATAGAATAATTACCCGGCATTCCACAAAAAATGATGTAACGAATACGGATAGGAAGCTGACATGGCAAACGATCCCAGCTATACCAAGCAGAAACTCAAGGTCATCGGCTCCCGGGTAAGACGCCCGGATGGCGTTGACAAGGTGACCGGCCGCGCCAAGTACGGCGCAGACCACAATGCACCCGGTCAACTGGTTGGACTATTTTTACGCTCACCCCACGCACACGCCCGGATCAAGAAAATTTCTACAGCCAGGGCCGAAAAGCTAAGCGGTGTGAAGGCCATTATCACCAGCGAAGATCTGCCCGACCTGACCAAAGGCGATACCGCCGCCAGGGATATTTTGGAAAATTGTATGGCCCGGGGGCGAGCACTTTACGATGGTCACGCCGTTGCCGCAGTCGCCGCGGTTGATGAACAAACCGCGAGAAAGGCATTGAAGCTCATCAAGGTTACCTATGAGCTGCTGCCCCACGTAACCGACGTCGATGAAGCGCTGAAACCCGACGCCCCGGTCATTCACGATTACCTCTATACCAACGGTGTGGAGCCCAGGCCTACTAAACCTTCAAATTTGTACAATGTGGCTGAATTTGGTCACGGCGATGTCGACGCGGGCTTCGCCCAGGCTGATGTCGTTGTCGAGAAAAGCTATAAAACCGAGCAGGTTCACCAGGGCTACATCGAACCGCATGCGTGTGTTGGCAGCGTCAATCCCGACGGAACGGGAGAGTTGTGGGTAACTACCCAGGGACATTTTACCTACCGCAGTGTCTGCGCGAACCTGCTGGGTATGGACATCGCCAAGTTAAAAGTGACTTCGTCAGAGATTGGTGGCGGATTCGGGGGCAAAACCCATGTATGGATTGAGCCCGTGGTGCTGGCCTTGTCCCGCAAAGCTAACCGACCTGTAAAAGCAGTCATGAGCCGGGAGGAGGTGTTCCGGGCGAGTGGCCCAGCCTCATCCACCTCGATCGATGTAAAAATCGGGGCGAAGAAAGACGGCACGATTACGGCGGCCTTTGCCGCACTGCGATACCAGAGCGGCCCATTCCCTGGCGCCATACCCGGCATGCCCTGGGCCGCGATTGGGGCGATGACTTCCTTCGCCTGCTATAACCTGGCCAACGTCAAAACCCTGGGCTACGACGTGGTGGTAAACCGTCCCAAAGTAGCGGCCTATCGTGCGCCATCAGCACCCATGATTGCCTTTGCCGTGGAAAGCACCATGGATATGGTGGCGAAGGAGCTGGGCATCGAGCCGCTGGATTTACGCATCAAGAATGCCGCCAGAGAAGGAACACGCGCATGCTATGGGCCCGTATACGGGCCGATCGGCATTGGGGCGACGCTGCAGGCCGTAAAAAACCACCCGCATATGCGGGCCAGGCTGAAGAAAAACCAGGGCCGGGGCATGGCCTGTGGCTTCTGGTTTAACTTCGGTGGGCAAACATGCGCGGATCTCAATATCGCAACCGACGGCTCAGTCACACTGACAGTGGGAACAATTGATGTCGGCGGCTCCAGGGCGTCGCTGTCACTAATCGCCGCTGAGGAACTGGGCATTCCCTATAAGCAGGTAAAAGCGCATATAGGTGATACCGGTTCACTGGGACATAACGATACGACAGAAGGCAGCCGTGGAACGTTTTCCTCAGGCATGGCGATCGTATTTGCCGCTCGTCAGGCCATTGAAGTCCTGCGCGAACGTGCGGCAATCATGTGGGAGATCCCCATCGAGGATATCATCTGGAAGGACGGTCACGCCAAAGCCAGGGGCAGCAAGTACAGCAGGCTGAAGCCGCTCTCACTGGCAGACATCGCTGCGCAGTCGCCAAGCACTGGCGGCCCCATCGCCGGTCATAATGAATCAGTGCCCGATAACGCGGGTGTGTCATTTGCCAGCCACATATGCGACGTGGAAGTGGATCCGGAGACCGGTGGGACCCGGATTATCCGATACACGGTCATCCAGGATGCGGGGAAGGCGATACATCCCACCTACGTGGAGGGACAGATGCAGGGCGGGGCCGCACAGGGCATCGGCTGGGCACTCAATGAAGAATATATTTACGGAGACGATGGCCGGCTGCAAAATCCCGGCTTTCTGGATTATCGAATTCCCGTCTGCTCGGACTTGCCGTTTATCGATACCCAGATACTGGAGATTCCCAACCCCAATCATCCATACGGCGTGCGCGGCGTTGGCGAAACGTCCATTGTTCCTCCGCTTGCGGCGATAGGCAATGCGATATCGAATGCAGTGGGAGTGCGAATGGACCACACGCCGATGTCACCGCCACGGATTCTGAAGGCGCTTGAGCAGTTGCATGCCTCTTAACGACGGCAGCGCGTAGGACGGTGATCAATGTAAGCTTCACATCGTCATTCCGCGCTGCCCTCGGTGGGGCCGATGCGCTCGAAATGGAAGCAACAACGCTGCGCGAACTGATGCGCATACTCGTGGCGAAATATCCTCGCATGCAAGGTCACATCGATGACGGAATTGTCCTGGCAATCAATGGCGAAATTTACCGCGACAACCGCGATGTCGAGATCCAGGATGGCTCGGAGGTTTTTTTGATGCCCCGCATTCAGGGTGGGTAGCAATTGTCGCCGTACTGACGAATTAACCGATTTTTTGAAAAGTTGAAAAGCAAAGCGCATAAGACCAATCAGGAGTGCACAAAATGGATCCTGATGGAGCATTCTGGCCGCTTTGGCCCAGCATCAGTAACGCCTGTCCGTGACCACAAGTTAACTTTCCAGAACCGGCCAGGGCGCCTGATCCGTCCCGGCTTGCCGCTTATGGGCAACGCGCTATCATGCATACACACTGCGCAAACCAGGCGAGCCCTATGCAACTGAGCGGCATCACCATTTACCCGGTGAAATCCTGTGCCGGAATCAACCTGGACTCTGTGACGCTGGATCGCTTCGGCCCCGTGGGCGACCGTCGCTGGCTGGTTGTTGACGAGCGCGGACGCTTTCTCAGTCAGCGTGACAGTGCTCGTATGGCCCTTATCCGGGTCGAGCTGGTGCAGGGCGCCATTCGCCTGTCCCTGGGGAGCACTAGCATCCAGGCTGCAATCCCTGGCACCGACGCGCCGGAATTGAGGGTGAGCGTCTGGGCGGACTCCGTGCGCGCCCTGCTGGCAGAGAGCAGGGCCGGGGAATGGCTGAGCGAGCAATTGGGCCGGCCCTGCCGACTGGTCTATATGCCTGACACCTGCCAGCGGCTGGTGGACGGGGTCTACGCCCGGGATGGCGAAACCGTCAGTTTTGCCGATGGGTTTCCGCTGCTGATTATCTCCCAGGCTTCCCTGGACGATCTCAACAGCCGACTCGACAAGCCGGTGCCTATGGACCGCTTTCGTCCCAACCTGGTGGTAAGCGGTTGCGACCGCTTTGCCGAGGATGGCTGGCGCCGCATTCGTATCGGCGATGTGGAGCTGGACATCGCCAAGCCCTGTTCCCGCTGCGTCATTCCCTCCATCGACCAGGCCACGGCGCAGCGGGATGGGCAAATCAACCGCGTGCTGGCCAGTTTCCGGCGGGTGAATGGCCAGGTGATATTTGGGCAGAATCTGCTATATCAGCGTGGCGGGACGTTGTCCCTGGGCGATTCAGTGGAGGTGCTGGACTAGCGAATGTGAAGCGTGACTGAGCACCAGGAACGGTAAAAAAATCGGGCGATGTGTTATATAAAACCTATAAAAAACAGCAAGATGCTGGGCTGAAAGGGGTTTGCGCGGCAGCGATCGACCGCCTTCGAGCTGCCGATTATGCGCAGCTTGGAGAGAGCCGAACCGGCAACATTACTGGATGAAACAATATGGGTTTCCGGGCAGTGCCACCGGGGGTAACTGAACCCGACCAAGAGCTGCAGTGCGACCCTAGAACAGCTCCTCCAGCAGTGGATCAGGTAATGGCTCCGGCACTGATTCCGGGGCTGTTTCCGCAGGCTTTTGGGCGGTCGGCGATGCTGATGCTGCGGGATATGCCTGCGGTGTAACTTGCGCGGGCGGCATCCCGGATGCTTCCTCACCCAAAATCGGCACCGTCGACACGTTGCCGGGGAGCGGTTCCTGCTCGATGGCTGCGGGCACCTCCTGCACAGGGTTGGACTCCGGCCCTGGCGCGGGGGCTGCACGTTCCGGGACAGGTTCGGGAAGGCTCGTAGGCTTTGTCAGCTCAGGGAGCGGGTCCTGCACAGCAGTGGCATCCGCTGCAGGATGTGCCTCGGTTGCAGCTGCGGGTAAGGCCGCTGGCACGGCGGGCGGAGCGGACTTCGGTGCGGGAGCCGGGATCGGTTCAGGTGCTGCGGTTTCCGCCACAGGTACCGAAACCGCCCTGTCGACCTGCATCTCCGCCATGGTTTTGCCTACGGCAGTGAAGAAGCGCCGATAGAAGTCCTTGTCATCGATGGTCTCCTCCCTGACCTTGACCAGGGAATCGGCGCTCTGGCCGATGGGAAGCGAGATTGAACCCAGCGCGCTGACGCCGACACTGGCGGAGCTGGAGCTCTTTTTCAGGGCGTACTCGCTGACCTGGGCACTGGCGAACAGCGTACTGCCGGTGTTTTCTGACACGCAGACTACGTTTACCTCTATGAAGGTGTTCTGAGCATCTTCGCTTCTGGAGGCCTTCCGGCCCTTGACCCCCTCGCCGCCCGCACTCTCAATCAGGTAACCTTGTCCCAGCAGGGAGCGCCGCGCACTTTCGCAGGCAAGAACGGCATCGCCATCGAACCGCTTTTTGTAAGGGCTATCCTCGGCGAAGCTCTCACCCGTATAGACCGCCTGGTTACTACAGGCGGCCTGTAGCACCAGAGACAGGGTAACGGCGGGTATTGTCGATCGGTATTTCATGGCAATGCTTGATGGCAGGCTGGATAGGGAGAGTGGAGGAACTATAAGGGCTGTTTGGCGAAAGTCACGTCCTTTTCACACAGCATTTTTTTCATTGCACACCGGCTGGCAGATGTGCAGCGTCGAGATCGAAGCTGTCC
>JAHEBL010000187.1 GCA_024642265.1 Haliea sp. | reverse complement strand
AATTAGCGCAACAGCATACCCGGAGAGACCAGCCGATGATAAGAATGGGCGGCACCGACGCGATGATGTTGTCCTACGAGACAGCCAGCGCCTACATGCACACCTTCAAGGTGGCCATCCTTGACCCGTCCACGGACCCCGAGGGCTGGTCATTCAAGAAATTTCACGACGACTTCGCCAGCCGCCTGCACCTGGTGCCCATGTTCCGGTGGAAATACGCCCCCTCGCCACTGGGCATAAACCACCCCATGTGGGTGGACGACCCCAATTTCAACATCGATTACCACGTGCGCCGTGTGGCCTGCCCCGCCCCGGGGGACCACCGGGCCCTGTGCGAGTTCATGTCGTCGGTGTACGCCTACCAGCTCGATCGCAGCCGCCCGCTCTGGATGTCCTGGGTCGTAGAGGGGCTGGAGGGTGGCAAGGTCGCCATCGTGCTCCTGCTGCACCACGCCTACGTGGACGGTGTCGGTGCAGCCTATAATCTGCAGCAACTGTATCGCGCCGAGCCCGGCTGGAAACCCGAGGCGGTCCCGCCCTGGCAGCCCCGGCCCTGGCCCTCCTGGTTCAAACGGCTATGGTGGGGCAGCCGAGATTTGCCCAAGGTACTGAGCAAAAACCTGCCGCGGGTGATATCCGGGATTCGCAAGAAGAAAGCACTGGATGAGAGCCTGGCCGCCCAGGGCAGGCCGCCCCACCCGTCCATGTCCATGATGCGCCGCACGCCCCTCAATGTATCCCTGTCCTACGGCCGCACATTCGTGTGCGACAGCCTGCCGCTGGACAACTTCAAGCGGGCGAGCAAGGGTTTCGGGGTAACCATCAACGACGTATTCCTGTGCTGCGCCGCGGGCGTGCTGCGTCGCCTGCTGCGGGACAAGCACTACGATCCGGACCAGCATCCTCTCATCGCCGGCACACCTTTTGCGGGCCCGAGGCCCGAGGGCTGGCAGGGCATGGGCAATTTTGCCACGGCGGATTACTGCTGGCTGCATTCCGAAATCGAGGACCCGGTGAAACGGCTCATGGCCAGCCACCAGGCGGCCGTGGAAATGAAGGAGCACATGAAGGCAACCGTGGAGGCCGGCGCCGACCTGAGCGCCCTGTTCCAGATTTGCCCCCCCTGGATCATGGGAGCCCTGCGCTGGTATATCAACCGGCAGCAGGGCGGCCTTGGCATGTTCGGCAATCTGGTATTGTCCAATGTGCCGGGGCCCCGGGAACCTATCTATTTCAACAACTACAAACTCGACAGCTGGTTTTCCACCGGGCAGGTTTTTGACGGCTCCTGTATCAACATCACCATGTGGAGCTACTGCGAGCACGCCAACCTCTGCATACTGGCGGACAGCAAGGTGATTGCAGATGGCTGGATTCCGTTTACCTACTTTGTCGAGGAACTGGATAAACTGGTCGCGCTGATCCCAACCGCCGATACCAGGGGAGAAGCGACACATGAGTAAGCTGTCACCCGTTGACCTTAGTTTCCTGCTGCTGGAAGCCCCGAGCCGGCAAATGCACATGACGGCCTACCAGGTGTTCCGCCTGCCGCCGCGGGAGAAGAAAACCTTTATCCCCAGGCTGCTGGCCGCCTATCGCAGCGGCCCGGTTGCCAAACCCTTCAACCAGAAGCTCAAATGGCTGGACAAGGGCGTGGCCTCCTGGGAAACCATTCAACCCGACCTGCGCTACCATGTCAGGCATCTCGCGGTGCCCGCGCCGGGAAGCATGCAGTCCCTGTCGGAGATCGTTTCCTTCCTCAACAGCCCGCTGCTGGACCGCTCGATGCCCCTGTGGGAATGCTACATTATCGAGGGGCTGGAAGATGACCAGTTCGCCATCATGGTGAAAGTCCACCACGCCATGATAGACGGCATGGGGGCAATGAAGCTGTTCGACCAGTGCATCGGCCTGTCGCCCACGAACAAGGCCATGAACAGTATCTGGATGCCGCTGGACAAGCCGACGAAGGCGCGTCCCCGCTCGGGTCGGCCCCAGGCCCAGAGCCTACTGTCGCGCCTGGGCAAGCTGCCCGCAGACCTGCTGCAAATTGGCGCCGGCGTGGCGGAACTGGGCGCACAGAACCTGCGGCTCAAACCCTCGGCCTCGTCCCTGCCCTTCGCCGCCACCAAAACCCTGTTCAACAACGTCGCCACCTCGTCGGAACGCCGCTACGGCAGCTGTGAGATCCCGCTTGCAACTATAAAGTCGCTGGCCAATGCCACCGGCACCACCGTTAACGATATTCTGATGACAGTCATCGACCATGCGTTACATGGCTATCTG
Organism: Haliea sp.; assembly: GCA_024642265.1. Classification (GTDB taxonomy): domain Bacteria; phylum Pseudomonadota; class Gammaproteobacteria; order Pseudomonadales; family Halieaceae; genus JARRPM01. The sequence goes on along the minus strand of JAHEBL010000187.1, from coordinate 2,554 downwards.
GCAGCACACGCTGCGAGCACAACAAAGCCACTGGTCGCACTGATGGCCATGTCGATCCGCGCGGAAGGCACTGAGGCCTCCGGCAACCAGGTCGCTGCCGAGCTGGTGCCCATGGGCAAACCCGATGCCAGTGTGTCCGACCGGCTGCAGCAGATTCAGACCTCGGTAAACCAGATAAAGCACAGCAGCGCGAAGTTACCGTCCGCCGTGCGACAGCTCTACGCGATGCTATTGTTCGGCAGCACCACGCTGCCGGATGTCGCCGCGGCATTCAGATCAATGCCCAGCATCAACCTGGTGATATCCAACATGCGCGGGCCACAGGGGCAGCGTTACCTGGCAGGCGCACCCATGGTGGCGTTCCAGGGTTGCCCCATTGTCCCTCCAGGTGCCGGTCTCAACGTAAGCTTCGTATCCGTCAACGACATGATATGCCTCGGCGTGGGGGCATCGCCCGAAGCGGTCGCGGACCCCTACCAGCTGACCCGGTTGATAATGGCCGCCGTGTCGGATCTTGAAAAAGTCGCACTAAAGGGAAAAGCGGGCTCGAAAAAACCTGCGGCGAGGAAAGCGGCTGCCAGAAAGACGGCGCGCAAAAAGCAGACTGCCCTGAAAGCAGCCGCCAAACCACGCCGCAAGAACGCTCGTGCAAAAGCACGCGTTTGAGCCGAAAACTTCGACGAAGAGGATATAAAATGAACATCAATCTCGGTCTGCACCTCACCCAGCGCGCTGGCCTCTCGCGTGATCTTGAAGCCTATGTGGAACCTTCCACCGATACCCGGCTGACCTACGCCGGGCTGAACGCGCTGGCCAACCGCTGCTGCGGCGTGCTTACCGAGCTTGGCCTGGAACCCGGCGACCGGGCGGCTCTGCTCATGCAGAACTGCGTAGAGTTCATAGCGCTATTTTACGCCGCCGCAAAACTGGGGATCGTGGTGGTCCCGCTGAACACCCGGCTCACACCGAGCGAGCTGTCCTTCATCCTTTCCGACAGCGGCTCAAAAGCGCTGTTTTATGGCGCAGAATGTGGCGAACTGGCCAGCGGCATCAAGGCAAACAAGGACCACCCACTGGGTATCACCACCTGGGTCCGGGTTCGCCCCGGCGAGGGCGAAGACCCGGGCCTGGAAGCCCTGCTGGAAAAGGCGACGGACGCGGAGCCCGATGTGGTGCACGGCGGCGATGATAATCTCTTCATCATGTATACCTCCGGCACCACCGGGCTCCCAAAGGGCGTAGTGCACACCCACGAAACCATCAGCTGGGCAGCCCTGAGCTGGGTTACCACGATGGACGTCAGATACCGGGACCGACTGCTGCTGCCGCTGCCCATGTTTCACGTAGCGGCGCTGACATCCGTCATCTCCAGCGCCGTCGGCGGTGGCACCATCGTATCGATGCCCAACTTCGACCCGATGACCGTCTGGTCACTGATCAAGGAGGAGCGGGTCACCACCGGTGGATCGGTGCCGGCAATTCTCAACTTCATGCGACAGGTGCCCGACTTCGCCACTTTCGACTCGGAGCACTTCCGCTGCTTTATCACCGGGGCCGCTCCCATGCCCAAGGCGCTGATCGAAATATATAACGAAAAGAATATGCAGGTGGTACAGGGCTATGCCCTCACGGAGACCGGTGGCGGCGGCTCCTTTCTGCTGAACGAGTACGCCCTGAGCAAGATAGGCTCAGCCGGCGCACCGGCCATGTTTACCGAAATCCGGGTCCGCGACAGCGAGGGCACGATGAGCAGCCGCGGCACCGGAGAGGTGGTCATCAAGGCACCTTTTGTGATGAAGGAGTACTGGAACCGTCCCGATGCCACCGCCGAAACCTTTGACCGGGGCTGGTTCCGCACCGGCGATATCGCCGAGATCGATGAGGACGGCTTTATATTCATCAAGGACCGGATCAAGGACATGATCATATCGGGTGGTGAGAACATCTACCCCGCCGAGGTCGAGAACGTGATCATTGCCCATCCCGCGATAAGCGAGGTGGCTGTGATCGGCCTGCCCGATGAAAAATGGGGCGAGATCGCCTGTGCGATCGTGGTGGGCAACCAGGACGAGACCAGCGAGGAGGACATTATCGCCTGCTGCGCAGAGAAGCTGTCGCGCTACAAACTGCCCAAGAAGGTTATCTTTATCGATGTCATCCCGCGCAACCCGGCGGGCAAGGTACTGAAGCGGGTGCTAAGGGAGCAATTTATTTAACAGGCCCTGCCCCCCTTCCGGGGATTCCTCAGGCGGATACTCCGGGGTCGGCTCGTCTGGCACCACCGAGATGGGGTCGATATGGATAATGATTTCCGCGGCGGGATAGACCTCCTGCAGGCGCTCTTCCACCTCGTCCGAAATCTGGTGCGCCTGCAGCAGGCTCAGCTCGTCGTCCAGTTCCAGGTGCAGCTGGATGAATGTAGCCATGCCCGAACGCCGCGAGCGCAGGTCGTGCATGCCACGCACTTTCGCGTGGGAGCGCGCGATCGACTTGATATTTTCGCGCTCGTCGTCCGGTAATTCCCTGTCCATCAGGTGATCGAAGGCATTCCTGA
>JAHEBL010000071.1 GCA_024642265.1 Haliea sp. | reverse complement strand
CGGAGCGCGGGTCGGGAGTCCACCACAGTACCGGCTGCGGTTCTTCGTACCAGGGGAATATACCCCGCCGGTAGGCAGTCAGCAGCCGTTCAGGGCTGAGCTCACCACCCGCGGCGAGCAGGCCATTGGGATATTCCAGGGCCTCGGATGTGGGAGGAAAGTCGTCCCCTGGGTGCAGGAACGGAATCGGGTGGGGCAACGCGTGAGCCTCTAGAGATTATCCAGGTATTTCTCCGCATCGAGTGCGGCCATGCAGCCGAAGCCGGCCGAGGTCACTGCCTGCCGATAGATATGATCGCCAACATCTCCCGCGGCAAATACACCGGGTACGCTGGTCGCTGTTGCATTGCCCTCAGTGCCGCTGTGGGTGTGTATATAACCGTCTTTCATGTCCAGCTGGCCGGCAAAAATGTCGGTATTGGGTTTGTGGCCAATAGCGATAAAAACCCCGGCAAGCTCCACATCGGAAGGGGTGCCATCCTTGACCGACTTGACCCGCATGCCGGTAACACCGCTGTCATCCCCAAGCACCTCGGCCAGCTGGTGGTCCCAGAGGATCTTCACCTTGCCTTCCTTCTCCCTCGCAAACAGGCGGTCCTGCAGGACCTTCTCGGCGCGCAGCGCGTCCCGGCGATGAACCAGGGTGACCTCGGAGGCAATATTGGCCAGGTAGAGGGCCTCTTCCACCGCGGTATTGCCGCCGCCGATCACCGCGACTTTCTGGTTGCGGTAAAAAAAGCCGTCACAGGTCGCGCAGGCGCTGACTCCCTTGCCCATAAAGGCAGTCTCACTCGGCAGGCCAAGGTACTGGGCGGTGGCACCGGTAGCGATAATCAGGGCGTCGCAGCTGTAGGATCCTGTCCCCTTGAGCACGAACGGACGGACTGACAGGTCAACCTGCTCGATATGGTCGAACACGATCTCGGCGTCAAAGCGCTCGACATGGGCCTGCATCTCCTGCATCAACTGCGGGCCCTGCAGGTCCGCCTCGCCGCCGGGCCAATTCTCCACTTCGGTGGTGGTGGTCAGTTGCCCACCCTGCTGAATGCCGGTGATGACCACCGGGCTCAGATTTGCCCGCGCGGCATAAATGGCTGCCGTGTAGCCGGCGGGCCCGCTGCCGAGGATGATCAGTGGGTGGTGCCTTGAATCGCTCATGTGGTTATTTCCCGCGTGCTGTTGTTAAATGCTGCCCAAATCGGGCCTGCCATGCCCTCCATGGGGGCGGACTATGGTACTTTAAAGCCTGAACAGCGGCAAAGACTAGATCTTTTCTAAATAACCTTCATAAGCCTTTGAAATAAATGATAATATCGTTCAAAATAGCCGCGACTTATAAATTTGGGGGCGGCGCCGTAAGGGCTTGCAGCCGACGCAGATGACAAGGACCCGAACACCCGTGGCGGAATCGCCCAAAACCGACAACATCCTTGGTCCGCGCCTGCGGGAGGGTGCCTTTATCGGTGTGAGCGCCGTCTGCCTCTACCTGCTCCTGGCGCTGATGACCTACAGCCCGAGGGATCCCGGCTGGTCGGCTACCGGCACTGGCGGCAAGATCGCCAACCTCGGCGGCCCTACCGGGGCCTGGCTGGCAGACGTTTTCTTTTCACTGGTGGGCTACGCCGCCTACCTGTTCCCGCTACTGCTGGCCTACCGGGCCGTGATCATCCTGCTGGAGCGCCACCAGGACAAGGGCTTTGACTGGCTCACCTTCGGTATTCGCTCACTCGGGCTGGTACTGGTCATGATTGCCGGGACCGCACTTGCGGCCATGAACGACACCGGCGGCTCGAGCCTGCCCCAGGGCGCGGGCGGCATTCTCGGCCAGGCAATTGGCAGCAATTTTACCCATGCCTTCAGTGCAGTCGGCAGCCGGCTTATCCTGCTGGCAGTATTCCTGTTCGGCATGACCATCTTTACCGACCTGAGCTGGCTGAAATTGATGGAGAAGGTGGGGGCCTGGAGTATCGCCACCTTCACTGCCAGCCGCGAGTGGGTGAGCAGGACCATAGACAACTTTCGCGACAGAAGAGCCCGGGAAAAGGCGGTAGAAGCGCGCAAGATGGTGATTACCGAGCACGTCGAGCGGGAGAAAAAGCGCGCGCCGCCGAAGATCAAGCCCCCCAAGCCCAGAAACGAGAAAAGCGAGCGGGAAGAGAAGGAGAAGCAGCGGCCACTGTTCGATGTACCGGTGACCGGCTCGCTGCCCCCATTGGAATTGCTCGATCCCAACGAGAACGATCCCGACGCAGGCTATTCCAAGGAAGCGCTGGAAGGGCTGTCAAAATTGCTCGAGCTGAAACTGGCGGACTTCAGTATCGTGGCAGAGGTGGTGGCGGTGTACCCCGGTCCTGTGGTGACACGCTTTGAAATCCAGCCGGCTCCCGGGGTCAAGGTGTCCCGCATTTCCAATCTCGCCAAGGACCTGGCGCGTTCACTGGCGGTGATCAGCGTGCGGGTGGTCGAAGTGATTCCCGGCAAGTCGGTGGTTGGCATCGAGATCCCGAACGAGCACCGCGAGATCGTCAACTTTCGCGACGTACTGGCCTCGAAGGCTTTTGACCAGAGCAAGTCACCCCTCACCCTGGCGCTCGGTCACGACATATCCGGCCTGCCCGTGGTAGCGGATCTGGCCAAGATGCCACACCTGCTGGTAGCGGGCACCACGGGCTCGGGCAAGTCGGTGGGCGTGAATGCCATGCTGCTGAGCTTGCTGTACAAGGCGTCGCCGGCGGAAGTGCGCCTGATGCTGGTCGACCCCAAAATGCTTGAGCTGTCCGTCTATGACGGCATTCCACACCTGCTGACACCGGTCATCACCGACATGAAGGATGCCGCCAACGGCCTGCGCTGGTGCGTGGCCGAAATGGAGCGGCGTTACAAGCTCATGGCGGCGCTGGGTGTGCGTAACCTGGCGGGCTTCAACCGTCGCGTAGAGGACGCGATCAAGGCGGGTGTGCCAATCCCGGATCCCCTGTGGACTCCAGACCCGATCCTCGCCCTCACCGACGAGGAACAGACCGCACCCGGGCTGGAGAAACTACCCGCCGTGGTCGTGGTCATCGACGAATTTGCCGACATGATGATGGTGGTGGGCAAAAAGGTGGAAGAGCTCATTGCCCGCATCGCGCAGAAAGCGAGGGCGGCCGGTATCCACCTGGTGCTTGCCACGCAGCGGCCCTCGGTGGATGTCATTACCGGTTTGATAAAGGCCAATATCCCCACGCGAATCGCTTTCCAGGTATCGTCCAAGATCGACTCCCGCACCATTCTGGACCAGGGCGGCGCCGAGCAGTTGCTGGGCCACGGTGACATGTTATACCTGCCGCCCGGCAGTGGCGTACCGAACCGGGTGCACGGCGCCTTTTGTTCGGATGAGGAAGTGCACCGGGTGGTGGCGGACTGGAAACGCAGAGGCGAGCCGCAGTACATCGACGGCCTGCTGGACGAGGGCAGCAGCACCCCGGTAACCGCCGGTGAGCTGCAGGCCAGTGCCTCTGAAGGTGACGATGAGAGCGACGCGCTCTACGATGAGGCCGTGCACTATGTCACGCAAAGCCGCCGGGCCTCTATTTCCAGCGTGCAGCGCAAGCTTCGTATCGGCTACAATCGTGCCGCCCGCCTGATTGAAACGATGGAAGCCGCCGGGGTGGTTAGCGCCATGGGCAGCAATGGCCAGCGCGAAGTGCTGGCCCCCCCGCCACAAGAAGATTGACTATGAGCAAACTGCTAGTGATTGCCGGTATCGGGCTGTGCCTTTTGGCAGGTCTTGCAAGGGCCGAGGATTCTGCTGCTACCGAACAGCTGCTGCAGCGGCTCAATCGTATCACCCACCTGCAGGGCGATTTCAGCCAGCGCCAGTTCGGCGATGGAGACAAGGTCCTGTCGGAATCCAGCGGAGTGTTCAGGTTGTTGCGCCCGTTTTTCTTCAGCTGGGAGATCCGTTCGCCCGACAACCAGCTGATTGTAGCCAACGCCGAATTTCTCTGGCACTACGATATCGACCTGCAAACCGCTACCCGCCGCCCGGTGGTGGGCAATGTGGAAGCCTCGCCGCTGCAGATCCTGGGTGGTGATGAGTCGGCGCTGCGCGATCAGTACACGGTGACGCAGGATGCCGACGATGCCTTCACGCTGACACCCGACGGCGATGCCCACAGCTTTCGCCGCCTGACCGTGACTTTCGCCGGTGACACGATCGGGCGAATGGACATCCTGGACAAGCTTGGCCAACGCGTGGTCGTCGACTTCCACAATGTCGATAACAAGACACCGCTGGCCAGCGAAGACTTCGAGTTCACGCCGCCGCCGGAGGGTGTGGATCTATTTTACTATGACGATTGACGCCGGGCAGGACAGCCCGGAATCCCCCGGCCGGTCCCAGCCCGGCCTGTTCGCCGAACCGCCGGCCGCATCTGCACCGCTCGCAACAACCCCACCTGACGCATACCAGCCACTGGCAGCCCGCCTGCGTCCTGCCACGCTCCAGGATTATGCCGGCCAGCAGCACATTCTGGGTCCGGGAAAACCGCTGCGCCAGGCGATCGAGAGCCGGCAGCTGCATTCGATGATTTTCTGGGGCCCCCCAGGTGTCGGCAAGACCACCCTTGCGCGTATTGCAGCTGGGCAGGCCAATGCCCACTTCCTGCAACTGTCGGCCGTCCTGTCCGGGGTCAAGGAAATTCGTGAGGCCATCGCCCAGGCCAGGCAATACCGTGCCGGCGGGCGCGATACGGTGCTGTTTGTCGACGAGGTGCACCGCTTCAACAAGTCCCAGCAGGATGCGTTCCTGCCTTACGTGGAGGATGGCACCGTGATATTTATCGGCGCCACCACCGAGAATCCGTCCTTCGAATTGAACAACGCCCTGTTATCCCGCTCCCGCGTCTACAAGCTGCGCGCCCTGGAAAGCGGCGATATCGAGGCAGTGCTGCGCCGCGGCCTGGATGCCATGGACAACCGGGTAACAGCGCAGGAGGATTGTCTTGCCCTCATTGCCCGACAGGCCGACGGGGACGCCCGGAAGGCGCTCAATCTGCTGGAACTGGCAGCTGATCTTGCGGAAGAGGGCGCTATTACCCGCAACACACTGGAAGAGGTCCTGCAGGCGTCCCTGCGCCGTTTCGACAAGGGCGGCGACCTGTTCTACGACCAGATCAGCGCCTTGCACAAGGCGGTGCGGGGCAGCTCACCTGACGCCGCCCTGTACTGGTTCTGTCGCATGCTCGACGGCGGCTGCGACCCGCTTTATATCGCCAGGCGCGTGGTGCGTATGGCGAGTGAGGACATTGGCAACGCCGATCCCAGGGCGCTCACATTGTGCCTGGATGCCTGGCAGGTCCAGGAGCGCCTGGGCAGCCCGGAAGGGGAGCTGGCGATTGCCCAGGCCATCGTCTACCTCGCCTGCGCCGCCAAGAGCAACGCCGTTTATACCGCGTTCAAGGCGGCGGGTGCAGACGTGCGCAGCGGTGACACGGCCGAAGTGCCCTTACACCTGCGCAACGCACCCACCACGCTGCTCAAGGAGATGGAACACGGTGCAGACTACCGCTACGCCCACGACGAGGAGGGTGGCTACGCCGCCGGTGAGAATTATTTCCCCGAGGCTCTCAAGGACCGCCGTTACTACGAGCCGGTGGACCGTGGGCTCGAGAGCAGGATTCTCGAGAAGTTTAAATACCTGCGCGAACTCGATAAGATCAGTGCGCGCAAGCGCTACCGGGATACACCCGGCGACAGCAAACAATGAATAAACGGGTACGCAATCAATCATGAAGAACAAGGTGCTGGTCACCGGCGGAGCGGGGTACATCGGCTCACATGTCTGCGTCGAACTACTGGAACAGGGCTACCAGGTAGTGGTGCTCGACAATCTGTCCAACGGCAGTGAGGTCGCGCTCGAACGGGTGCAGGAGATCACCGGTAAATCACTGATTTTCCAGCAGGGCGACGTGCGCGATGAGGCCATGGTGCGGCAGCTGCTGCGCGCGCACGACATCGATGCCGCGATACATTTCGCCGGACTCAAGGCGGTAGGCGAGTCGGTGCAGCAGCCGCTGGAGTACTACGACAACAACGTCAATGGTGCCGTGAGGCTGTTCAATGCCATGGCTGATGAGGGCGTTAAAAAACTGGTATTCAGCTCCTCCGCCACAGTCTACGGTGATCCGGCCAGCAATCCCATCAACGAGGATTTTCCCCTGTCCGCCACCAACCCCTACGGCCGCAGCAAGCTGATGATCGAGGAAATCCTGCGTGACCTTTACGTATCCGATGACAGCTGGAATATTTCCATCCTGCGCTATTTCAACCCTGCGGGTGCCCACCCCAGCGGCCGTATAGGCGAGCATCCCAGCGGAATTCCCAACAACCTGATGCCCTACATAGCCCAGACCGCGAGCGGGCTGCGGCAGCAGCTGTCGGTATTCGGCGGTGATTACCCCACCCGCGACGGCACCGGCGTGCGCGACTATATACATGTCACCGACCTGGCCAGGGGGCATATCAGGGCTCTGGCAAAGCTGGCCGACGAACCCGGCTGCATTACCCACAATCTCGGTACCGGCACCGGCTATTCCGTGCTTGAAATGGTGGCGGCGTTTGAAAAAGCCTGCGGCAAGTCCATACCTCACACGGTGGTGCCCCGCAGGCCCGGCGACATCGCGGAGTGCTACGCTGATCCGGCGCGGGCCCGGCGCGATCTCAACTGGACGGCAGAGCAGGGCCTGGACGCCATGTGCGCCGACGCCTGGCGCTGGCAGCAACAGAATCCCTCCGGTTATCCCTGACACCGGGATGCGTTGAAACACCTGCGCCTGCGGGGTAAAACCAGTACAATGCGGCATCCTGGCCAACCACCACACCACAACCATGAAATACCTGTTGTTCATAGCCCTTGGCGGCGCATCCGGTGCTGTAGCGCGCTACCTGCTTGCGGGCTGGGCTCACCGGCTGTGGGAAGGACACTTCCCGGTGGGTACGCTGCTGGTCAATGTGCTTGGCTCTTTCACCATTGGCGTGGTCTACGTGCTGGTGGTGGAGAAGCAGCTGATACACCCGGACTGGCGCGGTGTGCTGATGGTGGGCTTCCTCGGCGCATTCACCACCTTTTCCACGTTCTCACTGGAGACCATCAACCTGGTTGAGGCAGGTCACCTGGCACAAGCCATGGGCTATATGCTGGCCAGCGCGGTGCTGTGCGTGGTGATGGCCGGCGTGGGGATTCAGTTGAGTCGTGCCATCGTGTAACGGCACCCGGCCACTAACAGAACAACAGCAGATACAGGACCTAATACAATGTTGGATATCAAGGCAGTGCGGCAGGACCCGGATGCGGTCGCAGCGGCACTCAACAAGCGCGGTTACGTTTTCGATGTTGCTGCCTTCACCGCACTGGATGCCCGTCGGAAGCAGGCGGATGTCGACAGCCAGAACCTGCTCGCAGAGCGCAAGAGCGCATCCAAAAAGATCGGACAGCTGGTGGGGCAGGGCATGCCTGTGGAAGAGGCCAAGGCCCAGGTGAACGAGACGCTGTCGAAGATTGCCGGCCAACTCGACGACCTGACGGAACAGGCCCGCCAGGTGCAGGGCGAACTCGATGAACTGTTGCTCAGCATGCCAAACGTGCCGGCGCAGGAAGTGCCTGACGGCGCCAGCGAAACAGATAATGTGGAGGTGTCCCGCTGGGGTATGCCCAGGGCCTTCGATTTTCCGGTCAGGGATCATGTGGAACTGGGCGAGGGGCTGGGCCAGCTTGATGCCGACACCGGCGGCAAGATCACCGGCTCGCGCTTTACCGTCATGTATGGCGAACTCGCGAGAATGCACCGGGCGCTGATCCAGTTCATGCTCGACCTGCACACCCGGGAGCACGGTTACCGCGAAATCTACGTCCCCTATATTGTCAATCGAGACTCCCTGCGCGGCACCGGGCAACTGCCAAAGTTCGAGGAGGACCTGTTCAGGCTGGAGGGTACCCAGGGTTATTACCTGATCCCGACCGCCGAGGTGCCGGTCACCAACGTGGCCCGGGACCGGATTTTCGACGATACGGAGCTGGGGGAGAGCGGCGTGCGCTTCGTCTGCCACAGCCCGTGTTTTCGCAGTGAAGCCGGCAGCTACGGCCGCGACACCCGGGGCATGATTCGCCAGCATCAGTTCGAGAAAGTGGAACTGGTGCAACTGGTGAGGCCGGCTCATTCGGACGCTGCGCTGGAACAACTGACCGGCCACGCAGAAAACGTATTGCAGGCACTGGAACTGCCTTACCGCAAGGTGATTCTCTGTGGCGGCGATATCGGGTTTGCCGCGCGCAAAACCTACGACCTGGAAGTATGGCTGCCGGCCCAGGACAGCTACCGGGAGATTTCCTCCTGCAGCAGCTTCGGCGACTACCAGGCGCGCCGCATGCAGGCACGCTGGCGTAACCCGGATACCGGCAAACCCGAGTTGCTGCATACCCTGAACGGCTCGGGACTGGCGGTGGGAAGAACCCTCGTGGCCATCCTGGAAAACTACCAGCAGGCAGATGGCAGCGTTGCGGTGCCCGGCGCCCTGCAACCCTGGCTTGGTGGCCTGACCGAACTGCGCGGCTAGCGTTGGACTTCCTGCCTGTCAGCTTGCGCCTCAGTGGCACCAGTGTATTGCTGGTAGGGGGCGGCCAGGTTGCCACCCGCAAAGCCCGTTTGCTCCTCAAGGCCGGCGCTCGACTCACGGTAGTGGCCCCCGAGATCGGCAGCGAACTGCAACAGCTGCTGGCCGACAGCGATGGCGTCTGGCACCAGGCCAGCTACAGCAGCGCAGCCCTGGAGCACGCGGTGCTGGTTGTCGCGGCCACTCCGCACAGCAGCGTCAACCAACAGGTCTACCGCGACGCAACGCAACGGCGACTACAGGTCAATGTGGTGGACTCGCCCGACCTGTGTACATTTATTTTCCCGGCCATTGTAGAGCGCGGGCCGCTGACGGTAGCGATATCGAGCGGGGGCAACAGCCCCGTGCTGGTGCGGCTGCTGCGCCGCAGGATCGAGGCAATGGTGCCCGCCGCCTACGGCAACCTGGCCCGTTTTGCCGGCCGCCTGCGCGATGCCGTGAAGGCGGCGATCCCCGGTGAAACCGCCCGGCGCCTGTTCTGGGAGGGGTCAGTCGAGGGCACCGTTGGCGAGCTGGTGCTCGCCGGCAGGGAGGAACAGGCTGAGGCGCTGCTGCGCACGCAATTGCAGGACACCGGCAATCTGTACCGCGGGGAGGTCTACCTGCTGGGTGCCGGCCCGGGGGACCCGGACCTGATGACATTCAAGGCACTGCGACTGTTGCAAAGCGCCGATGTAGTGCTCTACGACCGGCTGGTGGCAACCGAAATCGTGGACATGGCCAGGCGCGACGCCGAGCGCATCTACGTGGGCAAGGCCAGGTCCGATCATGCTGTACCGCAGCACGAGATCAACCAACTGCTTGTGATGCTGGCCCGGCAGGGCAAGCGCGTGGTGCGACTGAAGGGTGGCGATCCGTTTATTTTCGGCAGGGGCGGAGAGGAAATAGACCTGCTGGCTGAGAACGGCATTCCGTTTCAGGTCATTCCGGGGATCACAGCCGCCAGCGCGGCCGCCTGCTATAGCGGTATCCCGCTGACCCACAGGGATTACGCCCGCAGCGTGCGCTTTGTCGCCGGGCACCTCAAAGACGGCACAGTCAGCCACAACTGGGAAGATTTCCAATCGGAATCCGAAACGCTGGTTTTTTACATGGGGCTGGTGGGCCTGCCGGTTATCTGTGAGCAGTTACAGCGACACGGCCGCTCGCAGGACACCCCTGTTGCCCTGGTGGAACGGGCCACGACAGCCGGTCAGCGGGTCATTACCGGCACCCTGGGCACCATGGTAGACATCGTGCAGCGCGAGCAACCCCGCGCGCCGACCCTGATTATTGTCGGGGACGTGGTGCGCCTGCACCAGAAATTGGCCTGGTTCGGGGCAGGAGATAAAAGGCAGGCGTAAAAAACCCGGCGTTCGCCGGGTTAATATTTGCAGCCGTGCTATTTCTGCGGTTCCTCCGGCGGGGTATGCACGGCGTAAGCCCGATCCTTCAACAACAACACGTCTACCAGCACATTGCCCGCCTCGGTGAGCAGCACGTCAGGCTCGTCGCCGGCCTCGTCCTCTTCTTCCTCAACTGCGGCGAGTTCAGGGTCTTCCGCGTCTGCATCCTCGTCATCCTCCAGCGATGCAAGTGGCTCTTCACCTTTCGCCTTGCGCCGCTTGTTCTCGATCAAAAGGGCTTTCTGCTCCTGGCTTTCCCGCAGGGCGATACGGGCAGCCTCGTTCAGGGGAAGCTCGGTAATCTCGTTCGCCTCCCGGGCCATCTCGACCTGGTCCTCAAGGTAGACAAAATCCGGGTTGCCGGCGCTGCGTTCAACATACTGCGCGGTCACCCTGGGAACTACGGTAGACAGGTCGTTGTAGCGGTGATGCCGCACCGGGTTTATCTGGTCCCAGTTGAGGGCGTGATCCAGTGAGCTCTCGCCGATTTCCTCGGCGTCGTAGATCGACGGAAACTCCACATCGGGTACCACGCCCCGGTGCTGGGTACTGTCACCTGAAATCCGGTAGAACTTGCTCTCGGTAATCTTCAGCTGGCCCTCGGTCAGGGGAACCAGGGTCTGCACAGTGCCCTTGCCGAAAGAACGGTCGCCAACAATAAGCCCGCGCTGGTAATCCTGGATGGCGCCGGCAAAAATCTCCGACGCGGAGGCGCTCAGGCGATTGATAAGCACCACCAGCGGGCCGTCATAATAGGTGGTTTTCAGCCGTTTGCCGTCGCGCCATACCCGGCGGGAAGAATGGCGAATCTGGACGGTGGGCCCGTATTCGATAAACAGCCCCGTCAGTTCGTTGGCTTCCTGCAGGGAGCCGCCGCCGTTGTTGCGCAAATCGACAACAATGCCCTCGACACCCTCGTTCTGCAGTTCCTCCAGTAACAGCCGGACGTCCCGCGTGGTGCTCTTGTAGTCGTCGTCACCGCGACGCATCGCATCGAAGTCGATATAGAACGCGGGTATGTCGATCACCCCGACCTTTATCACCCTGTCGCCTTCGGGTATTTCCAGAATTTTCTTCTGGGCCGACTGCTCCTCGAGTTTTACCTTGTTGCGCACAATCGTGACGATCTTGTGCTCATCCGCCGCCTTGGACTTGGCGGGAATAACCTCCAGCCTTACGGTGGAATCCTTCGGGCCGCGGATCAGTTCCACCACCTCGTCCAGGCGCCAGCCGATCACATCCTCCATCGGGCCGGATTCACCCTGGCCGACGCCGACGATACGGTCCGAGGGCTGCAATTCGCCCTGCTTGTCCGCGGGGCCCTTTGCCACCAGCCGCGCCACTTTGGTGTACTCGTCTTCCTGCTGCAATACCGCGCCGATGCCCTCGAGCGAAAGGCTCATGTTGATATTGAAATTTTCCGAACGACGCGGGGAGAGATAATTGGTGTGGGGGTCGTACATTTCCGTCAGGGAGTTGGCAAAGATCTGGAACACATCCTGGCTGTTGTACTGGCGCACGCGCTTGAGCTGGCTCTCGTAGCGTTTCACCAGAGTGGGAGCGATCTCCTCCTGAGGCTTCTTGGCCAACCTCAGGCTCAGCACCTCGTTCTTGAGCCGCTTGCGCCAGCGGTCATCGAGCTCGGCCGGGTTTTTGGCCCAGGCCCATTCATCGATATCCAGTGGATAGCTCTCGTCCACGCTGAAGTCCATGGTCTCCACCTGCTGGGGGAGGGTTGCGACCACGTTCTCCATGCGGCTTTCGAGCCGCTCCTGGAAGCGGTTGAAAATTACGAAGCCCGCCTCGAGATCACCCTCGTGCAGTTGATCGTCCATGACCGTGCGATATTTCTCGAACTCGGCCACATCAGCGGCGGTAAAAAACATTTTGCCCCGATCCAGGCTCTCGATGTAGCTGTCCAGGTGCGCGGAAGACATGCCGTCATCATAGCGGTGCTTGGCATAATGACGCTCTTCCAGCTGGTCGATCATCTCCACGATCGTCTCCCGCTCGGCGTCGGTAGCTTCGATCAGGGCCCAGCCGGGTACGGACAGCGAACACAGCAACACCGCCGGAACACCCAGCCATGCCAACTTTTTCATTTTATCGGGTAGTTTCAAGAGCTTGTCACCTGATTTTCGATCCAGACCGCTAGTGTAACCTCGAGTCGCGCCGGGTCAAACAGACTCTTATAGATAAGCTTAGTTAAAGAAAGTTCTGGGTGCCTGGAGAAATCATTTTCGCGGTGCGCAGCGAGTCTGTCGGGGCAGGGACCCGCGACTGCTTTACCCGCCGGGCACATATATTCTACGTGATATATGGCTCGTATATTATTGATATTTATGTATTTATAAAAAACGCATTTGATCCAGGCGGATTCATCCGCCGCAGCGCGAGGCGGGCGGCCCCCTTGTCCAGATCCAGACGCGTTTAATGATGGCGTAACATTCCCGCAGCGAGCCTGGTGGTGTCGATTGCGGCGCGCTGTTGTGTTCATGAGACGCCTCTGTTAATGATTGCGCCAGACTCAACACAAACCAGGGAATGCCCGTGTCCTGTCATACCTGTGCAATCAAGAACCTGATTTACCAGTATGCCCATCATATCGATAATGGCGACCTGCAGGCGGTGGCAGCCATGTTTGCCGAGGGCAAGATCGTCGCCGTGGATGAGCGGGGCAGCGACACCGACATCGTCGGGGCGCAAGCGGTGCTTGCCCTGTACCGCTCTTTTACCCGCATTTATGACGATAACGCCACACCACACACACTGCACATGACCAGCAATGTAATGGTCGATGTCGGGGGGGAGGAGGATAGTGCCAGTGCGAAATCCTATGCAGTGGTATTCCAGGCGCTCGACACATTCCCCCTGCAGCCTATTATCGGGGTGCGCTATTACGACCGGTTTACCCGCGCGGGAGCGGGCTGGCGGTTTGCCGAGCGCCGGATCGACACCCACCTTATTGGCGACCTGAGCAGGCATTTGCTGCAAGGTACCCAGAGACATTCCTGAACGCAGAAAGCTGAATTCTTTTTCACGGTCTTGGCAAAAGGACTCGAAGTGACAGACAAGAAAACACACAGTGGGGAGCTGCCCCCACCGCTCCCCGACGAGCACAGGGAGCCACTGCCCTGGCAGACTCCCAAATCAACAAGCGAAGACGCAGCAAGTGCGCACATGCTCAAGGCAATCCTGGAAAGCGACTCCTATAAACCCGCGGTCAGGGATCTGGATTTTCTGGGCGGCAGCAGTACCCGCGGCCTGCGGCTGCAGCTGGACTATCTGAAGCCGGAACGATCGCTGCGCAAATACGGCATTGAGAATACTATCGTCGTTTTCGGCAGCACCCGTATCGTTGAACCCGTGGCCGCCAGGCGCAGGCTCGAAAAATTGCAGGCGCAGCTCGCCGAACGCCCGGACGACAAGGAGCTGGCTTCTCGCCTGGCAGTGGCGCAACGCATTATGGCAAAGAGCCATTTTTACGATATTGCGAGGGAATTCTCCCGGCTGGTGGCGGAGTCGGGAAAGGGGCCGGGAGACTGCCGCCTGGTGGTAATGACCGGCGGTGGTCCGGGCATGATGGAGGCGGCAAACCGGGGTTCAAGCGACGTCGGCGCCAGGACTGTCGGGCTGAATATCCAGCTGCCACATGAACAGTTCCCGAACCCGTATATCTCTCCTGAGCTGTGCTTCCAGTTCCACTACTTTGCACTAAGGAAGCTGCATTTCATGTTGCGTGCGCGTGCGCTGGTGGCCTTCCCGGGCGGCTATGGCACATTTGACGAACTGTTCGAGACCCTGACGCTTATCCAGACACGCAAGATAAAGCCCGTGCCGGTGGTGCTGGTTGGAGAAGCCTTCTGGCGCAAGGCATTCGACGTGGATTTTCTCGTCGATGAGGGCGTTATCGACCCTGAGGACAGGGATCTGTTCTGGTATGCAGAAAGTGCCGGGGACATCTGGCAGGGCCTGCAGCTCTGGTATGAACGCAGGGGCGAATCACTGGTGGAGCATGAATGCTGATACTGGCAGGTCGGTGAAGGAGAGACCGAGAGGTTCGCATAACCCGGTCAGAGCCTCGCCCCCGCATCGAATCATCGCGCCCGTTGAATCAGCTTCGCCCCAATCACAAAGCACAGTATCGCCAGGACGGCGATACCAAACAGCACCCACATGTACGCTTCCACGAAGGCTACAACCCAGGTGGCCGCACCGAGTGCCACACCGATAACGATAAACCGCCAGTTCCCATGGATACCAAACAGGAAGGCGCCCAGGGCCAGGATGAGCGCGTCGGTCAGTCCCGTATCGGCGTTTGTCATCCTGCCGGACAGCACAAAATAGGAGACCAGCTCTATCGCCAGGAAAACCCCAAGCCAGTGCAGGACGATGGTAATACCGCCCCTGATGTCAGCCATTGTGCTATCGGTATGCAGCTTGTCGGAAACAAAGCCAACTACCGCAAACAGGGCGACCAGGAGTGTCCAGTAGAGCTGACTGCTGGAGGCAGAGACATCCGAGGCCGCCATGACAATGAAGGTCAGCACCAGCATCAGCAGGCCAACGAAGGCCTCGATAACGGTTTGTCGATGCCTGAAGAAACTGGTTTCTGTCCCCGGCGTTTCCATGGCGGCTGTTCCCTGAAGTGTTAAGCGATCCAATGGAGGATGGCACATTCCCCGATTTTCTCAACCCGGCCCGGCTGCCAGGCAACGCTGGTCCGGATCTGACGCTCCCTGCGCAATATGTCTGTATTTTGCGACTACAGCATGTTTCGCCTATGCTCGATCAAGCCATTTCCTGATCAGGGGACACTGCCATGTTTTTTAACCCAAGCGCCGTACTGATGCAGAAAACTGCAACGACGAACCGGATATGCGCCCGGCAACGCCCGGTGTCGAACCTGGCCCGGCGCCTGTCGGCGGTTAAGGCATGAACGCTTTTCGCGCCAGCGTCAGGAGGTTCGATATTGCCGATGAATACTACTTCGCTGAGGGTTGTTTCATCACCGAATTATCCAACTCGCCGGCCGATCCGGGGCTTTCCATTGCCAGGGCCCGACTGGAGCCCGGCAAGACAACCCGATTGCACGCCCTGCAGGACACCACCGAGCGCTACGTGATTATGGAGGGTGCTGGAAAAGTCGAGCTCGGGGAGTCGGTCCCGGCTGAGGTATCGGTCGGCGATGTAGTGATTTTTCCGCCCGGGGTGCCCCAGCGGATCAGTAATACAGGCAAAGTCGACCTGGTGTTCCTCGCAATTTGTACGCCGCGATTTGAACAGGCCGCCTATACCGACCTGGAAGACCGGCGGACGCCGGGGTAGGGCGGTCTGGTAGAGCCTGCATTGTCCAGGACGCTCCTGTTGCTGGCCGCCGACGGCATCCTGGTGCTCCACACCCTGTTTGTCATTTTCGTGGTTGCGGGCCAGTTGCTTGTATTCATCGGTTATGCCCGTCGCTGGTCATGGGTACGTAACCCCTGGTTTCGCATTGGGCACCTGGCAGCCATCGCGGTAGTTGTGCTGCAATCCTGGCTGGGTGCGGCCTGCCCATTGACCACCTGGGAAATGGCCCTGCGCTCGCGAGCCGGGGCCGACGCCTACTCCGGCGATTTCATCGCGCACTGGCTGCAAACCCTGCTGTATTACGACTTTTCTCCCCGGACATTTCTGGTCTGCTATTCGCTATTCGGTTTACTGGTTGCGGCAAGCTGGTGGCTGATCCCACCGCGCAAAACAAAGCTGCCGTCCGGATAACTTTTGTCATTTGAAAATGTCATCCACTCCTCATATTCCCTGTACACACTGTTTGGGAATCAGCCGCCTCGCCGCCAGGTCACGACAAAGAAACCACCCATATCCCTGTTCCGGTCTACTTCAGTGCCAATATTTGAGGTACAGGAGAATGCCCGCTTGCAGTATTGTGTTGCCACATCCTGTTGTTAATTGGCGTGGTTCGAAATCTCACGGGTGTTGAGGGGAATTCAATGATCGGGTCTTTGTTGTTGGATCTAAGCGGAGTGCTGTACGACGGGGACTCGATCATTCCCGGCGCAGTGCAGGCGGTGGATCGGGCACAGCGTGGCGGACTTGAGGTCCGTTTCATAACCAATACCTCGAGGAAAACCCGGGAAAAACTTTTGCAGCACCTTCGCATGCTCGATTTTGTCGTCGAGCAGGACCAGCTGTTCACCGCAGTGGATGCTGCCCGACAATGGCTGCGGCAGCGTAATCTCAGGCCATTCTGCCTGGTACACGAGGCTATCGCGGGTGAGTTTGCCGATTTCGAGCAGCGCGAGCCCAATGCGGTACTGATCGCCGATGCCGCCGACGGTTTCAACTATCGAAACCTGAATTACGCATTCCAGCTCTGCATAGAGGGAGCACCTCTGGTGGGTGTGGGATACAACCGCTATTTCAGGTCCGGCGACAAGCTGCTCCTGGATGCGGGGGCATTTATCAGGGCCATTGAGTTCGCCGCTGCTGCCGAGGCAACGATTGTTGGTAAACCCGGCGCGGAGTTCTTCGAACAGGTCGTTGCGTCCACAACCACGCCTCCCGGGAGGACGCTGATGGTGGGAGATGATGTATTCGGCGATGTAGAAGGAGCGCTGCAAGCAGATCTACAGGCCTGCCTGGTGCGGACAGGTAAATACCGTACAGGTGATGAAGAGAAAATCAGCGGTAATTTCGATACGGTTGATTCGATAGTGGAAGCCGTGGAATTAGCCCTTGCCAGTCGGGCCTGACTCAGGACCCGACTGAAGGCTGCCATGGGGTCGAGCCACGCCTTGCGCATGGCCGCCGGGCCGAACGGGTTGATATACATCAACAACAGCCGGGTGGGACAGTGCTTAGATGGAGGCAGATTATCAGATCATTGCGCGAATGGGGTGGTTAACAGCTAATCACCCGGCAAATTTGCGCTGGGAGATCGACAGCCTCAATGCCAACTGTATCGAACAGCCTCATTACCGAGCGGCTCAACGAATACGCCGATATTCTTGAGCAGCAGCAGGCGAACCGGTTCAGAATAGCGGCTTATCGCCGCGCCGCCCGGAGCCTCGCCGCTCTCGAAGAGGATCTGGGTGCCCTTTATCAACGCGGAGGCAGGCAGGCGCTAATAGCGTTGGAAAACGTCGGTGCCGGTATCGCCTCGGCCATCGTTGAGCTGCTCCAGACGGGCCGCTGGAGCCGGCTGGAACGCCTGCGTGGCGCTCTCGACCCAGAGACATTATTCAAGACGGTGCCAGGCATCGGACCACGGCTGGCCGAACGTATCCATGACCAGCTGGACATTGACACTCTCGAGGAACTGGAGGTGGCGGCGCATGATGGCCGCCTGCTGAGTCTGCCGGGCATCAACCACAAGCGCGAACAGATGATCAGGGGCGGACTGGCAGTAATATTGTCGCGTCAGCGCCCGGCGTTGCACCGCAATGAGTCGGACGGTCCGGGTGTAAAGCAGCTTCTTGACGTCGACCGGGAGTACCGGGAGAGGTCTGCCAGGGGCGAGCTCGCCACCATCGCGCCAAAGCGCTTCAACCCGGAGAAGCGTTCGTGGCTGCCGGTGTTACACACGACGCGTGACCACTGGCACTTTAGCGCACTGTTTTCAAACACTGCACGTGCCCACGAGCTGCACAGGACCCATGACTGGGTCGTCATTTACTTTTATGACGATGATCACGACGAGGGACAACACACCGTGGTCACCGAGACCAATGGCCCGCTGAAGGGCAAGCGCGTGGTGCGGGGGAGGGAGGCGGAATGTCGGGACTTTTACGATGCCCCGCAAGGGTAAACGCCCCCGTTGCACGTCATTGCCACGTTCTGGCCGACCCTGTCAGGCCCGACCGTGGGGTCGTCCGTAATCGATGTCGGGTCCCAGTGGCACAATCCCGGTGGGGTTGATCGAGCGGTGGGACGCGTAATAGTGCCGCTTGATGTGATCGAAATCGACCGTCTCCGCCACCCCGGGCAATTGGAAGATGTCGCGCACGTAACCGGGCAGATTGCTGTAGTCCTCCAGGCGCTGCCGATTGCATTTGAAGTGACCGTGGTACACGGCATCGAAACGGATCAGGGTGGTAAACAGGCGGATGTCTGCCTCGGTCAGGCAATCACCCAGCAGGTAGCGGTGTTGCGCCAGGTGTGCGTCCAGGACATCGAGCTCCGCGAATAATTCTGCATAGGCCTCCTCATAGGCGATCTGGGATGTGGCAAACCCGGCCCGGTATACGCCGTTATTGATGGCAGGGTAAATACGTTCGTTCCATCGGTCTATGTCTTCCCGCAATGCTTCCGGATAAAAGTCCCGGGTGTTTCCCGTCAGCTTGTCGAACGCTTTGTTGAACATACGGATGATCTCGGAGGATTCGTTGTTGACGATCGTCTCCCGTTGCAGGTCCCACAGCACGGGAACCGTTACCCGGCCGGTGTAGTGCTTCTTCGCGGCCGTGTACACCTGGTGCTGGTACTGGCGCCCGCCCGGCCTGTCCCCGGTGCTGCCTTCTTCCGGGTCAAAGGTCCAGCCGCTTTCGAGCATGATCGGGCTGACTACGGATACACCGA
>JAHEBL010000186.1 GCA_024642265.1 Haliea sp. | reverse complement strand
GAGCGGAACGTCAGCATACACAGCACCAGTACCGCGCCGTACACGTAGAAGAGCATCTCGGTGTTGGCTTTTTTCACAACGATATTGGTCGCTGCCTCAAAACCGGAACTGCCCGCCGCTCCGAGGAAATCCGCTTTGGCGCTGGGCCATTCCTCGTTGAAGAGTTCAAGGGCATCGACCACCCCGGTGAGTGTGGCCGCCTTGTGGTCGGCGAGATAAACGATCATCGGCCAGAGTGAACAACCCGGGTCAACATAGTCCAGGTTGACCAGTTCGGTAACAGCGTAGTTGATGGTGTCCTGGTTGCGGAACAAAGACATCCACTTCGGGTAACCCTCGTTGATGCCGGCCATAATCTGGCGGGTACGAACGTTCAGGCCGCGCACGTCCTCCACACCGTGCACCTGCCGCAGGCGCCATTCCAGTTCATTTGCCAGGCTGAGGCTTTCATAATCGACACACTCGTCTGCCGGTGTCTTGACGATCACAGCGAAAACATCGGTGCTCACCGAGTAGCTGTGGATCATATAGGCCACGTCCTTGTTGTAACGTGAATCCGCACGCAGTTCAGGTGCGCCCGGGTCAAGGTCTCCTATCTGCAGATCCTTGGACACATAGTAGCCACCAATTGTCATAAGAATTGACACTACAATCGCAACGGCAGCCGGGCCCTTGTGTGTGAACATAAGCAGGAAACGCCACAACCAGTGCATCTCGTCTATATCCTTGACAGGCCTGGTGGCGCGCTCGGCGCAGACTTTACCGACACCGGTATAGGACAGGGTCACTGGCACCAGAATCAGGTTGGTGAAGATGAGAACGGTAACACCGATACTGGCGGTGATTGCCAGGTCCTGAATTACCTGGATCTGGATAATCATCAGTACCGCGAAACCCACGCCGTCTGATAACAGCGCGGTAACACCGGCGAGAAACAGCCGGCGAAAGGTATAGCGCGCAGCAATATATCGGTGGGTACCGCGACCAATGTCCTGTATGACGCCGTTCAGCTTCTGGGCGCCGTGGCTCACACCAATAGCGAACACCAGGAACGGCACCAGGATAGAGAACGGATCGATTTCATAGCCGAGCGTCGCCAGGATACCCAACTGCCACACCACAGCCACCAGGGTACAACCGACCACCATGAGAGTTGAACGCATACACCTTGTGTACAGGTACAGCAGTATGATGGTTATTATCACCGCTATAAGGAAAAACAGCATTACAGAGAACAGGCCCTCGATCAGGTCCCCGATCAGTTTTGCGAATCCGATGATATGGATCGAGCGGTCAGGGTTACCGGCGGTGAACCGGTCGCGAATCTCTTCCAGTTTGACGCCGAGGTCCGCGTAATCCAGGCGCTCGCCCGTTTCCGGGTTGATATCCAGCAGCGGCACGATGATCGCCGCTGACTTCTCGTCGTTGGCAACGAGATCACCGATGATACCGGCGCGCTGAATGTTGACCTTTACTTCCTCGATCGAGCGCGGCGAGGCATCATAGTCACCCGGAATCACCGGGCCGCCCTCAAAACCCTGCTCCGTAACAACACGCCAGCGGGTATTGGGTGTCCAGATAGACTTCATGCCATTACGGTCTACACCCGGCATAAAGAACAGTTCGTCGTTCACCTCCTCCACAAACTTGAGGTTCTCGGGGGTAAATATCGTACCTTCCTTCACAGCCACGATAACCCGCAGGTTGTTGCCAAGCCCCTTCAGACCGCTGGCGTTATCCTGGTAGTTGAGAACATAGGGGTGGGCTTTGGGCAGCATCTTCTCAAACCCGGCCTGTAGCTGGATTTTGGTCGCCTGGTAGCCGAGCACCAGCGTCGCGATAAGACACAGGAACATCACTATGGGGCGATTATTGAAGACGAGCTTTTCCAGGAACGTCCCGGAGTTGAAGTCAAACTCATTCAGGTTCGCTATGACTGGCAGATCGGACTCTGGTGCATGGGCCATTTGTGGTTCTCCGGGAATTCGTTGTTATTACTGTGCCAGTGAGACGGACTTGATACCCTTGGGTCCGGCCAGTAACAGGGTACTGCCCTCGCCTTGTGTCAAGTCGAAGATTGGCCCAGCCGTCCCAGCGACTGGGCTCATGGCAAATTTGAAACCGTTGTCCTTACTCACGAGAATTTCACCGCCGACACCGGCCGCAACAATGGTGCCGTCCTCAAGCCTGGTTTCAGCAACGATCGCGCTGGTCGGAGGCTTTTCCACGACAGTCCATGTTTGACCCTCATCCGCCGTCCGGAACATCCGGCCGCGCAAACCACCCATGATGATTGCGCCATCGCTGGCAGCGACAGTGGCAAAAAAACTGCCCTCCCAGGGAACCGAGTGCACTCGTTTGGCGATTTGCTCATTGGCGTCCCCAATCAGGAGCAGGCCGGCCTCGCCACTGAGAAAGAAACGTCCACTTTCGGGCAGGGGTGAAAAATCAAAGATGTGGTTGAAATTCTCGTTTTCCACGTTGTGCAGGCGGTGTTCCCAGGTCTTGCCACCGTCAAAGGTGACCATCATCATGCCGTAGGCGCCGGCCACATGACCGTGTTTCTCATCGTAGAAAACCACGCCAAAAAAAGGCTTGTCCGCACCCTGCTCGACGGCGAACTCCATTTCCCCGATCATCACATCGAACAGTTCGTTGTCCGGGTTTTCTGCTGCCATTTTGGTGTAGTAAGCCACGCCCTCTTCGCCATAGCGCAAACCATCGTACTGTAACTCCCAGTTTGCGCCACCATCACTGGAATGCAGGATGACGCCCTCGTGGCCAACGGCCCAGCCCTGCTTGTCGTTGATGAAGAAAATATCCAGCAAGGTGGAGCGCACCGGGACCTTGGCCTGGGTCCAGGATGCGCCATTGTCGTCCGAGTAGATGATGTGCCCGCGGTCGCCGGCGGCGTAATAGCGGTTGCCGAATTTCTTGATCACAAACAGCGGGGCCTTTGCCGCCAGGGCAGTGGGCGCCGCCGGCAGTTTCAGAACGTCATAGGTTTCGGCGTAGGAGAGCGTACAGGGAATTAACAGTGCACCCAGCATCATGCCGAGTAGAGCTTTTCTTATTGCCATCATACTGCTTCCACTTGTTTATTCTAACTTAAATTGAAAAAGGCGCCACGCGGGCGGCACCCTGTCATCCAAGGGCTGGCGCTGGTTCAGGCCGCAGAGCACCAATCCCCTGCGTGTAAATACTTGTCTTCCTGTATCACCCCCTGACGGCTTGTGCCGGGGGTGGGGGGCGTACCGAAATTACTTTCCTGCTCACACTGACTTTAGACCATTCCACGCCGGACCAACAACTGCTGCTGCTCCGGCGTGGCAATAGTGTCCCTCCTTAAAAGGTCCGCTTGACCGTAAACGACAGGTTGTCGCGGTCTTTCAGGGGACCGGTGGTGCCGCCAGTCGCAGGGCCGAAGTAAAAGTTGTACCTGCCCGCCACGTTCCACACTTCGTTGATATTGAACTCGACACCCACGTTGCCGTTACCCAATTCCTCGTGGAGTATGGTGCCCTGGGGAGGCTGTTCACCGTCAATACCGTAGGATATCGACGCCGGCAGGATCATATCCCAACCGGGAAATACCTGGAACCAGGTGGGCCTGAACACGGCAGCGATCTGGCTGGTGACGCGTCCCTTGTGGATGAGCGCGTTGGCAAACGCCTCGGAATACTCATCGGTTCCGCCGTAGTTTGCGTCACTGTAGTCATCCAGCCAGCTGGTGGTGTATTCCACGATCCAGGTACCACCGTCCCACAGCCCCCAGTCCCCGTTGAGGAAGCCCAGGCCGTTGATCACCACACCATAGATGTCACCGGTAGCCCCGGGGTAGTCATCGTCGTCGTAACCGTAATCCGCGGGGGTCGTACCAGGGCGCCCGGCTATACCGGCTGTGAAATTCGGGTTCAGGCCCGCGTCCTGCCGGTAGACGATATCCATGCCCCAGCTGATATCGAACATCTCCTTGGACAGGGCGATGCCGAAGGTCTCGACCTCATTCTTGTATGCCCAGCCCCATTCACCCGCGACGTTGGCATTGGCGCCGCCCTGATCCCAGGGCTTCCGATATTGCGCGGCCTGTGCAGGATCGATACCGCCGAAGGTGCCCCAGACGCCGGCCACGGTCCGGTCCGACCCGTTGATGTAGACCAGTGCTGTTTCCAGGTTCCAGGCCTCGATGGTGTACTGCAGGTTGAAACCGAATTCACCGGAGTCATCGACCTTGTCGTCCCTGACCCTGAAACACGTCCTAGGCGTGGTCGCGGTCCCCCCGGCCAGCGGAAAACATTCGCTGTTCTCCGTGAGCACGTCGACGGGGCTGAAGAAGCTGCCGGTTTCCGGATTGCGGTTCACCCGGTGTTCAAATTCATAGTAGCCGCTCAGGGCGAGGTTGTCGGTGAGCTGCAATGTGGACGAGACCTTGGTAGAGGGCAGAAACAGCTCCTGGGCCTCGGTGCCCGGCACCGACAATGCTTTTGATGAGTCTATTGCCGTCATGGAGCCGGCAATACCGGTAATGGCGCCTCCACCCAGCAGGCTCTGGCCCCAGAAAATGGTGTGGCGGCCGGCCCGTACACCCAGGGCCATATCCCCTATATTCCAGTTGCCGAACACGAAGGCGTCCAGCAGTTCGCCGCCGAGAAGGTGCAGGTCTTCGGCTTCGTCGCTGTACTCACCGGGCTTGTAGCTGAGCCCGGCCCAGGAGTAATCGTAGGGCAGGCCATTGCTGAGAACGCCTTTCTTGGGGTTGTCGCTGTCCTCGTAAGCGGCGTCATACCAGCCCGCGCCGCTGACACGAAACCCCCAGTTCTGCCGCCAGACCACGTCCAGCTCCGAGCGGATATCGATCCGGGCGCTGGCGATACCGCCTTTCTTGCGGTCCACAGA
>JAHEBL010000185.1 GCA_024642265.1 Haliea sp. | reverse complement strand
CCAGCTTTGTGGCGGTAGAGGAGGTGGTGTCACTGCCCCCGGGCGAGCGGTCGGCCAGCGTGCCGGTACCCAATACCCGCCCGCGTGGCCAGGATCCGCAGTTCTTTGCCTATCCGCGCACGGCCACGACAGGCCCGGCCAGGGCCTGGCTGGGTATGTTGCTGCTGTTTGTCGCAACCCTGGTGCGGGTGATGCGCCAGCCGGAGCTGGACCATGTCCCCAGCCGCGACAAATAAGGACTGGCGCCAGCTGCTGGTGCTGCTGCTGGTATTGGCGGGCGCTCAGCAACTGGCAGCGGCGGGGCTGATCAAGGCAAAAGCCTGGCTGGCGCCGATCCTGATCGAGCGCGCCTGGGAACAATCCCTCGCTCAGGGGGGCGCACCGGTCAAGCCCTGGCCCTGGGCCGATACCTGGCCGGTGGCCCGGTTGCGGGCGCCCGCCGAGGGTTTGGAGCGGCTGGTGCTGGCGGGGGACTCCGGCAACGCCCTGGCCTTCGGCCCGGGCCATGCGAACGCATCAGCGCAACTGGGTACTGAGGGGCTCGCAGTCATTGGCGGGCACCGGGATACCCACTTCGCTTTCCTGCGGCACCTATCGCCTGACGCGAGATTGGAACTGCAGTTGCCGGACGGCAGTTGGCGCAACTACCAGGTGGAAACACGGGAAGTGGTTGATGCCAGCGCGCACTCCCTGTCGCCGCAGGCCGGCGAGGAACGTCTGTTGCTGGTGACCTGTTATCCCTTTGATGCGCTGCAGGCCAACGGACCGCTGCGCTATGTGGTGGGCGCCCGGCCGTCAGCCGCGCCGCAGCGCAGGGTCTTCAGTATGTGAAACTGACACCGCACCGGCTTTCGCCTGCTATAATTGCCGGCCTTTGAATAACGATGGACAGCTGACATGAAAACCACGCTGATGAAGCCGGTGGATGCGACCTGGTTGTTGATGGAGTCGGCGGATACCCCGATGCACGTCGGTGTACTGGCGATTTTCAACAAGCCGCGCAATGCGGCACCGGACTACCTGAGCAAGCTGGCGGCCAGCATGCGTGAGTACAAGGTGAGCTGTGCCCCCTGGAACATGCGGCTCTCGGGTGACGGTGTGACCGCGCTGGTGCCGCGCATGACAGAGGTGCGGGACGTGGAACTCAGTTACCATTTCCAGCACTCGGCGCTGCCGGAACCTGGCGGTGAGCGCGAGCTGGGGATCATGGTGGCGCGCCTGCACAGCCCGGCACTCGACAGAAATCGTCCGCTGTGGGAGTTGCACCTGATCGAGGGCCTGGAGCGTGACCGCTTTGCGTTCTATGTAAAAATGCACCACGCCCTGGTGAGTTTCCTGGATTGCGTGCCCACGGTGTTGGCCATGCTTTCCGACAGTGCCAGAACCCGCAACAGCCCGCCTCTCTGGGCGCGACCGCTGCCGGGAACTGACGATGCCGGGGAAGCGGACGCAGACGATGGCCTGATGGCCTCGCTTACCTCCCTGGGCCGGGCCGGAGCGGGCCTGCTGCGCGCGGCAGTGTCGCCGGACAAGGCCCGTGGCTTTCTGCTGCCGCGTCGCACACCCCGGTCCACCCTGAACCGGGCGATCAACCAGCAGCGACGTTTTGCAACCCAGCAGTTCGAACAGGCGCGGATCGAGCGTATCGCCGCAGCCACCGACAGTACCGCCAACGAGATTCTCACCTACCTGTGCGGCAGCTCCCTGCGGCGTTTTTTCAAGGAGTACAACGCCCTTCCGGACGATTCGCTGGTCGGCCTGATCCCCGTGTCGCTGCGGGAGCGCAGCAGCCGCAATCCGGCGAACGCCCTGGCGGGTATCCGCGTCGAGCTCGGCACCCATATCGGCGATCCGCTGGCCAGGCTGGCGGCGGTCAAGGAATCAATCAAGACCGTCAGGGAGGATCGTGAGTCCCTGCCTGAGGAGGCGGCGACATCCTATGTACTGTTGCGCGCGGCGCCGCTGCTGGCCAGTCAGCTGCCGGGCGTCGGCCGCTTCGTCCCGCCGCCCTTCAACCTGAAGATTTCCAATATCCACGGCGCGGATGCCCCGAAGTATTTCGCTGGCGCCAGGCTCGATGCGATCTACCCTATCAGCCAGCTGGTGCAATACGCCGCCCTGAGTATCGATGGCGTCAGTTATGCCGGCACTCTCAACATCGGCTTTACCGGCGCGCGCGATACCCTGCCACATCTGCAGCGGCTGGCCGTTTATCTCGGCCAGGCACTGGCCGATCTCGAGCAACTGGTGCAGACAGTGGAGGATGCGGCATGAACAGCCTGACAAAGATGGCGGTTGAACAGGGCCTGGCCCTCAACCGGCGGCTGGCGGAAACCGCGGCCAACGGCGCTGACTGGCTGTTCAAGCGCGACACGCTGATTCAGTCCGGGCGCACCTGGTTCGAGCTGGTGCACGACGGCGACCTGATGTCCGTGCGCTACTACGGCCTGCCGGAAGAGGAAGAGATCGAGCTCGTCGACGGCAGCTTCATGCCGGTGGAGCGCAAGCAGCATCCGGTGCCGCTGGTGCTGGTGCCGCCCCTGGGCGTGACCACCGAGACCTTTGACCTGATGCCCCAGCGCAGCCTGGTGCGCTTCATGGCCGCCAGCGGTTTCAAGACCTACCTGGTGGACTGGGGCAAGCCGAAAAAGGAACACGCCCACCTGAACCTCAAGGATTACTCCTACACCATGCTGGGCACCGCGCTGGAGAAGATCCGCGCGCACTCCGGCAGCCAGGACCTGTCGCTGATGGGCTGGTGCATGGGCGGCCTGCTGTGCCTGTTGCACCAGGGCCAGGTACAGGACCCCGCTATCCGCAATATCATTACCATTGCCAGCCCTATCGACCTGGAAAGTGGCCGCGGTGTTATCGCCGGTGTGGCCGGCGCGGCCCAGGGTCTCAACGGTGCGGCACAGCTGGTGAGCAACTACACCAATTTGCGGATGAAGGCGCTGGATCCCGCGCGCCTGGCATTGCCGCCCTGGGCGACCACCCTCGTATTCAAGATGACCGATCCGGTTGGCAGCGTCACCACCTACTGGGATCTGGTAACGCGCATGTCGGATCGGGAGTACGTGAAGTCCTATTCCACGACGGCGGACTATCTCAACAATATGCTGTTGTACCCCGGCGGTGTGATCAAGGACATGGCGGTAAAAGTAGTGAGCCAGGGCCAGCTTGCCCGCGGCAAGGTGGACGTGGGAGACAATGTGGCGGAGCTGGATAAAATCAGCTCGAACCTGCTGGCCTTTGCGGGTGAGACCGACATCCTGGTGCCCGCCGAGATCGCGCAAAAAATCGTCGATATCGTCGCTTCCAAAGACAGGGATTTCCGGTTGGCACCCGGCGGGCACATGGGCGTGATTATCGGCAGCAAGGCCCAGAACGCGGTGTGGGCGGAGTCGGTGGACTGGCTGGCGAAACGCTCCGGGGCTGCGCCGGCCAGGGCGAAACGGCGCAAGACGGCACCGAAAAAAACCAGCCTTCCTGCGGCAAAAGCCAAAGCTCGCAAGGCCGCGGCCAAAAAGGTTAAGTCGGCCGCGAAGCGTCGCGGCGCCTGATTTGAATCCGCCCTGGGTGGTTAGCCTGGGCGGTAACGCCTTCGCCCGCCCGGGTGATGAGCTCACCATGGCCGGCCAGTTCGAATTCGCCGCCAGCACCCTGGCGCCTCTTGCGGCCCTGCTCAGCCGGGACCGCCAGCTGCTGGTTACCCACGGCAACGGCCCCCAGGTCGGTTACATTCTCACCCGTGTGGAGGAGGCGCTCGGTAAAGCCTACGCTCTGCCGCTGGAGGTGTGTGTGGCGGAATCGGAGGGCGAGATAGGTTATGTGCTGCAGCAAACCCTGCACAACCTCACGCGCGGAGAGCGGCCGGTGGCTACCTTGCTTACCCAGGTGCGGGTGGATGCCGGTGACCCCGCATTCAAGCTTCCGACCAAGCCGATCGGCCCCTGGTTCGAACCGGAACAGGCGCAGGCACTGGAGCGCGCGGGCCTGGACCTGGTTCATGACAAGGACGGTCGGGCCCGCCGTATTGTGCCGTCACCGCGACCTCTGGAAATAGTGGAAATGCCGGTTATCCGGCAACTGCTGGCCCTGGGTGTCATCGTGATCGCGGCCGGTGGCGGGGGTATACCCGTGATCGATACAGGCAGTGGACTGGAGGGTGTGGAGGCGGTGGTGGACAAGGACCTGGCATCCGCACTGCTCGCCGCTGGCGTGGGCGCGGAGCAACTGGTGATGGTTACCGGCGTGGCGGGAGCCTATACCGATTTCAACACCACCGGGGCGCGCCTGATCACCCGCACCGATCCGGAGCAGCTGTCCGACTGGCATGCAGCCGGGCATTTTCCGGCGGGCACCATGGGGCCGAAGGTTGAGGCCGCCATCCGCTTCGTGCGGGATACGGGCGGGCGGGCGGTGATCTGCCAGCCTGGTGATCTTGCCGCAGCGCTGGTTGGCGAGGCGGGTACTGTGGTGGAGCGATCCGGTGCCGTTTAACTGTATTATCATGGGCGCCGCGGGCCGCGATTTTCATAATTTCCGCACGTTTTTTGCCGGGCATCCCGAGTTCAGGGTCTGCGCTTTCACCGCGGCCCAGATTCCCTTTATTGCGCAACGAAGCTTCCCGCATGAGCTGGCGCCGGCCGGTTACGACAGTGACATCCCCATCCATGATGAAAGCGAACTGCCCGGCCTGATCAAAACCCTGGCCATCGATTTCGTGTTTTTTTCCTACAGTGACCTGGCCCATGTCGAGGTCATGCACCGGGCGTCCATCGTGCAGGCAGCCGGGGCGAGTTTTGTGCTGCTGGGTCCGGCGCAGACCACGCTGACCAGTGAACGCAAGGTGGTGGCCGTGACCGCCACCCGCACCGGCACCGGCAAGAGCCCC
>JAHEBL010000009.1 GCA_024642265.1 Haliea sp. | reverse complement strand
ACCGCGGTCAGGGGGTCGAGTTCTTCATCCGGGTAGTTCGCGTCCCACCATTCAACCCAGGCCCCGTCGTAGTTCTTCCAGCAGTCCTGGCCTTGCGAGGCTTTGGCGCACTGGCCCTCCCAGTGCGAGAATGTCCACCCCGGTCTTGGCAGTGCACGGTAGACGAGGGACTCGGAGCCGGACACTTCATTGTCAGTGCAGCGGGTCCAGCCCGCCCTGAATTCTTCGAGCGCACAGCCGCGCTCGCCGCGTTTCAGCTCGACAATATCGCCCTCGCCCTTGATTGCCAGGGGCTGCTTGCATGCGGTGAGCGCCACCAGGCAGGCAATCAGCAACAGGGTTTGCAGCGGTTTCATTGTGAAGTGGGCTTTCCATGACCGGTTGTGGTGTCCATGATAACCGAGAACAACGCTGCCATGAATCCGGCCGCTGGTGAGAACACACGGAGCAGGCACTGTAAGGACCCTTGTGGGCCGCTTACAGGGGCGCCGTGCTATTTACAGTTGTCCTGTAAGTGAGACAATCCCGGCTTTTGAGGCAGGGATATGAAGGCGGGAAGATACCGGCACTTCAAGGGCGGCGAATACCGGGTTGAAGGCGTGGCACGGCATTCCGAAACGGGCGAGGAACTGGTTGTTTACAGGCCGCTATACGGTGACCGCGGCCTCTGGGTCAGGCCCCTGTCGATGTTTCAGGAGAGCGTTCGGCACGAGGGCCGCCTGCAGCTCCGGTTTGCGTATATCGGCGCCGAGTGATCGCTCTACAGGCGGTAATCGGCGACGATGGCTCCGCTCCTGGCAATATCCCCCTCGTGGGATGCCTCGCGCCAGGGTTCCGCTATGGCAGCAGCATACCAATCCTGCAGGGCCGGCAGTTGCAGCATCCTCTCCCGATAGGCCAGTGCACTGCCGGACTGGGGCAGCTGATAGGTCTCCATGCGAAATACCACCGGCGCAAAAAAAGCGTCGACCGCAGTAAACTCTGCACCGGCAAGGTAAGGACCGCCAAACTGCCCGAGGCCTTCGCACCATAGTCCGTTGATGCGCTCCAGGTCTCTCTCCAGTTCGGGGCTCACCCGGTGCAGGGACACCCTCTGCCCACAGCTCATGCTGCACTCGTTGCGCAGGGCGGCGAAACCCGAATGCATTTCGGCAGTGGCGCAGCGGGCCCAGCAGCGCGCGGCCCGGTCCTGCGGCCATATACCGGGGTGCGCCTCGGCCAGGTATTCAACGATTGCCAGTGAATCCCATACAACCTGCTCACCGTGAATCAGGCAGGGCACCCTGGCGGTGGGGCTGAATTCAAGGAATGCTGCCCGGTTGCCGCTGTCGGAAAATGGATGAACAATCTCCTCAAAGGGGATCTGGAGTGCGCGCATCAGCACCCAGGGGCGCAAGGACCAGGACGAGTAATTTTTATTGGCGATATGCAGGGTATACAAGGGCGCCCTCGATTGGCAGGTGGTGTTCCAGGCAATGCAAAATGCAGTTATTCACGGTGACTGCGCCGGATGACCTGCTCAGCAGCATGCCTTGCGCTAATTCCTCACACTGTTCAGTCAGCAGTTTCCCCTTCGAAAACGGGTTCACGCAATCGTGTCAAAAGCGATCGGCATCGACTTTATGCCATTGATAAAGTTGGAGCGCAGCCACGCGATCTCGCCATCGAGGCGTGGATTGCGCACCCGGCGCAGGATCTCCTCAAAGATGACTTTCAACTCGAGCCTTGCCAGGTGTGAGCCCAGGCAGAAGTGCTCGCCGATGCCGAAGGCGCGATGGCTGTTCCTGACCTCCTCGCGCTGGGCCCGAGTAATATCGAAGTTGTCACTATCGCTGAAGATAGCCTCATCCGCGCTGGCCGAACCGTAGTACATCTGGATCTTGTCGCCTTTGCTGATCAGTTGGCCGCCAACTTCCACGTCCTCGGTGGCGGTGCGCCGAAAGGCGATGACCGCAGGGTTGTAGCGCAGGAACTCCTCGATGGCGCCCTCCAGCAGCTCGGGATTGTCGGCCAGTTGCTGGTACTGTCCGTGCTCAATCAGCAGGCGCATGCCGTGGCTGGTCACAGTGCGGGTGGTTTCGTTGCCGGCCACAATCAGTAACAGGAAGAAGTAGCAGAATTCGTCATCTGTCAGAGGTTCATCTTCCACCGTGCCGTTAAGCAGTACGTTGACGATGTCATCCCTGGGATCGGTTCTTTGCTGGGCGGCCAGTTCCTGCGCCATCATAAACATTTCCATCATCGCCATGGTGCCCTCCTCCTGGGTGGTGGAGAGTTCCGGGTCGTCCATACCGATCATGATATTGGTGAGCTCGAACAGGCGACGCCGTTTTTCCAGCGGGACGCCCATCAGCTCGCAGATCGCGATCAGTGGCAGTTCAGCCGCGATGTCCTCGACAAATTCGCAGCGCCCGTCCACCACGGCCCGGTCCAGTATGTCCCTGGCGATTTCACGAAACCGGCCCTCGTAGGAATCCACCACCTTCGGGGTAAACGCGTTGCGCACCAGCCGCCGGTACTTGATGTGCTTGGGAGGGTCCATGTTGATCAACTGCAGTCGCATCATTGCGAGCATTTCCGGGTCCTGCTCGTGCAGAAAGCAGGTTTCTGCCTCGGAGGAAAACAGCAGCGGATTCTTGGAAATAAAATCCAGGTCCTGGTGTCGGGTCACCGCCCAGAAACCGCGCTGTTGTGCAGGATCCTCATGCCAGTACACCGGCTGCTCGTTGCGCAGGTATTTAAAGGTCTTCCGCGGCATGCCGCCCAGGTAGGTTTCCGGTGCGGTGAGATCAAATACAGGACAGCCGGGCATGCACGTTGCTCCGTTCGGTTTGGTGGCGGGCCAGCTGCCCGGGTGACCGGCAGAGGCTGTTAGTGAGCGAACTATAGACTACCGCCCCGGGATTAAACAGGCGAGCCGGTAGTGATAGCTTTACCAGGGGTCGCTTGATTCAGACCTGCTGGCAGGCTACTGATCCTGCGAGAACGGGCTGCGGCCACAGACTTTACGAACCGGCAGCTTCGTCTAT
This sequence comes from Haliea sp., assembly GCA_024642265.1. GTDB lineage: Bacteria > Pseudomonadota > Gammaproteobacteria > Pseudomonadales > Halieaceae > JARRPM01. The sequence continues at coordinate 65,549 of JAHEBL010000009.1, read as the reverse complement.
GCTGACTGAAATACTTTCGAGGTGTGGCCATGGACGATATCAAAATCCCCGAGCATCTGCCTGACTGGATCAGGGACCACGTCGCTCTCTACCTGAAGGATGGCGAGGCGGGCCACTACTGGGATGCAGCGCTGGGTGGCGGTGAGGGCATGCTTTCCACGCTGTTACTGTTTACGACCGGTCGCAAGTCCGGCAAGCGCTCTATCATTCCGCTGATCTACCGGCCCACTGGCCAGGGTGGTTACTGCGTGATTGCATCGAAGGGCGGTGCACCGTCGCACCCGGCCTGGTTCCTCAACCTTGAAGCCAATCCCGGGGTGCAGGTGCAGGTGGCAAATGAAAAATTCGATGCCGTGGCCAGGGTGGCGGAGGGTGCGGAGCGGAAAAAGCTCTGGCAACTGATGGTTGAGTACTACGCGCCCTATACGGATTACCAGGCCGCTACCCGGCGGCAAATTCCTGTAGTCGTGCTGGACCCGGTATGAGTACTCAACAGAACGGCGCGGCGCAACAGCTTGAGGGCGTATGGCGGCTGGTATCATCCGAGTTCAGAACCAACTCGGGTAAGGTGATCTATCCCCTGGGTGAGGATGCTGCAGGTCTGGCGATTTTCACCCGGTCGGGTTATATGTCAGCCCAGCTGATGCGACCGGGCAGGCCGGCTTTCGCATCCGGCGATCAGGCCGGTGGTACCGAGCTGGAAATACACGCCGCTCTGCAAGGCTATGCCGCCTACTACGGGCAATGCGAGGTCGACGAGGAAAACAAGGTACTCGCTACACGGGTGGAGGGCAGCCTGTTTCCGAACTGGGTGGGTAGCCGGCAGGTGCGTTATTACGAATTCTCCGGCGAGCAACTCATCCTGAAGACCACACCGATTCCATTCGGGGATGAGGAATTCACCGGAGTACTGACCTGGGAACGCGGGTAATTCCGGAAGGATTGTGGCAGGGCAAGGAGTTCCAGTGTGCTGGACAGGGGCAAACTGAAGGCGGCTGAGCGGGCGTTTCTGATGCAGTACCCGGAGGGGTTCAATGACCCCGAAATGGTCAAGATCATCAAGAGGCACCGCATGTCACCCATCACAGAGCTGGCAAGGGACAGCTTCAGCGAGCGCGCCTGCTCCAATATCCACGTGACTGCAGAGAATATGGTCAAGGTAGTGTCCCGCTCCTCGATGGTCTCACTGTTTGAAAAGCCCAGGTTCAGGGACTTCGTCAAAACCCTCGACGAGAACGAAAAAGCTTTTATGGTCAATGCCTTACGGGAAATGTTACATGGCAGGCAAGCGGTGGGATTTGAAGCGATGGTCGACATACTGAAGACCGGCAGGCTGGCCAAGTGGAGCCTCGTCAGTATCATACCGGCCTACTACAAGCCCACGCGCGAGGTATTCGTCAAGCCCACGACCGCCAAGGGGATACTCCGGTTTTTCGAGCTGGACGATCCGGTATACAGGCCAACCCCCAGCTGGGATTTCTACCGCAAGTACCGCAAGCTCATCAACGAGGGCAAAAAGGAGGTCGACCGCAGCCTGTCGCCTTCCAATGCGGCGTTTACCGGCTTTCTGATGATGACGGTTCTGCCTTAAGAGCAGCCCCGGTGCCGGCCAGTCCGGTGCTTCTCAATCACGCGGTGCAAGTGCGGACGACGGATTCAGGGGGTCCGCAGGGTCGGCGGAAGTCAGCGTAAATAGTCAAAATCAGTACTTTTCTGCCCTTTTTACCCCGCCTACGCGGTGTGTCGCGCCTGTGGCTGGGCTACAATTGGGCCGGGGAAAAAGAAGAAGACAATATGACGTGAAGGTTTTATCGGGGCTTTTCCTGGCTTTTTTTTGGTGCTGTTCATTGCACGTCCTGGCGGACGTGGATGGTGCTGCCCAGGACAATAGCCCGGCAGCGGCCGAGTCGGCTCCAGTCCAGCAGCCCATGAAGATCTACAAGTACCGTGACAAAAATGGCGTCCGCTCGTATTCCGACCAGGCCCCGGTGGGGAGAAGATATGAGGTGGTACAACTCTCCTGCTTTGCCTGTAACCTGAAATCCCGGGTTGACTGGCATAATACTCCGCTGCAACTGGACGCCTTCAGTTATGCGATCAACTCGGCGGCTGACAGGTACCAGGTAGATCCGGCGCTGGTGCGGGCCGTCATCCACGCCGAATCGGCCTTCAGGCCGGCGGCCAGGTCCAAGAAGGGCGCGCTCGGCCTGATGCAGCTGATGCCGGCAACAGCACAGGATATGGGCGTAGCGGACGCCCTTGCACCGGAACAGAATATCCGGGGTGGCGTGCGCTACCTCGCCTGGCTGCTGGATCAGAACGGTGGCAATACCCTGCTGGCTACCGCGGCCTACAATGCCGGGCCTGGAGCGGTGGAACGCTACAACGGTATCCCGCCCTTTGAGGAAACCCGGACCTACGTCAAACGGGTAAAAATCCTGCACGAACGCTACAGAAACGCCCTGACTAAAAGCTTCCGCGGCAGCAGCATCTCGCAAGCCACTTCCTACTGATCGCCCCGATCTACCCCTTTAAATGGCGTTCGCGGGCCTGACCGTGCGTCAGCTTGTTGCGTGTTACCACCGGGGGCGAAAAAATTGGTATGGTTTGTCCCGCGCAATCCTGTTGTAGCATGTTGCGCCAAAAGGACTGACAGGGGAACACAATGGAAGTCGAGTTGGATAGACTGCAGGGCTTTGTAGTCAAGTTTCTGGAATACGGTACGCTGGCCCTGGCCTGTCTTATAGTTCTGCTCATTCTGGCGGTGCTGTACATGTATATCGCCGATGTTACCCAGAAAAAGCAGACCATTCGCCGCAACTACCCGGTAATCGGCCGATTCCGCTATTTTTTTGAACACCTGGGCGAGTTCTTCAGGCAGTACCTGTTTGCGCTGGACAGAGAAGAGCTGCCATTCAACCGGGCCCAGCGCGCCTGGGTCTACAGGGCCGCGAAAAACATCGATTCCACCGTGGCCTTTGGCTCCACGCATCCCCTCAACCAGCCGGGCGATTTCATTTTTCTCAACGGCCTTTTCCCTCCCCTGGAGGAGGAGGTCAAGCCGCGCAGCGCGATCACCTTTGGCGAAGGCTACGCCCTGCACCCATACAGCACCACGTCGTTCTTCAACATTTCCGCCATGAGTTTTGGTGCCGTGTCCGCCCCGGCTGTGCGGGCACTGTCGCGTGGCGCAAAGCAGGCGGGAATCTGGCTGAACACGGGTGAAGGTGCGCTCTCCGCGTTTCACCTGGAGGGCGGCTGTGACCTGATATTCCAGATAGGGACCGCCAAGTATGGCGTGCGAGATGAGCAGGGCAACCTGAGCGACGACAAGCTCAGGGCCATTGCGAACCACGAAGCGGTGCGCATGTTCGAAATCAAGCTGTCCCAGGGGGCGAAGCCCGGCAAGGGCGGCATATTGCCGGGCGCCAAGGTCACCGAGGTGATTGCCAGCACCCGCGGCATCCCGCAGGGGCAGGATTCACTGAGCCCTAACCGTCACCGGGACATCCAGTCCATCGACAACCTGCTGGACATGATTCATCGTATCCGGTCCGTGACCGGGAAACCGGTGGGGATAAAAGCGGTGATAGGCCAGTCGGAATGGCTGGATGAGATGTGCCTGCATATCCAGCAGCGTGGTCTTGAATACGCCCCTGACTTTTTTACTGTGGACAGCGCTGACGGCGGCACGGGTGCTGCCCCCCAGAGCCTGATAGATTACATGGGGCTGCCCATCCAGCGCAGTCTGCCACTGCTGGTGGATGTGCTGGTGGCGCACGGCCTGCGCGAGCGAATCCGGGTTATCTGCTCGGGCAAGATGATCAACCCTGCCGGGGTGGCGGCCTGCCTGTGCCTCGGCGCGGACTGCGTCAACTCCGCCCGGGGGTTCATGTTTGCCCTGGGTTGTGTACAGTCCCTGCAATGCAACAAGAACACCTGCCCCACCGGTATAACCACTCACGATGAAGACCTGCAAAAAGGCCTGGATCCCACCGACAAGGCAGCCCGGGTGGCCAGCTACGCCCGCAACCTGATGCACGAGGTGGAAGTGATCGCTCACTCCTGCGGCGTGGCCGAGCCACGACTGCTCAACCGGGGGCACGTGCAGTCAATCAATGCCCGCGGTGAGCCAGAGCCGATCTGATAAGGCAGCTTTCCCCGGGTACCTGAAGCAGTCCCGACTGGTTTGTTCAGCTCACGCCAGGCGGTGCAGGGCGCATAACTTGTTGCCTGACGGGTCCCGCAGGTATGCCAGGTACAGTTTTCCGCCCGCGCCTTCGCGCACGCCCGGCGGGTCCTCGCAGTCACTGCCGCCATTGGCGAGGCCTGTGGCGTGCCAGCGATCAGCCGCCGCCGGATCCGCGGCCGCAAAGCCTATTGTGTTGCCATTGCCAGGGCCGGCAGGCTCGCCGTTGATGGGTTTGGTGATGGAAAAAATGCCCGTGGGGGTAAAGTAGAAGCAGCGGCCCTTGTCATCGAAGACGCCGGGCTCATGGCCCAGTTCTGCAAGGATCGCATCGTAAAAAGCCTTTGATTTTTCAATGTCATTGGCGCCAACCATGATGTGACTGAACATACCTGTTTTCCCTTGGTGTGGTTGCGAGGAGTTAGAGTCTAGTCGATCTATCCAGCGATACAAGAACGTTTAAAGGGGGCCGGCATCAGTGAACCGGTCGCGGATGTTCGCTGGTTGCACAAGAGAGCGGGCCCGCACCAGAAGACCGGCTGCTGTATGCGGACTATCCTGCCGCCGCCAGCACACTTGCCCGTCTCCGGGGGAGCAACTAGGCTGCAGGGATTATCCACAACCCCTTGGCCCTGGGCGATGTAACGTCATGTCGCTGTCGGGACGTCATATTTTACGGAGACTTTACACAATGCAGAGTAACCTGGATCGCGCGAAAGACCTGTTGCCTTCCATCATCCTCACGATCCTGAGTATGATACAGGCACTGGCACTGGAGTTATTCTGGAGCAGGATAGAGGACAGCAGTTTTCTCTGGCAGGCAGGGCTGGAGGCAGTCGTCGGTTGGCTGCAATTGCTGGTTATGCTGGTGGGTATTCTCCTGATCTGGGTCTTCTACGTCAGTTTTGTTCTGCGTTTCACCTGGCTTCCCTCGCTGGAAGACACCCTGATCCCGTTTCTGATTGGCCTGCTGGAGTTTGCGATGATCGACCTGATGCGGCCGGGCTTACTGGCTGTCTGGTTCGTTTTATTGGGCGCTGTATTCGCGGTGGCTACCATGGGCAGCCACCTGACCATGCGGCAGGCCCGCCAGGATCCTGCAAACGACTATTTTTTCAGCAAGGTGGAGCCGGCCAGCTGGCGGGACTACAGCGCCACGATCCTGGTCGTATGCCTGTTCTGCATGTTCGGCCTGGTGCTGTGGCTGAGTGATAACCATGGTCCGACGTCCATTGTAGCCCTGCTGATAGCCCTGGCTGCGCTGCTATACCGGTTTAGCCAGGCAAAAGGCTACTGGATGCATTCCCTGGTTTCCGACTCCGCCGTCGTGGCCGACCAGGACGAGCCTTTATAGTCCGTTGTGGCATTGCGGCCGTACAACAGCGTGGGAAGGCCAAATCGTGTGAAACATGTCACAGTGGGGGGGTCGGTCCAGCCAGTATAATGCCCGCCTCGCAGGCGCCAGGTGTCAGTAACCGTAAATGTCCAGGAATCTCATCTCTGCAACGATCGTAGCTGTCGGCCTTCTGGTCTGGCTGGGGTCGGGGCTGTTTTTCGGTGAATCCGCGCCGCAGGAGCACCCCGCGCTTGCTATCCAGGAGGAGGGGGCTGTGGGGGCTGCTGCGGGCGAGCCCGCCAGGGTGCGCGCCGAGGTCATCAAATCGGAGTCGCGCACCCGCTTTCTGGTGCTGCGCGGCCGGACCGAGAGCAAGCGCGCCGTGGAGGTGATGGCCGAGATTGCCGGCACAGTGGTATCCCGGCCGGTGGAGCGCGGCATGCGGGTAGAGGAGGGCGACCTGTTGTGCGAAGTGGCGGTGGACGACCGTGATGCCGCGGTGGCGGAGGCCGAGGCCGCCCTTGAGGACGCCAGGATCCAGTATGAGGGCAGCCTCAAACTCAAGGAGCAGGGCCTGCAGTCCCGGACGGCGATAGCGGCCGCGGCGGCCCGGCTGGAGGCCGCGCGCGCCCAGTTGCGCCGCCAGGTACTCAATCTTGAGCGTACGCGGATCAGCGCGCCCTTCAGCGGCGTGGTAGAGGATCTCCATATGAACACCGGGGACTATGCGGTTCCCGGGGCGGTCTGTGCCACCCTCATCGACCTGGATCCGATGCTGGTGAGGGCCGATGTCACCGAGACCGAAGTCGAGAGCCTGCGGCTGGGGGGTCGTGTCTCCGCGCGCACCAGTACAGGCAGGGACATTGAGGGCGTGGTCACCTTTGTCGGCAAGCAGAGTGACCCGCTAACCCGGACCTACCCGATCGAGATTACCGTGGAGAATGGCGATTACAGTATTCGTTCGGGCCTGACCGTCAGCGTGCGTTTTGGCCTGGGTGATGTGAAGGCACATCAGATTTCACCGGCTCTGTTTGCGCTTGATGACCAGGGCGAGATAGGCGTGCGCACTGTCGACAGGTCCAACCGGGTGAGGTTTCACAAGATACGGATCATCGAAGATGGCCCCGACGGTGTCTGGGTTACCGGGCTGCCCAAAACCACCCGCTTGATAACGGTGGGGCAGGAGTTTGTCTCCGTGGGTGAGATTGTCGAACCGGTTTACTCAGACGAGCGCAGCACACAAGTAGCGCAGCCATGACCTCTCTCATCGAGTCGGCCATCGGCCGAACCCGCACCACTATGTCATTGCTGGCGGTACTGGTGGTAGTGGGCTTCATTGCGCGCGCCTTGCTGCCTATCGCCAACGATCCCCATATCGAGCTGCCCTACTACTATATCGGTGTGATGCATGAAGGTATCTCCCCGGAGGATGCCGAGCGCCTGCTGGTCCAGCCCATGGAAATCGAACTTCGCAAGCTCGAGGGCGTGGTGGAGCTCAAGTCCACGGCGTCGGAGGGGATGGCTGTTTTTTTCGTCGAGTTTGATGTCACCCGGGATCTCAACCAGGCCCTGAGTGATGTGCGCGAGGCGGTGAACCGGGCCAAGGCAGAGATGCCCAGCACGGCGGAGGAGCCGTTTGTTCAGGAGCTCACGGTCGATGACTTTCCAATAGTGCAGGTCAACCTTATTGGTGAGAATGCCAGCGAACGCAGCGTCTACCAGACAGCACTGAAACTTCGGGATGATATAGAGTCGATTCCATCCGTGCTCGCCGCAGACCTGCAGGGGCACAGGGAGGAGTTGCTTGAGGTGCTGATCGACCCCGATGCCCTCAACGCTTACCGTATTTCCAGCGAGGAGCTGTTAAGCACGCTGCAGCGCAACAATCGCCTGATTCCCGCCGGTAGCATCGACACCGGTAAAGGGCGCTTTTCGGTCAAGGTCCCGGCTGTAGTCGAAGAGGCCGTTGATATCCTCGATCTGCCTATCCGCAGTTCAGGGGACAAAATAGTCACCCTGCAGGATGTGGCCACGGTGCGCAGGACCTTCAAGGATCGTACCAGCTATGCGCGCTATAACGGTCGCGACGCCATTTCCATCGAAGTCACCAAGCGAGCGGACGCCAATGTCATCGATAGCGTGGAACAGGTGCTGGCGATCGTGGAAGCCGCGCGTCCGCTGATTCCCGCGGGTATAGAGCTGGTGGTGTCGCAGAACCAGGCAGAATTCGCCGAGCTCCAGGTAAGGGAGCTGGAAGGCAATATCGTGACGGCACTGGCGCTGGTGATGGTACTGGTGGTGGCGGCCATGGGTTTCCGAAGCGGCCTCATCGTGGGGCTGGGGATTCCGGTATCCCTGCTGTTTTCCGTCATAATCATTTATCAGCTGGGCTACACCTTCAATTTTATGGTGATGTTCGGCATGTTGCTGGGGCTGGGGATGCTGATTGACGGCGGTATCGTTGTCACCGAGTACGCCGACCGCATGATGGGCGATGGTATGGGGCACAAGGCTGCTTACGCCGAGGCGGTGAAACGCATGTTCTGGCCGGTCACCGCATCCACCGCGACCACGCTGGCGGCTTTCCTTCCCCTGGTGTTCTGGCCCGGCGTGGCCGGCCAGTTTATGGGATATCTCCCGGTGACGGTGTTTACGGTGCTGACCGGATCCTTGCTGTACGCCCTGTTGTTCGGCCCGGTGCTGGGCTCAATGTTTGGCAGGCCGTCCGGCCACAGTCGCAAAACGGCGGAGGCCATGCACCTGCTGGAATCCGGTGATCCGACCCTGCTGCAATCGACAACGGGGCGTTTTGCCCGCCTGCTGACGCGAGTCTGCCGTCGACCACAGCTTGCGCTGGGACTTATTGCCGGGATGTTGTTCAGTATTTTCTGGGCCTACGGCAAATTCGGTGTCGGTACGATATTTTTCTCCGATGCCGAGCCCCAGTTCGTCCAGGTTTCGGTGCTGGGCCGGGGCAATTTTTCCGCCAGTGAAGTCAACGCACTGGTGCTCGAGGTTGAGCGCGAAATTCTGCAGGTGCCGGGCATACGCTTTGTCAACAGCCAGACGCTGTTGCCCGGCAGCGGCGCCGGGAGTCGCGGGACCAGCAGTAGTTCGGATCGTATCGGCTCGATATTCCTGGAGCTCTACCCGGAGTCAGAGCGCAAAACCACCGGCAATGCCATTATCCGCGAGATCCGCAGGCGTACCGCGCACCTGGCTGGTATCCATGTAGAACTGTTGCCCCTGGAGCAGGGCCCCCCGGTCGGCAAGCCGATCCAGATCGAGCTTACCTCGCGTCAGCGGGCATTGCTGGAGCCCGCCATGGCCCGGATCCGGGCTTATATGGACTCTCTCCCCGAGCTTCTCGATATAGACGATACATCCGCGTTGCCGTCAATCGAGTGGCGCATTGAGGTGGACCGGGCACAGGCAGCCATATACGGCGCCGATGTCTCCTCAGCGGGCATCGCTGTGCAACTGGTCACAAATGGCGTCAAGGTCGCCGAATACCGCCCTGACGGGGCCGATGATGCCGTCGATATCCGGGTGCGATATCCCCGGGACGATCGCGGTATCCGGGCGATGGACGAGCTGCGCATCAGTACCAGCCAGGGCATGGTTCCCCTCAGGAACTTCGTGCAGATCAAGCCCGCCCCGGGTGTGGATACCCTCAGCCGGGTAGACGGCATACCGGTGGAATTGATACGCGCGGACGTGGTCGATGGCGTGCTGGCCGATACGATGGTGCGCCGGATCGAAACCTGGCTGGAGCAACAGGATTTCGACCCGGCCATCAAGATCCGTTTCCGCGGCGCCAACGAGGAACAGGCCGACTCGATGGCTTTTGTGGGTGTCGCGTTTTTACTGGCCCTGGCGCTGATGTTTATCCTGCTGGTTACCCAGTTCAACAGCTTTTACCAGAGTGCCCTGATAATGCTGGCGGTTGTTATGTCAACCGCGGGAGTGTTGCTGGGCCTGCTGATTCTCGGCAACCCCTTCAGCGCGATCCTCACCGGTGTGGGAGTGGTCGCGCTGGCGGGCATTGTGGTTAACAACAACATCATTCTGATAGACACCTTCAACCACGTGCGCAGGATGCACCCCGAAATGGATACCCGGGCAGTGATTGTCAGGGCAACGGCCCAGCGCTTGCGTCCTGTGCTCCTGACGACCGTCACCACGGTATTCGGATTGCTGCCCCTGGCCTGCGGCCTGTCTGTTGACCTGATCTCGCGCAGTATTACAGCCAACGGTGAAATGGCGCTGTTCTGGGCGCCGCTGTCACAGGCGATCGTCTTCGGCCTGTCATTTGCGACTATTCTCACACTGGTCGCAACGCCGGCCATGCTGGCGCTTCCGGTTACGGTGAGGGAGTTTCTGGCAAGATATCGCGGGCAGTCTTCCACCCATCCGCAGGGTCAGTTGCAGTAATCGGGCCCCGGAGACCGGTCAACCGGATGTTAATTTTGCCGTGCATCCGGCTCCCGTGAAGCGGGATGTAAACCATCCGGGAGATTGACCCGACAAATAAAGAGGATTCCCCAGGAGATGTCGCGATCCATGCCAACCCCGATTTTTACAAAGTGCTTCAGGACTATTGCTGCGTCTGTGGGCGTGTTTTGTGCCTTGCCTTTATCGGCCCAGCCCGCAGGCGAGGCGAACAGCCGTGGCCCCTGGGTATGGGGACTTGCAGGCGGAGCGGTGCACCAGATGGACGCCGACCTGAAGACCGGTGATGGCGAATTCAGCGTCAGCCGTGTGTACCTGCAACCCAGCGTCGGTTATGCCTGGGATCGCCGCAACAGCGTTTCCCTCTCGCTCGGGGCCGGCTACGCCGATTATGAGTTCTCGTCAGGGGCACAGGTGGGTGGCACCCGGCCCTGGGGGAATGTGCGGGATTATTCCCTGTCCGTGCCGGTCCGTTTTTCACCTGCAGAGCGCGCCGACGTTATCGTGATCCCCAGTGTGCGCAGCTTTTACGAGGAAGGGGCCGACTTCGACGATGGCAGGACAGAGGGCGTCATCGCGGCAGCCGGCTGGAAGTTCTCAGACTCGCTTACTCTCGGTCCGGGTTTTGGCTGGTTCACGGAATTGGGCGGGGGCAGCAACGCGTTTCCCATCATCCTTATCGACTGGAAGATAACACCGCGACTGTCACTGACCACCGGGCGGGGACTGGCAGCTTCCCAGGGGCCTGGCCTGACCCTGAATTACGAGCTGGCCGAGAAGTGGCGTGTTGGCCTGACCGGGCGTTCGGAGAGAACGCGGTTTGCGCTGGATAACGATGTCACCCAAAAAGACGGTTTTGGCGAGGACAAATCGCTGCCGCTGCTGGTGACGGTCAGTTATACACCGTGGCCAAGAACGAGCGTCGGCGCCCTGTTGGGCACCGAGTTTGAGGGGAGTTTGCGCAAGGAAAATCAGCGGGGCAAGGTCATAGCCAGGTCAGATTTCGAGACCGCTGTAGTGTTCGGCGTGGTCTTCTCCAGTCAGTTCTGACCCGGCGCGTCTGCAGCGGTCAGTTTCAGCAGCTTGCCGGCACCCGCGTTCTTGCCATCCTGCAGCAGCCAGATCGCTCCATCGGGGCCCTGTGCCACCGCGCGAATGCGCTCACCCATGTCAAAGCGCTGTGCTTCCACGGCGTTAGCGCCGTCGACCCGGACACGCACCAACGACTTCGATGAAAGGCCGCCTATCAGCGCGTCACCCTGCCACGGGAGAAACTGCTCGCCATTATAGAAGATCAGGCTGGAGGGTGAGATGGCGGGCACCCAGGACAGCGCCGGGGCAGCGAACTCCGGTCGCGAGCTGTGGTCGGGAATCTGGGTGCCGTCGTAGTGGTCGCCATCAGAAACGATGGGGTAGCCGTAATTCTCTCCCTTCTTTACGAGGTTGAGCTCATCTCCGTGCAGTGGTCCCATCTCCAACACCCACAACTGTGCCTGGTTATCGAAGGCCAGTCCCAGAGGGTTGCGGTGTCCAAGGGACCAGATCTGGGCGGTAACGCCACCTTCCGCGGCGTAAGGATTGTCTGCCGGGACGGTGCCGTCATCATTGAGACGGACGACTTTGCCGAGGTTGCCCTGCATGTCCTGTGCGGGGTCAAATTTTTGCCGCTCTCCCGAGCTGATCCACAGATATCCGTCGGGACCAAAAGCGATGCGGTGGCCGTAATGTCCCTCGCCACTCACCTTTGGGGCCTGGCGCCAGATCACCTCAAGGCCGGTCAGTCGGGCGGGTATTGCATCCAGTTGCAGTCGCGCTCTGGCCACCACCGCACCGGACCCGCCCTCACCCAGCTCCGCGTAACTGAGGTAGACAAGCCCGTTATCCGCGAAAGCGGGATGCAGTACCACATCACCGAGTCCGCCCTGGCCACCGAAATTTACCGCTGGAGTGCCGGCCACCTCGCTGAAGCTGCCCTCTGGCGAAACCAGCATCAGTGCCCCCCGCTTTTCGGTGACCAGCAGGCGCCCATCTGGCAGGAAAGCCATCGCCCAGGGCTGCTCAAATTTCGCCACTTCGGTCACTCTGAAAGGGTCTTGCTGCGCGGTGGTAGAGCACGCGGATATCGCAACAACGATTGCCAGCAATGCGGGCACCAGCCGTCGGATATGAGTGGGCATTGTGGCCATTCGCGATTGCTGCTGTCTGTCTGGCTGTGGCATGGATTCTCCTTTGGCATTGTTCATCACGTGGACGAGGGCACGGCCCGTGCTAAGGGCCGTCAGGGTGGTGTACGTGGCAAACGGGAATCTGGCTCAGTATTGATGCAGCGCTCGCGCCGGGCGTAAAACGCAGGCCCGGGCTGATCGGTTCAAGCGGCCTGAGCCGGAACTAGCGGAACCTGTATCGCACCGGCATTGACTTGAGGCCGCCGACAAATATTGCCTGAACCCAGTCGGGATCGCCCGCCATTTCGATATGGTCGAGGCGGGGCAGCAGTTCGCGGAAAAACATCTCCACTTCCAGGACCGCGAGGTGCTGCCCCAGGCACATATGGCCGCCGTAGCCGAAGGCCAGCTGGTTGCGATTGTCCCGCTCGATGTCGAATACATCCGGGTTATCAATCATCTCGCTGTCGCGATTGGCCGACGGATACCACAGGCACAGGCTTTCTCCGGCGGCGATCGATTTGCCGCGCAGCTCCAGGGCCTCGGTGGTGGTGCGCATCATATGCCGTACCGGCGACACCCAGCGAATCATCTCCCTGGCTGCCTGCTTTGCCAGTTCGGGATTATCGCGCAATTTTGCCAGTTGGTCCGGGTGCTCCAGCAGCGCCTTCATGCCGCCTCCAATCGTGGCGGAGGTTGTGTCATGGCCGGCGGTGGCGGTGATGATAAAGTAACTGATCTGGTCGAGTGCCTCCATCGGCTCGCCGTCCACCAGGGCATTGGCGAGCAGGGACGCGAGGTCTCCGGTGGGATTCTTTTTGCGATCCTCCACCACGGCGGTGAAGTAGCCAAAGAAGTCCATCAGCACTCCCAGGCCGTCGCTCACTTCCAGCCCGCGGGACTGGGTGGGGTCCTGGCCGCCGAACAACTCCTGGGTCAGTCTCAGCATCATGGCTTCTTCTTCCGGCGCAACACCGATTATCGACATGATCACCCGCAGCGGATAGAGCAGCGCAATGTCCTTGACGAAGTCGCACTCGCCGCCCATTTCCTCCATCTTGTCCACATAGGCCCTGGCTATACCCTGCACATCCCCGGTCAGCCTGTCGATGGGGCCCGGCTTGAACCAGTCCCGGGTGACATTGCGCAGCTTGCGATGCTTGGGATTATCCATGTGGATCAGAGTTTCGAGGCCGTTGCGGGTGCCGAACTGTTCCAGCAATGCCTTTTCAAAATCCTTGCGGACCAACACGGTGCGGGGATTATTGAGAAAAGCGGCGTTATTCTGGCTGATATGTTTGATGTCTGCATGTTTGGTGATCGCCCAGAACGGCTCGAAATCCGGGTGCTCGACGAGGCTGACCGGATCCTCCTCGCGCAGGTGCCTGAACAATGCGTGCATGGAGACTTCGTCACCCATCACGAGCGGGTTGAGCAGGTCCTGGTTGCGGTTCATAGGGATTACCTGTAATTGTGAAAAGGGCGAGTGTATACAGCCCTCGGGCGCTCGCCCAGAGCCTGGCGGGCGGCGGCCATGAACAACCTGATTATGGCCATATATGACTGCCAATGGGTGGTCCAGGGTGGCGGTCCCGCTGCCGTTACCCGGGCTGGAACAGCAATTGTGGAGCTGCGGATATGATGATGCAGATCACCCGGTGTGCCCTTTCCTGGTTTACTATCACCGGATGGCGGGGCAGCAGCGGCTGCAGGGACTGATGCCCGGCCGGGGTGGATTCTTGAAACAGCTTGATAGCAGGGAAGAGTTCGATGTTTGATCTGGGTGCGTGCCATGTCGAACGTGATGGGGACGGCAATTATCGGGTGAGCTGGCGCACTGCCAGACCGGGGCAGAGAGTCGCTATCTATATGGCGGATAACCCCGACCATTATTACACCGGCAAGGAGCTGGGCACGCCATTACTTTACTCGACCGGACACGACGCGCTGCTGCTCAACCCGGACAAGGACGTAAGGCATTACTTCTATCTGGAGACCGAGCGGGGCGAGGCGGTGATACTGGCGGAGCGCCAGTTGAGCCTGCAGGGCACTCACAACTTTCGCGACCTGGGCGGGTACGAGGCAGAGGACGGGCGTCGCCTGAAATGGGGCAAGCTCTACCGCTCAAGCAAATTATCGGGACTGACCGATGTTGATAGGGGCTACGTCCGGCGCCTGGGCCTGACCCTGATCTGTGACTTTCGACAGGTACTGGAGCAGGAACTTGAGCCCACACTGTTGCACGCTGAAAACATGCCGCTGCTTGCGAGTTTACCCATCATGCCCGGCAGCTCCGCCAGCTTTCTGGAAAACCTGCACAAAGGGATTATAGCGGTTGATGATGCGGCGGGGTTCATGGAGGAAATCAACCGGGATTTTGTCATCAGCCAGATGCCACGGTATGCGGAGATGTTCCAGTTGCTGCTGGCGGGAGACCAGCAATTACTGATTCACTGTGCTTCGGGCAAGGATCGGACGGGCTTCGGTGCGGCCCTGATCCTGGATGTACTGGGCGTCGGCGAGGACGCCATCGTGCAGGATTACTTGCTCACCAATCGTTACCTGCCGATAGAAAAGGAAATCCAGCGCCTTTCCAGCGAATTTTCCGATCACACGGGTGCGGCAGTTTCCGCAGAAGTGTTGCGGCCGATGCTGGAAGTTCGGCCCGAGTACATCCGGGCCTGTTTTGAGGAGATAAGAAGGCGTTACGAATCCAAAGACCACTTTTATGAATCGGCACTTTCACTGGATGAGGACAAGGTGAAGCGACTCAAGGATCGCTACCTGCACTAGTCATCGCCATGCCCGAAACCAGCGACAGCCCGGACCGGAAAATCATCCATATCGATATGGATGCCTTTTTTGCCAGCGTGGAGCAACGCGACAATCCGCAGCTCCGCGGAAAACCCGTCGCAGTGGGTGGATCGGCCCAGCGGGGGGTGGTCGCAGCGGCCAGCTACGAAGCGCGTCAGTTCGGTGTGCGCTCAGCGATGCCTTCGGTGACCGCGGCGCGGCGCTGCCCGTCATTGGTGTTCGTGCCGCCGCGCTTTGATGTCTACCGCGAGGTCTCGAGCCAGATACGGCAGATTTTTTCCCGCCACAGCGACCTGGTCGAACCCCTCTCGCTGGATGAAGCCTACCTTGACGTGACGCTCGACAAGCAGGGACTTGGCAGCGCCGTTCGGGTGGCGCAAATGATCCGGCTGGCAATACGTGAAGAAACCGGCCTGACAGCCAGCGCCGGTGTCAGCTACAACAAGTTCCTCGCCAAGATCGCCTCGGACCAGAACAAGCCGGACGGGATCTGTGTTATCCGGCCACATGAGGGAGCCGACTTTGTTGCCTCCCTGCCCGTGCGGCGCTTTTATGGTGTGGGGCCGAAGACCGCTGAACGCATGGGGCAACTGGGAATTCAGCTGGGGTCCGACCTGCGCAGCCGGGATATGATGTTTCTCCGCGAGCATTTCGGCAAGTCAGCCGACTATCTGTACCATGCTGCCCGGGGCGTGGACCAGCGGCCGGTTCGACCGAATCGTATCCGCAAGTCCGTCGGCTGCGAGCGCACTTACAGCGAGGACCTGCTGGAGGAGCCCGCCCTGCGCGAGGCGCTGGAGCGTATCGTCGATACTGCATGGCAGCGGATCGAAAGCAACCGTGTGACAGGACGGACGGTTACCCTGAAGGTGAAGTATGCGGATTTCCGGCAGATTACACGGGCAAGGTCCAGTGACCCGTACATCACCCGGAAGAACCAATTCCGCGCCATGGCCGCGAGCCTGCTTGAGCAGTTATTACCGGTGCCACAGGGTGTGCGCCTGCTTGGCCTGACCCTGTCGGGTCTGGCCGGCCCGGAATCGCCCCGGATCGCTGAGCCTGCCCCGCCGCGGGCGAACCCCCAGCGTGCGTTCGATTTCTGACGGGCTGCCCGGGTGCGACCTACCACGACAGGCTCTATGTGTGCCAGAATCCAAAGAAAACAATGCCATAGCGCGAGGGAGCAACTACATGCCAGCATTCAGCAGACAGGAACTGGAACAGGCCCTGGAAATTTATAATGAAAAGCGTGATCGCTCTTCGCGCAGCGGGGACTGGTCGATTTGGGCCTCGTTGTTTACCGAGGATGCCGACTATGTTGAGCACGCTTATGGTGAGTTCAAGGGCAGGGCGGCGATCCAGCAGTGGATCACCGACGTCATGGCGCCGTTTCCCCATATGCGCTTTCCACAATCCTGGGTCGCCTTCGATGAGGCAAGCGGCACGATCACCATGGAGGTTATCAATCTGCTTGATCATCCCAGCCAAGCCGACCACGAGGGTTTCGGCTTTCCCAACTGGACGCGGCTGACCTATGCCGGTGATGGACTGTTTTCCCGGGAGGAAGATATCTACAACCCCGCCAGGGATGCTGGCAGGGTGATCAAGGCCTGGCTGGCAGCCGGCGGCGAATTCGTCAGCCGGGAAAAGGTGAAATTCAAGCATTCCTAGTCCACCGCCAACGGCAGGCCAGATGACGTTACGCACCGGAGTTCCGTGATGGCGACAATTGTGATGCGCTTTGATTTTCGCTGCCCGCCCGGCAATGCGACCCCGGCGGCGGAGCTTTACCACGCGGCGCTGGAGATGGCGGCCTATGCCGATGGCAGGGGGGTGAACGTCATCGGACTGTCGGAACACCACAATACTGCTGATGGCTATCTGCCGGCCCCCCTCTCCGTCGCCACCGCGATGGCGGCCCGCACCCGTCACGCCCTGATCAGCATCGGGGCCTTGCTGGTGCCCCTGTACGACCCGATAAAACTGGCCGAGGATCTGGCCGTACTCGACATCATTGCCCGCGGCAGGTTGACGGTGATCGCGGGGATCGGTTACCGGGAGTCCGAATACCACGCGCTGGACAGGTATTGGGCCGGGCGGGGTAAACAGCTGGAAACCACCCTGGATATTCTGCGCCAGGCCTGGCGGGGAGAGCCGTTCCTCTATCGGGGCGAGGAAATAACCGTGCTGCCCCGACCCTATAGCAAGCCGCATCCGATGATCGCCGTGGGCGGCAACAGCGCTGTTGCCGCGCGGCGGGCAGCGCGGCTGAAGCTCCCGTTTTTCCCCGGGATCGATGACCACTCCCTGGTGGAGTGTTACCACGAGGAGTGCCGGCGGTGCGAGTTTTCAGGCGGCTTTGTGTTGCTGCCCAATTATCCAGCGACAACCTATATCGCCGAGGATGTGGAGGAGGGATGGCGAGAGATGGGTGAGTTCATGCTCTACGATGCACTGGCCTACGGCAGCTGGCGCCACAGTACCCGGCGCGCCTATGCCGAATCTTTTGCGCAGGATCTGCAGAGCCTGCGTGAGGAGGGTAAGTACCGGGTCCTGACGCCGCAGCAGGCAGTAGACGTCATCAGGGAAACCGACTCCCTGCATCTCTCACCGCTGGTGGGTGGATGCCCCCCGGCACTGGGCTGGAAAAGTCTCAGACTGTTTGTCGATCAGGTAGCACCTGCGCTTGCACAGGGCCAGGTGGCATCGACTGCCGCCGATCCGGCACCCTGATCCGGGTTAATTCAGGAAAAAACGCGGATCGTATGGCTTGTCGGGGCAGCGCTCTCCGACGACAGTGTATTTGTACTGCACGTTCACCGGAGTATTGCGATCAAAGGGAGGCGATTTCTTGTAGCCCTTGCTGTTGGCAGTAAGCGGTCTGCCCTTGAACGGGTCGAACCAGATCGTGAAACCTTCATCAATCGGATTGCCCACCCCATCTACCGCCTGCCATACGAGGCGCTGGTTGCTCGCCTTGTCCACAGTCGGATTATCCGGATCAACCCCGGTAGGGCAGTGCGACTCGTTAAAGGTGATTTTTACCGGTATATCGGGTTTGGTGCTTCCAGGATCAATCAGGGTGCAGGCTCCCAGCATGGAAACAACTGCTACCACTGCCGCTGCCTGCCCACAGGGCGTTCCAAACCGTTTTCGAATGGTATTCATGGCTTGTCTCCTTCAGTTTCCCGGCTGCCATCGCGGTCCTGTAGTCCCAGTGCGGTTTCGAAGCCCGGTAATTCTCTCAGCCTGGCAAGGCCGATATCCGCCTTTACCATATGCGGCGGATAACCGAGCGAGAGTGCCTTGCGAATGGAGTCCAGGGCCTGCTCGGGTTCGTTGAGTGCGGCCAGTGCCGTAGCTGAAAAATAGTAGACGAACATATCCTTCTGCGCCAATTGAGCAGCCAGGCTGATATTCAGCAAAGCCGGATCACGGTCACCGATACAAGCCTGGTAGTGTGCCAGCGCGGCGATGGCGACCGCATCGGAGGAATTGATTTGCAGGTGTTGTTCGGCCAGTTCAATCGCGCGGCGGTAGGCCGCATCGGCACGCCCAGCCTGGTTTGTGGAGTAGCGATAGGCATCGCCGAGGTTTCCCCATACCTCGAAGTGCTCGGGTGCGAGCTCCAGCGCCTGCTGATACATTTGGGCAGCATCATCGAATCGACCGAGGAAAAAGTAACTGGAACCGAGGTTGAGAAAAACGTTGGTATTGGAAGATCCGCCCAGTGCATTCTCCCAGGCTGAGGCGGCCTGCTGGTAGCGCCCCATCAGGTAGTAGGCGGCTCCCAGATTATTGGATGCGACCCTGCTTTCGGGGAGCAGATCGTCAACGCGCTGAAAATAGGCTATCGACTCATCGACGCGCCCTACATTGAACAGGTAGCGCCCCATTGCCATCAGGGTGGCCCAGTTCTTGGGCTGCAATTCGATTGCCCTCACCAGTGTCTGTTCTGCAAGAGCGTATTTTTCCTGCGCTATATATGTCTCAGCCAGACCGACATAGGCGTCGACCGCGGTCCCTTTCAGTGTCAACGCCTGGTTGAATTCCCGCTCGGCCAATGCGTGCTGGCCTGAGTCGCGATACAGGTTACCCAGGGCAATATGAACGGCGGGTGAGTGACTATCCAGCGACTGTGCTTGCAGGCACGCATTTTCAGCCGCGACGAAAATGCTCCGTTCCTTTTTATCTGAGTACTGGAACAGCAGGGTATCGCACAGGCCTGCCAGGGCATCCGCATAATCCGGGGACAGTTGCGCTGCCTTCCTGAACATATTCTGTGCATTCTTCAGCGTCTGTTCGACATGTGGCTGACGCAGGTAATCACGCCCTCGCAGGTAGTAGTCATACGCGTCCGGGTCGACAGTCAGTTCGCGCTCCAGTAACTCTCTGGACTCCGTTGACAGCACTACCTGCAGGTTCCTGGCCACCTCCATCGCTATTTCATCCTGCAGATTCAAAATATCCACCAGATCCCGATCATAGGTTTCGGACCAGAGGTGAAACCCGTTTTCCGCCTCTATCAGCTGCACAGTGACGCGAATCCGGTTTCCGTCATGCCTTACGCTGCCTTCGAGAACGTTTTTTACGCCCAGATGACGTCCGATGGTCGGAATGTCGACACTCTTGTCCTTGAAATAAAAGGAAGATGATCGCGCCGATACGTTCAACTCACCCAGCTTCGCGAGCAGGTTGAGGATCTCTTCCGCGAGGCCGTCACCAAAATAGCCCATGTCGGGTGAATCGCTGAAGTTCACAAATGGCAATACGGCGATCGTCACCCGCCCGTCGTTCGCCGCGGAATAGGGTAGTTCGGCCTGACCCGGGGAGTCCGCAACCTCCTCGAACAGGCTAAGGCTGTCACTGCTGAGCCGTTCGAGGTACAGATAGCCTACCAGCAGTATGAGGAACACACTGGCTATGACTGCCGTGATTCGCGGCAGCGTTAAATGAAACCTTTCGGTATTGAGTATTTCTGATTCCGTCTCTACCAGGCCGCCGGGTGTCAGGTCGAAAACCCAGGCCAGGGCCACGGACAATGGAAAACCTGCACAGGCGAGCAGCAGTACCAGGGTGATTGCGTTGTCGCCAAGACCCACGATGGGGAACAACACATCGGCTACCTGCAACAGCGCCCAGGCCGCCGCGGCGTAGACTGTCGCCACCCGTGTGACGCCCCTGTGCTGGAGCTGCGCAAGAATTTGCTTGATATCCATCATTTTTCCTACAGCGCAGGATTACTGGATTCTAGCAGAAAGACCACCGGCCGCGCTTGGATCAGGGCGCCGTCCAACCCCAGGCCCGCTGATGGACCGCGTGGATTGCTGGTGCAAAGCCGTGCTTTCCTTGATCGATTGAACTATCGTAAAAAAGAAGTGGATTGGTCCGGTGCCCGGCATGGCAGAATGGCCCTACAGATTGACCAGGCTGGACAGGCTGCTGAGCTTGTTTACGCGGCTGCGCCCGGGTGAAGGGCGCAGCGTGATGATATTTTTCAGCTACGCGCTGCTGCTGATGCTGTCCTATTACATTTTGAAGACGGTCCGCGAACCCTTGCTGCTGGCCGGGTCCGGTGCTGAGTTCAAGAGTTATGCCTACGCGGTTACCGCGGGGCTTCTATTGCTGGTCGTCCCACTTTACGGCGCGCTTTTTCGTCGTATCGACAGGCGGCAGCTCACCCGTTATGTCACTGGCTTTTTCCTGTTTAACCTGCTGCTGTTCTACCTGCTGGGTCGCGCGGGTTTCAATATCGGGTTTGCCTATTACGTCTGGGTTGGCATATTCAGCGTGATGATCACCGCCCAGTTCTGGGCCTTTGCCGCCGACAGTTTCAACGTGAAGAGCGGCCAGCGTCTCTTCCCCCTTATAATGGTGGGAGCGACCCTGGGTGGCCTGGTGGCCCCCGCCCTGAGCGGTTTCCTGTTTCGCCAGATCGGGCCATGGCCGTTGCTGCTCATTGCGGCGGGCTTGCTCGCGTTGACCATCCCCTGTGTTCGCTGGGGACATGAGTCCATCCCGCCGGGATCCACCGCGCAGGACCGACCCGGCAACGATGCCGAGAAAGCCGGCTTCTGGGGTGGCTTTTCATTGGTCCTGAATGACCGTTACCTGTTGCTGCTGGCCCTGCTGATTATCCTGCTGAACTGGGTGAACACCACCGGCGAGTACATTCTTGCGGAGCTGGTAGTGCGCCATGCAAACGATCTTGTCGCCGCTGACCCGGCTATCGACAGGGGCGGGGTGATCGCCGGCTTCTACGGCTCATTTTTTTCCATCGTCAATCTGCTGACCCTGCTGCTGCAGGTGTTCGTGGTAGCCCGGATTCTGCGCTGGATCGGCGTGAGAGGCGCGATTCTCGTGCTGCCAATCATCGCCATAATCGGCTACGGCATGGTGGTTTTCATACCCATATTCAGCATTATCAGGGTGGTGAAGCTATTTGAGAATGCAACCGATTACTCCCTGATGAATACCACCCGGCACGCCCTTTATCTCCCCTTGAGTCCCGCGAAGAAGTACGAGGGGAAGACCACCATCGAGGGCTTTTTCTGGCGCTTTGGCGATCTCGCCCAGGCCCTGGCGGTCTATGTGGGACTACACTGGTTTGAGTTTGGCGTCGGGGAATTTGCCACGGTCAACATGGTGCTGGCTATGGTATGGCTGGGACTGGCAGTTGCGGTTGCGAAGGAATTTCATGTGCAGGAGAAGGAGGCGGGCCTCAACCTGCCCCCCCGTTTATATCGGCTTATTGAGGATCGGGTGGTGGAGCCCGGATGTTCTTTTGCGTTTGAGCTGCCCGCGGACACGTTTATAGACCCTGACGAGGGGGAGGTTCTGGCATTCACCGCGTGCCTGGACTCGTCCGAGGCCCTGCCGACTTGGCTGAATTTCCAGTCGGACTCGCTCTTTTTCAGCGGAAGAGCCCCTGGCGAACCCGGCACCGAAGTTGAGGTGGTACTGCGAGCAACTGATTTTGACGGTGCATGGGCCGAGGGTAAAATGCGGATACGGGTAGACTGAATCCCGATTATTCCCGGTCGTGTGCTGCTGGCGATTTGTTTAAGTGGGAGAATAACCATGGGTAATGCTGTGAGAGTCGGTCTGCTTGCCGGGCTGTTATTATCTGGTGCAGATATCGTTGCCTCACCCCAGCGAGTCGAGGATGGGCAGCGGGTTTATGCTTCCGCATGTGCGAAATGCCATGATACAGGCGCCGGTGGCGCGCCGATAACGGAGCAGCCGGATGACTGGCCCGGGCGTTCGGCATTGTGGGAGGCGGTGCTGTTCGAACATGTAAAGCAGGGGTACCTGAGCATGCCTGCGAAGGGGGGAGAGCCTGGTTTGAGCGATTACGATGTCGAAGCAGCGGCGGAATACATGTTGAACCTGAGTCATCCCTCACTCCCCAGGGATTCCGCCGACTGATGTGCGCCGTTAAAATGGCAAACGCGGGTTTTGAAGCTAGAATCAATCAGGTGCTTGCTTGATCGCGCCAGTGATTCATGTCGATTCAATTCGCCAGCGAGATAAACCTGCCGTGAACCGCTTTTCTATATGGGTGTTCGTTTTCTTTCTTTCGGCGAGTGCGCTGGCCGCTGAGTATGATATTGACGCCCCGGGGCGGGTGGTGGCCTTTGGCGATGTTCACGGCGCCTACAAGGACTGGTCGACCATGCTGCAGGAAGTCGGTGTGGTGGATGCGCAGCTCAATTGGAGCGGTGGGAATACCCACCTGGTATCCCTTGGTGATCTGGTGGACCGCGGGCCTGATTCGCGCAAAGTCATAGAGCTTTTGATGAAGCTCGAGCAACAGGCGGCCCAGGCAGGGGGAGCCGTGCACCTGGTGCTGGGCAACCACGAAGTCATGATAATGACCGGAGACCTCAGGTATACATCACCTGAGGAGTTTGCCGCTTTCGCCGCGGAAGAAACCCAGGCAGAGCGGGACGAGGTGTATGCGCAGTACCGCGCATTCAATCCCGGTGGCAGCGAGGCTGACGCTCGGCAGCGCTTCGACGATGCCTACCCGCGGGGCTTCATTGCGTTGCGCAAGGCCTTTTCCCGGGACGGCGCCATCGGCAGCTGGCTGATCCAACAGCCCTTCGTCATCAAGGTCAATGACAAGGTTTATATGCACGGCGGTATTGCCAGTGAGGCAGTACAGGAGTCCCTGGCGTCCATCAATGGCAAACTTCAGGGGGAGCTGGGAGACTTTCTGGCGAGCATGGAAGAGTTGCGGGCCGCGGGTGTAATGCCATGGTACGTCGACTACCACGATCGGCTGGATTTTCTGACCGCCCGGGTGGAAGAGTTCGCCGCAGCCAATCCCCGCAAGAAGGCGAACTGGTTCCCCGCGGTCAATACGGTATTCGAGGCACAGAAGGCATACCTGTTCAGTGAAGAAAGCCCCAACTGGTACCGCGGTACCGCCCTTTGCAATCCCTATTCCGAGTCGTTCAATACCGAGCGGTTTCTCAAGAAGGTAGGGGCGAGGCAGGTAGTAATGGGACACACCCCCACACGGGGTGAAGTGCTCGAACGGATGGACGGCCTGGCGATCAGGCTGGACACCGGCATGCTCACCAGCGTCTACAAGGGCCGCGCATCGGCATTAATTTCAGGTAGCGGTCCAGACTATGTGCACTACCTTGGTGGCGCCCGGCAGGAGCAGCCCGTCACGGAGGAGCGCAGCATCGCCCGGCGCCTTTCGGGCATGAGTGACGCGGAACTGGAGCAATTCATGCTCACGGCCCCCGTGGTCAATGTTGAATCCATTGGAGCCGGTATCACCAAGCCGAAGCGTGTCACACAGCAAAAGGACGGCATTACCAACGACGCCGTGTTCAAGTACGAGGATACTGACCCGGGTCTGCAGTCGAAATCCAGCTACTTTTCCAGGCGCAGTGATGACAGTGATCGCTATGTCTACGATGTCGTCGCCTACAAGCTCGATCGGATGCTCGACCTGCAGGTCGTGCCCACCGCCGTGGTCACCACGGTAGAGGGGCAGGAGGGTGCGTTGTCGGACTGGGTAGACAACTCAATCACGGAAACTGAACGCCTCGAACAGCAGCCGGAATTCATTGGGTACTGTGAACAGTATGAGCAGTACCGACTGCGCGTTGTATTCGACATTCTTATTCACAATGACGATCGCAACCTTGGCAATATCCTGTGGACCAAAAACGATCTGATGCTGCAGCTGATAGACCACAGCAGGGCGTTCCGCTCGACCAAGAAGCGGCCCAAGCAGTATCAAAAGGTGACGATTGATGTTTCCGACCTGCTGCGTGGGCGCCTGGAATCCCTGGACGAGGACAAGCTCAGCAGTGAGCTGTCGCAATACCTGCATCCCCGGCAGATCGAAGCGATTCTCGCCCGCCGGGACCTGATCCTGAGAGAGGGCAGGGGAACTGCACCCTGAAACTGTTTTTTGCAGCCGGTTGGTGCGCGCCAGGCTGCTTCATTCTCATCCCCACACAGAGCAGGAAGCGCGTTATGAGCCGGCGCCAGGATTGCTGCGCGGCAGCAGCTCGCTTTTCTCGAGCGGGCAGGCGATAACGTCTTCCTGGCCGCTGTCGAGCAGGCAGGTAAGCGGAATAACGCGGTAGATGCCGGAGCGTCGGTTGCGCGCATTGCGCCGGCGCGCCTTTGAGCCGTCGGCCTTGCGCCTGGCGAAGCTGAACAGCGCATAGTCTGGCGGCAGATGCTCCAGCAAATCCTCAATCGAGGCAAAAGACAGCGCATTGCCGAAGGTCATCTCACATACGACAATCGGGCGCTCGCGGAGCAGGCTTTCCCGTAACCCTTCCAGCACCAGTTTCTCATATCCCTCCACATCGATTTTCAGCAAATCGATCCTGTCGATACCGTGGCGTGAAAAATAATCATCCCCTCGGGCAAGTTGGAGCTCACCTATACTGACATTGCCCTTACCGACACTGCCGGCGTCGAAGGAGCCAATACCCGCATTCGTTCCGGTGGGAGCAAAAAACGGCAAGCGGGTATTCTCGTTGCCCAGGCCCAGCGGGTGGACGCTGATATTCTGCAGCCCGTTGGCTTCGATCTGTCGCATAAACTGCTCGCGCACCTGGCGAAAGGGCTCGAAGGCATGAACCTGTGCTCCTTGAGCTGACATGAACAGCGAGTGCTGCCCGACATTGGCGCCGATATCGACAAATACCCGCTGTTCACCGGGAAGTTTAGTGAATGTATCCCGAAGAAAGAAAAGCAGAGGTTTTTCGAACGCACCGTAGAAGTAAATATTGAAATCGATGTTGTTGTTCAGGTTGCCCTGGTAGCGCAAGCCGAAAAAGTCGGCCACGAAGGGGATATCAGGCGCGGCCCCGCGCCGGGCGAGGCGCTTGTACAGGTGGCGCAACAGGCGCCGCGGTACCCACTTTCTGTTCCAGAGGAACCTGTAACATTGTTCGCCGGAAGCCACCTGTCAGAACTGCCAGTGCGGGGCAAACGGCAGCTCCCCCGGCTCGTCCATCATCATGGGTCCTTCTTCACTGACACTCTCGTCCACGTAAATCAGCATGGTCAATACACCGTCCAGCTCCTGTGCCGCCTCAGCGAATCCTCTGCCAGTTGCGGTTCGGTGAGGTCGGCTGCTGGAGTCCGTGGTAGGGGTGGCGATTGACCAGCTCGGGCACCTTGAAAAAAGTGATCAGCCCGGCGCCGGCTGCAAATCCGCCTATGTGAGCCCAGAACGCGGTGCCTCCGCCCTCCGCGCCAATGGAGCCGAACCCGCCTATGAATTGCAGCAGCAACCAGTAGCCCAGCATCAGCACCGCCGGTACTGCGATTACTGTGATGAAGAAGCCCAGGAAAATAAGCATGTGAACATGCACCTTGGGGTAGAGAACGATATATGCTCCCATCACCCCGCCGATCGCACCGGATGCGCCAACCATGGGAATGCCCGAGTCGGGGTTGGACAAAGTCTGGCCCAGAGCGGCGGCCAGGCCGCATATGAGGTAAAAGCAGGCGAAGCGGGTGTGGCCCATTGAGTCCTCGACGTTGTTGCCGAACACCCACATGAACCACATATTACCGATGATATGCATCCAGCTCCCGTGCATGAACATCGAGGTAAACAGCGTATGGATGGCGGGGGCATCGGTGAGTACGCACCAGGTCTGTGGGCCTACCTGGAACTCGGTGCCTGCTGGAAGGGTGCCCAGCAGGTCGGCGGGCATCAGCCCCAGGTTACAGACCGACCGCGACAGTGCGGGCTCCGCCCCCATGCCCTGCAGGAAAACCCAGGCAAAAACATTGAGCCCGATAATGCCGTAGGTGACCCAGGGTGTCAGGAAGTGAGGGTTGTCATCGCGCAGAGGAAACATGGCGTCAGTCCGGAGGCAAGCCTGAAAAGCATAGGGGCACTCGGTTCGAAAGTCCATGCAGCCTGGTGTCGACGCTACCGGTCCCGGGATGCCGCTTGCTATGCGAGGAAGTTGGGCTAGACTTTTTCCTGCAAAAAGCAACCGGTCCCGGATGTACGCCTCCCCCTGAGCCGCCTCTGTTGTGCGCCAGGGGTTGGTATGCTTCAGACCGGCAGCGTCTGGAACCGACAATCGCAGGAGAAATTTCATGAGCAGTGCCCCGCAACCCCTCAAGTACCTCGACAAAGCGCTGAACGCCCTGCGCGACCTCAACCTGGTGCCGGAAACCACGGACGAGGCCCCCATCATTGACCTGATTGACCAGATTTCCGATCTGGACCAGGACAAGACCCTGGCTATTGCGCGAACCCTCAACCAGGCCTCGCTGTTCAACGAGGTGGTACGTGAACAGGTCAGCGGGATGGAGCTGGGAGATCGTTACGAGAAAATCACCGAAGCCTTCAACAGCATCCGTGACGATGCCAAGAGCATGGTGGAGCAGGTGGAGGACGGCAAGCTCGACACGTTCGAGCGTATCGGCAACGTGTGGATGAAGGTTACGCGGGGTGATATCCCTGACCGCTTCGAGTCGATCAAGACCAACTATATGGAGGTGGCCGGTGATTCGAAGGACCAGATCCAGCGCGAACACCTCATTCTCAATGCCTACCAGGATTTCCGGGGCGCCATGAAGGAGTCCGAGATTCTCGCCCTCGAAGTCCTCGAAAAGGCCGAACAGCAGCTGGAAAACGCCAAGACGGAGTTGCAAAAATCGATGCAGGCCATCGAGGCCTACCAGGGCAGTGAACCCGCGGAGAGAGCAAGGCTGGAGCTGGCGCGGGACGAGAAGTTGCGTGAAGTGCAGTTCCACGACCGCCGCTACCAGATTGCCAAGGATCTTTCGGACAACCTGACCGTCGGCTACAACTCCTCGGAAGTGATTATGGCGAGGTTGCTGCAGACGACCAGTGCCAAGGAGCGGGTGTACCAGCAGGCCATCAGTTTCTTCGGTACCAACGAAACAGTGCTGACAGCTCTCACCGCGTCCTTCACCGGGCTGTTTGGTCTCCACGAGAGCACCCAGACAGTAAACGCGATGAAGGAGGGTATCGGCAAGAGCATGGAAGATCTCGCCGATATCGGTGGCAAGGTCCAGGAGGAGGCACTGAAGGCGGGCTATGGCCCGACGATTGCCGCGCAGTCGGTTCAGAAGCTGGTGGATTCAGTGGTCCGCTACCAGGAGAACTCCGCCAAAATTATCGAAGAGATGCGCACCCTCAGCACCCAGAACGCGCAAGAGATTCGCCACGCGGTGGAGGACGGCAAGCAACGACTCGCCAAGCTGGTCGAAGAGGGCAAGGCACTGCCGCTCGATTTTCCGGTTGAGCAGCGTTCCGCCACCACACGCGCCTGACACGGGATTAGGTGATGGCGCAGGCGGGCGCAGACAAGCAACCCCTCGACGATGTCATGCTGGCCATGGACGTGGTGGACACGCTGCGCCACCAGCAGGTTCTGATTGAGCGTGAGTTGAATGCGCAGGACAGGGACCGGAAGCTGATAGAGCGCCTGCGGGAAATCTACGCTTCCCAGGGTATCGATGTTCCTGACCACGTGTTGGAGGAGGGGGTGGCGGCGCTCAAGGAGGACCGCTTCAGCTATACACCGCCGCGTGAGAGTTTCCAGACCCGCCTGGCGCGTCTTTATGTCGGCCGAGGTAAATGGGGCAGGCCGCTGCTGCTGGGACTGGGTGCGATACTGATCGCCCTGCTTGCCTATACCCTGTTGATTCGCGGCCCGGCGGAACGTGAGCTGGCAGCGCTGCCGGCGCGGCTGGAAAAGCAGCACGAACTTCTGTTGCAGGTCGCAAAGGGCGAAGCGGCCCGGGAGCGCAGCGAATCACTCTACAGTCGCGGCAGGTCGGCACTCGCCGGCGGTGAGAAGGCCCAGGTGCTGGAGTTGCTCGACCAGATGAGCGCATTGCAGACGGAAATCGAGCAGGAATATGAGCTGCGCATCGTATCACGGCCGGGTGAGCGCAGTGGGATCTGGCGGATTCCGGATGCCAATAGCAGTGCCCGCAACTATTACCTTATAGTGGAAGCCATTGCGCCCGATGGCAGGACCCTTACCCGCACTGTGGTCAATGAGGAAGACGGCAAGAGCTACAAGGTCAGTAAGTGGGGGTTGCGGGTGGATGAGTCGCTGTTTGAGCGGATCGCCGCCGACAAACAGGATGACGGCATTATTCAGCAGAGCTGGTTCGGGGTAAAACGCCGTGGCTACCTCACCCCGGAATACCTGCTGCCCACTACCGGCGCCGCGCTGACAACCTGGTAAGGACGAAGCAGATGCAAACAGGACGCCAGACCCTGGCGAGTCTCGACGCGGGGCTCAAGGAAATACACCGCCAGGTCCAGGAAGTCGACCAGCAGATAGACCGCGTAAGCAGTTCGCAGCTGGAGCTTCAGCAGGCCCAGGCCAACCGTTACAAGCGCATGGCACAGATTCGCCTCGACAGTATGGTCAGTGGCGAACTCAGGGAGGGGCTGGATGCGGCGGGCCGGCGCGTGAATGAGCTTCTGCAGGAGAGAGTGGCGGAACTGGCGGCGATAAAACAGCAGATCGATGCCAATCGGCTGTTGCAGCAGGAGCTGGACCGCAAGCGAGAAGCCGCGAGCGAGAAAACGGTGGAAGCTGCCGGGGCGCTGGATGTCGCGGAGGCGGCCACCCAGGCCAGGCTGGATCGGGACGAAGCCTACCGTGCACAGCTGGAGCGCGCGCAAAAAGCAGAACGTATGGCGATTCAGGCACGGGAAAAGCAGGCCCAGGCCGAAGACATGCACAAGGATAAGGGCAGGCCTTACCAGCAGGATCCCCTTTTCTCCTATCTCTGGGAGCGCGGCTATGGGACATCCCGTTACGGGGCGAATCCGCTGTCGCGGTTCCTCGACGGGTGGGTGGCCCGAATGTGCGGTTACCAGGATGCGCGGCCGAATTACGCCCGGCTGCAGGAAATTCCCAAGCGCCTGCAGGAGCACGCGGCGCGGGTTGCCGGAGAAGCGGACGAGGAGTTCGCCAGGCTCAAGTCGCTTGAAGAGGTTGCCGCCGGAGAAGGTGGCCTGCCCGACCTGCGGGAGTCTCTGGCAACGGCGCAGGCGGCACTGGACCAGGTGGATGCCGACATAGACGAGGCAGAAGCGCAGTTACATGAGCTCGAAAATCAACGCGCCAGCTTCTCAAGTGGCGAGGATACCCTGTTCCGGCGGGCGCTCGATACCTTGAGCGGCGCCTTCGAGCACGAGGATTTGCTCACGCTCTACGATTACGCCCGCGCGACAGCGACGGCCGAGGACGACTTGCTGGTGAGGGAGCTGGAAGCGGATAACCAGCGCTTGCGCGATCTCAGCGAGGCGATTGTCGAGCATAAGCGGGTGCGGCAGCGGCACTATGGCCGCATGCAGGAACTGGAGGGGGTGCGACGTCGTTTCAAGCAGCATCGCTTCGACAGTGTGCACTCGGGCTTTGGCAACGAGGCATTGCTGGCGATGATCCTGGGCCAGTTCCTGCAGGGTACCGCTACGGATCAGGAGCTGTGGCGAACGCTGGAGCGGGAACAGCGTTATCGCCGCATGGATGCCAATCCGGACTTCGGTTCCGGCGGTTTCAGGCCGCGTGCGGGTACCTGGAATATTCCCTTCCCCCGCGGGGGAGGCCTGGGCGGTGGCCTCGGCGGGGGCATGCGTATCCCCCGGGGCATGCCTCGTCGGGGCGGCGGCGGTGGTTTTCGCACCGGTGGTGGTTTCTAGTTTGGAGTAGCGGTTTGCCGGACACTGCCGGTTCTCGGGGTGCGACTTCTGCCGTCTTTGCGGAAACCGGGCGCGGGAAGGCTGCGTACTGCGCCGACAGCCTGCAGGGTAACAAAACCGCGAGTAAACTGATTCCGCTCAAGTAGCTGTTAACGCAGGAAACATGCGTATTTCTCTATTATGGAGAGGCCGACGAGACTACCCCGCCATCGAAGGAACCGATGCCAGCGTTTGTCCCGGTAGGGGCAAAGAACGGCAGGCTGATGTTTTCGTTGCTCAGTCCAACCGGGTAGACGCTGATATTATTGAGGTGGTTGGTGCTGATCTGCTCGAGAAACTGCTCCCGCACGACCCCAAATGGCTCGAAGGCGTGAACCTGTACTCCTTGAGCGGACATGAACAGCGAGTGCTGCCCAACGTTGGCCCCGACATCGACAAACACGCTGTGCGCCCCACCAAGAGCATCAAGAGTATCCCGCAGAAAGAACAGCAGTGGCTTTTCGAACGCACCGTAGAAGTAAATATTGAAATCGATGTTGTTGTTCAGGTTGCCCCGGTATTGCAGGCCGAAGAAATCAGTTACAAACGGGATGTCAGGCGCGCTGCCACCTCGGGCGAGCCGTTTATACAGGTGGCGCTGCAGGCGTTGTGGTATCCACTCACTGCTACAGAGAAATCTGTAGAGCTTTTCGCCTGGACTCATGCTCTCCTTCCGGTATTCGAGTCAACGGTCTGGACACGCCATCTTTCACTGCGTGGCACGCATAGTGAGGAGGCGGGCTGCACCTGATGCCTTGCCCCGCAGTTACAAGCTTTCTTCAGCCACCGTGAGGTAGCCGGCTTGCCTGTACCGGTCACAGACCATTTCGGCGTAGGCCCGGGAGTGGTATCTACCCACCACCAGCACTTCGCCCCCCAGTCTTTGCTGTTTTACCAGTCCGGGCATGATTTCTTCCAGCGCGGCTTCCTGCCGGGGGCTCTGTGGCGCGATGAAAACGTGGTAACTGCTTTTTTCAGAGCCGGAAATATACCCTCCGATCATGCCTCCCAGCTCGTCCATCATCATCTTCTCCTCCTCACCCACATTGTCGTCCACTGAAATCAGCATGGAGAGTACATCGCCCAGTTGACGGACCTGCTCATGTGGTGGCGATTTGGCCAGGTAGCGCTCCAGTGATGCCCGCAGCTGACTGAAGGAATGCCCGGATCGCACTTCTGTATCCAGCTGCTGAATGAGTTCCTCAAAATCGATATTCCAGCGCAGCGCTACGTCTTTTATGAAGCTTCTTTCACGCTCATCAAACTCACCATCGATAAGCGCCATATCGAGCAGTATCTTCAAGACATCCCTGGCCGCAACCGGGTGCAACAGTTCTCCCGCGAGCGCGCCGGCCTCACTGCGCTCGGTGCGCAGAGATCTTTTCAGGTTACCCCAGAATCCGGATTCCCTGCGACCCTCCACCCAGAATCCGACACCAATGGCTATCATGGCAAGATTGACCAGCAGTATGATTCCGTCGCCTATCGCTCCCTCGTACGCACCTTCGTTGATGTAGAGCGCGACGAAGGGTATGCCTGTGGTGAGGGCCAGCAGTTGAGCTGAAACTGATACACTTTCCGCGACAACTGCCTCGTGTTTGCGTATCCAGATCTTGTTTACCGTCAGGTATGCTTCTACAACAATAAGCGCGAGCGAAAGGCGGGCCCAGAAGCGGATAAAATCCTCGAAAGTGACATCTGCAATAGTCAAAAAATTGCTCCTACATGCAGTCAGTGCATAACAATGGCGATCGGGAAGACTAGCACCATCACAAAGAAGTTTACAATCCGCTGGCGGACCGCATTGCCTGGGTCAAGCGACACCCGTTGAACTGCGCAGGCTGGGGAATCAAGGGTTCTGTTTGCGACACCTTGAAGTTGGTCTAGACTTTTGCATGCGTAAAACAACCGGCTCCGGCGGCTTTACCCGCCGCACAGCCGATACTGGTGATAAATGTGAGAAAATTTCTATTAGTACTTTGGGTTCTGGCCGCTGCCGGCAGTTATGCCCAGCCGAAGTTGCAGCAGGATTTCGACTCTGTCGGGCCTACGATGAAGGCGCTCGAGTCTGCCACCTCGGGTCGTACTATCTTTTATCTGGATGAAGGTGATGATGACTGGCGACCGGTGGTTTTCGTCGGGGGTGGAGGAACCAGCGGCCGGGTGTTTGCCCTGATGGAGTTCTTGCGCACCACCCGGGAAGAGCTGAAGCTCAGGTTCATCGCGGTGGAACGCAACGGTTTTGGGAATACCGCCTTTGACAGTGCCCTTGACTACGCCGATTACGCGGACGACGTGGAGGAAGTACTTGAACATCTCGGTGTGAGAGAATTCAGCCTGTTTGCCATTTCGGGTGGCGGACCCTATTCCGCCGCGATAGCCGCACGCAATGCCCGCCGGCTCGAGTCCGTGCACCTCGCCTCCGCCCTGACGTATTTTGACCCGGGTTCACTTGAGTGTGTGGTACCGGCGGATGCCCTCACTTTCTACACCCAGAACCCCATGAACTGGTTCGGGTTCCCGGCAGAGAGTCCCGTCCACAGGATACCCGGTTTCCAGGATGCAGCCTTCGACGACGCCGCCAGAACCTTCAACATGTCCGGGCAGGTCGGCGCCCCCGATGCCTTACACCACGAGCTGCAGTTGTATTGCCTCAATCAGCAGCTGCCGGATCTCTCTGCCGTTTCAGCCCCCGTATTTCTCTATTATGGAGAGGCCGACGAGACTACCCCGCCATCTGTGCACGTAAATCGCTGGGTGCAGGGCTACTCGAATGCGACTGTGACTACGCGACTGTACCCGTCAGAGGGACACGACGTGCAGTACCGTCATTTCGACCAGATACTGGTCGATATGTCCGGCTGGGCGGAGCGAACAGTCGTCTGTGACCGCGGTGGCAAAACCAAACTGGTCAAGGAAAAGAAGGCACTGCAGGTCTTGTCCAAGGGTGGCTCACTGGGAATCTGTGCCTGGCGGGACTGACGCGGGAGGTTGCTCGGGCCGGCTTGTGGGGCTTGCTGGTCCCGGACGCAGTTATCCCTGCCGAAGGCAGTCAGGTTACGGTGCAGCCCTTTGCTGGTCGTAGCGATCGTAAAATCGCGCGGCTGCAGGATGCAGCGGTACCGCCAGACCCAGTCGCATCGTCTCCCGTGAAATGAACGCTGCCCGATAGTACTTGCGAGCCAGTTCGTCACCGCCGGTCAGCAGCAGTTCGAGCATCTCCTCTACCTTTTTGTCCTCGACCCGGGCATGGGTCATCAGTGCCGCAGCCAGGCCGAGGGTGGTAAAAGGCTCGGTTTGTCCAGGATATGTTTTCGCCGGTACGGTCATCGGGTAATACACGAAATGGTTTTCCGCCAGTTGTACGAACAGCTCGGGCGGCACTGACAAAAAGCGCAGATCGTTGCGCTTTGCCGCCAGCGCCTGGATCGATGGGGCCGGGATCGCCTCCGTCAGAAACAGGGCATCTATGTCGCCGCTTTCGAGTTGCGCGATTGCCCTGGCGAGGCTGATCTCGAGAATGTCGGGAAATTCTCCAGCATCAATCCGGGCCGCGAGGCCCAGCAGCACCGCATTGACCCGGCTGCCTGAACCGCGCTGGCCCACGGCAACACGGCGACCCTGCAGGTCCGCCAGCCGGCGGATACCACTGCCCTCCAGCGTCAGCAAATGCACGGCCTCGGGCCACAGGCTCGCGACGCCCCGTAGTTCCCGGTTGGGGAAAAACCCCTCGCCAATCAGGCCCCCGTACAACAACTGCGCCACGTCGGACTGTACCAGCCCGAAGTCCAGCCTGCCTGCCTGCAGGCTGCTGGCATTTGCGACACTTCCTTCGGAGGCCGCGCTGAATATGGGGATGTCCCGCTGCCCGGCATAACGACTCAGTGCCTCGCCAAAAGAGTAGTAGGTGCCCGGCGCCACGCCTGCGCCAAGCAAAATCTTGCCTTCGAGTCTGGCAAGACGCAGGTCGATGCGATCAACAGCCGTGTCCAGTTCTTCGATGATCAGGCCCTGCCGGCTCCCAGCTTTGTACTCGGTGGCTTTCGTCAACAGGGATCGGGCCTCTTTTAATACGGATTCAGGTCCCGGCCCCTGGCTCTCTACAGCGGGCTCTGGCCTGTGTGCCGGGCGCGGTCCGGATTCCTCATCAAGCGATTTCCAGTCTCCCTGCTGGTCCTGGGTGTAGGCAAAGCGCCCATGAACCTTGAGTACGTCGCCCTGCACGTTACCCTGGGCATGGAAGCCCTCTATGCCCGACTCGGTGGCCCCGATCGCGTAGGCCAGGGTTCCCAGGTTCAGGCCCTGCCATTCGCTCAGGCTGTAGTCCTGGAGCAACTCCAGCTCGGCATCGTAGTAGGCATATACTCCGGAAAGATCGTGCTCCAGGTCCCTGAACGGGGCTGAGCCTGTGCGTTGAAAATCCTCCACCGCAAACAGGTCCTGTTGAAAGTTCTGGTCGAGTCGACTCTGTAAATCCTGCTGCAGGCGCTCCCGGTCTGGCCCGCGATCACAGCCGGTAAGGCAAAGGATCACGATCGTTAACAGATATGTAAAGCGACGGTTTTGGCTGACTGACATGTCTGCTAACCAAATATTGGCAGAGCCAGGTAACCCTGGATAACCAGTGCATTGAGAAAGTCGATAAAAAATGCGCCCATCAGTGGGACGACCAGGAAGGCCTCCGGCGACGGCCCAAAACGCTGGGTCAGGGCCTCCATATTCGCTACCGCGGTAGGCGTTGCGCCCATGCCGAATCCGCAGTGGCCACCGGCGATGATGGCCGAGTCGTAGTTGCTTCCCATGAAACGGAATGTCACCAGGCTGGCAAACAGCACCATGCCCCCCGTCTGTATCAGCAGCATCACCAGCAAGGGTCCGGCAAGGCTGAGCAATTCCCATAGGCGCAGGGACATGAGGGCCATGGCGAGAAAGATGGACAGCGAAATCGTGCCGATCATATCCACGGTGGGGCGGTGAACAGACAGTCGTGGCACCAGGTGTTCCAGGTTGCGTACGGCCACACCGATCATGAGGCACCAGACAAAACCCGGCAAGGTGAACGCGGCGCCAGCCATGACACCGGCGAACGCCAGGCCTCCGATGAGGCAAACCAGTATCGTAAACAGGGCCCACAACAGCGTGTCGCTGTCGATGGGGTCATGCGTTTCCTCTTCTTCGATGTCAGCTTTATCGTGGTGGCCTGCTGTCGATTCCAGGCCGTGCAGACGGATAAGACGCCCTGCCACCGGTCCTCCGATAAGGCCACCCAGTATCAGCCCGAAAGTGGCGCACGCCATCGCCAGTTCCATAACACCGGCTATATTCTGCACGTCGGCAAACTGTTCCGCGTAGGCAGCGCCGGTGCCGTGTCCCCCGGACAGGGTTATCGAGCCCCCCAGCAGGCCTACCAGCGGGTGCAGGTCCATACCTACTGCGGCCATCAAACCGAGGCCATCCTGCAGAATCAGGTAGGCGACGCACACCAGGCTGAAGAGCAATAACTTGGGGCCGCCACGCACCAACAGGCGAAAGTCGGCGCCAAGCCCGATGGTGGTAAAGAAGGCCAGCATCATGGGCTCTCTCAGCTGCATGTCGAAGCCGATGCGAAGGTCGAAACCGAGGAATATGGCGGTGGTCAGAACGGCAAACAGCAATCCACCCACCACGGGGATCGGAATATTGTTGTTCCGCAGAAAGCCTACCCTTGCCTGCACTGCAGCACCAACTAACAAAACCGCTATTGCAGCGGCGAGGGTCTGCATGGCATCGAGGCTTATTGCCAAGGTCCATCCTCCGTGATTTTACAGGGCGAAAGCGTCTAAACAGCATAGAACAGCTGTACAGGTGATGCCAGCGCGGCTTGGGGCTGCCTGTTCGTGTAGCGCGAGCCGATTATGGCAGACCGGGAAGCGCACCCCGGGTATCCGGGCGGCGATAGTCAGCCAACGCGCGGCTTATGCCGATTCAGGGGAAGGGGGAGCAGGTTGCGCCGCTGTGCGAAGGGATTCAGGCATGTTCCTCCCGTAGCAACCGCTCAAACGCATCGATCTGCGCGCTCGCGATATCGATACTTGCCTGCCAGAAATCAGGCTCTGCCAGGTCGATCTGGAGATGCTCCCTGGCGAGCTCCTCGGCACTCATTGATCCGGTCGCGCGCAGCAGTTTGACGTAGTCATCGTAAAAGGCTTCGCCGCGCTGCTTCCGCTGGGCGTACACGCCCTTGCTGAACAGGTATCCGAACAGATACGGATAATTGTAGAAACTCACATCGGCAATACTGAAGTGCAGTTTGCTCGCCCAGAACAGGTCGTCGGCCTGGCTCATCGAGTCTCCATACCAGCGGGACCAGGTTGCGGCCATCAGTTCACGCAAGGCCCGCACACTCAACTCGCCGGCGGCGCGCTGTTGGTAAAAGTCGCGTTCGAACTCATACCGCACGGGAATATTGATCAGGAACCCCAACGCTGACGACATTTCCTCGAACAACATCAGGCGCTGTTCATAGCTGGACTCCGCCGCCGCAAACATCTCGTCCCGGACGACACTTTCGGCGAAGATTGAGGCCGTTTCAGCCAGGGTCATGGGGTAGTTACTCTGGCTGAATGGCAGGTCACGCATTACCCAGGAGTGAAATGCATGACCCAGCTCGTGGGCCAGGGTCAGGACATCCGACATGCTGTTGCCCCAGGTCATGAATACTATCGGGGTTCGGTGGGCTGCAAAGCCACCGCAGAAAGCGCCCAGTTGCTTGCGCGGTTGCGGTGCTGCATCGATCCAGCCGCGCTCCACCATCATCTCAACAAAGGCGCCCATCTCCGGGTGAACGCCGGTAAAGCATCTGCGGATGATCTCGATGGCCTCCGGGAAGCTGTATTCCCGCACCTTGACGCCCGCTGGCGCGGGCATTGACGCCAGCTCGTCCCAGGGTTCGAGCGATTTTGTCTGGTATAGCTCTGCCATCAGTCTCGCCGCCTTTCGCCCCACCTCCACGTTGTTCCAGGTGACCTCGAGCAGGCAGTCCAGGGTTCGCCGATCAATCCTGCTGGCGTGCAGGCTGGCGTCCAGGAAGTGGACTGGCCTGGTATGGGAGCGTTTCTGGTATTCGCTGAGCCGCCACCCCGCCAGGGCGTTCAGGATAGCGGCGATGGACTCCGCATGGGTCTGCATTTGCGCCCGTATCCCGCGCCATGCCGGCTCCCTGCGCAGGCTGTCGCTGCCCTTCACAATGCTGGCTGCCTGGGACAGGCCCAGCACCTCGCTGCTGCCGTCGGGCAGCTTGAGTTCGACATCCAAAGCACCGGTCAGGCGGTCGTAAAGGTGTGACCAGGCGGTGTGGCCGTCTACTGCCATCAGTGACAGTAATTGCTCCTCGGCCACGTCCAGCCGGGTATCACGCAAGCTGCGCCGCCGTTCGATCGCAAAGCGAAAACGTTCCAGGGGGCCAGTGTCATCCTCTGCCGCAAGCACCTGTTCCAGTTCGGCCGGGTCGATGCGCATCAGCCGATTATCGAAAGGCTCGAACGCCTGGTCCAGTTCCGCCAGCAGTTTGTCCACCTGGCCGCTGAGTTTTCGGGCGTCCTCGTTACCGCTGTTGACGGCCAGCAGGCAGCTCGCATACTCCGCCAGGTTGTAGGCAGTAATCCGGGCCAGCTCGGACTGAGTCAGCGCCTGTTGTAGCACAGGGCCCTGCTCGGCTGCCTCGCACCACCGCAACAGCTCAGAGAGTCGCTCGCGAACGAAGGCGATATCCGCAGGTATTTTCGGGTCATCCAGGCCGCTATAGGCGATGGACAGGTCCCACTGGGGCGCATTCATAAGTTCTCCTGGAAAAATGGGTTGCGTGTAGTGTGTCACGCGCTGTCAGTCGCGCTCAATTGGAGGCAGCCGCAGGGCCATCAGTGCACCGGCCGCGCTCATTGCGCCCAGGCAGTAGAGCACGGGCAGGATGCCCAGGTGTGACAGCCAGGATGAGAGTCCGCCTATCACCAGTAACAGAACGCCGATCAGGGTATTGCTGACGGCCACCAGCTGGGCGCGATTTTCCGGTGTTGCCATATCCACCAGGTAGGTTTTGCGGCCCAGCCTGATGGCCGCGTGGCCGAGGTAGAACACGAAAATCACCAGTCCGTACCACAGCGCGGCCTTGCCGATTGCCCAATCCAGACCGACGGCGCTGGCTACGGTCAGCGACAGTGCTGCGCAGAGGCCGCCGCCAATCGCCATTGTCCAGCGGCTGGAGCGGTCAGACAGGCGACCCCATACGCGACCACTTACCAGGTTGGCGACGCCCGCCATCAGCACAAGCAAGCCCAGCTCGCCCAGTTGCTGCTGGCCACGCTGGCTGGCCAGGCTGACATAGAATGGCGCGGCGAGACCACTGCTGATCAACAGGGTGCGGGTGGCCAGGAAGCTGCGCAGCTGTGTATTTCTCCAGGTATCGCTGAGGTTGTCCAGGATTCCTTGAAGCCCCTGCTTGCCACCCTCCGTGGCTCCGGGCTGCTCACGCAACGTGGCGTAGACCGCGCAGGCCGCCAGCCAGAGAACGGCGGCGACGCACAGCAGTATGACGAGGGGCTCGCTGCCCCGGGGCGCACCAAACCATAGCAGCGCAGCGCCCATGCCGATGGCTGCCAGCCCTGAAATCGACGTGGCAATCCCGCTCACGCTGCCGCGCCTGCTCTTGTCCACGGTCTTGCCAAGCACGTCTTTTGCGGCGACGGAGGTAACACCCCGCCCGATGGAAAACAGTGCCAGGGCCGCGATAATGCACCACCCCGCCGCAGCGCCCTGCAGGAACGCCGCGACCAGAGCCATCGCCAGCAGGGCACATGCCTGCACCAGGCTGCCGATAATCCAGAATCCCTTGCGCACCGGGTGTTCCCTGATCCACTGCCCCACCGCCAGTTGCGGCAGTAGCGCCAGCGACTCCCGCACTGGTACCAGAGCGCCCACCATGGCGGTGGGGGCACCGAGCGCGCCGAGTAACCAGGTGAGGGTCAGCTTGGCATCAACCAGGCTATCGCCCATCTTGGTCAGGGTCAGGGCGGTTATGTGGACAAGCCGGCTGTGAGGTTGCTCACGACAGGCCGCCGCCGGGATCTCCTTGCAGACCCGGGCGTCCTCATCGGGCTCCAGTAACTCGGACAGGTCCGGTACCAGGCGTGTTTTTAATAACTGGGCAACCAACGCGATTCCCATCCATGACGATGCGGGTTATATACGGACAATGGCTATAAAAAGGTCACTGGCTGGTATCTATTGAGTTGCGCAGCTCGACGATATTACCCTCGGGATCGCGCAGGTAGATGGAGTTACCGTACCCCTGGGCACCGTAGCGGCGCTCGAACTTTCCGGCCTCGACACCGTGCGACGCCAGATATTGACTGATTGCCTCCTCTGGCTGTGGCTCTATCTGCAGGCAAAAATGATCCATATTGTTTTCACCTTCCGTGGGTGGTCCACCCCCGGCACGGCCCAGTTCACTGTCGACGGCCACCAGGTCGATCAGCGCGGAGCCCGCCCGCAACTGCACCAGTCCGAACTCAGGGGACAGCTCCCGTTCCACCGGGCAGCCCAGAACGGTGCCGTAAAAATACAGCATCTCATCCATGCGGGATGTGCGTAAAACCACGTGATCCAGACCGGCTACGTTAATCATATCGACGGACCCGAAATACCCCTACCAGCTGATCTCTATCTCGATGCTGGATTCATCGCTTTCTATCTCGACTTCAAGTTCGAGCGTGACTTCATCGGGCACCTTGACATGTATCTTGATGCCGTTGCGGATGAGATCCAACGCATTCTGGCGGGCCAGGGAGTCGGCGATCGTGTGCAGGAATTTTGCCGCTTCTTCCCTGCCCATTTTACGTTTTTCAGAGATTTCCATGAGGTCCATATCGGCTCCCGGCTTGTGAGGTGAATACCCAATGTACCGAAAAACCGCTTGAGAGAGTAGCTACCGCGTTGTCCCTGTAGCACGCGGGCTCTCCAGGCGTTGGGCTATGGGCCTGCGATTGAGGAAATACCACGCCGGCACCAGCACCACGGCGCCCAGCAGGCCCGCGGTAAGGAACAGCGATTCGTAGCCCACCCGGCTGGCCACCCAGCCCGAGGCCATGCCAACCAACCCCGACAGAATGACCTGGCAACAGGTCTGCAGGCTGTAGTCTGCACCCTCGTGATTCTCCCTGCACTGGTCCATCATCAGCGCAAACAGGACAACAGTAGACATGCCATCAGCCATCTGCTCGAACAGCATCACCCCATAAATAGTGCTCATCTGGGCATGGCCCGAGGCGATAACAGCGAAACCACCAATACCAATGGCCTGTAGCAGCCCGAATCCCAGCAAGGTCAGGCGCGGTCCGAGACGGTAGTAAAGAAGGCCGCCGACGATGGCGGCCAGCATGCCGGCGACCGAGGACGCCAGGCTGAGACTGCCGATGGCCGAAAGCGTCAGGCCGGCATCCACCAGCATGGGTTTCACCATGCCGGAGCCGAAGGCATCACCGAGTTTGTAAGACATCAACACCACTAGCCACAGGGCAATTTGTGGCTGCCTGAAGAAGTCGAGATTGCTCTCCCAGGAAAAGGCAGGAGAAGCGGGCGCCGGGTCGTTTGGCCCGGGCGAATTGATGTCCGGTCGCTCCCGAAACACCAGAGCGGGCAGGGTCAGCAGCCCCAGCAGGCCCGCGAGGACGACAAAACTGGCCTGCCAGCCGATACGGTCTATAGCCAGCAACAGCAGGCTGCCGCCGATAATCATTCCCAGCTTGTAACCCGATACCTGGATGCTGTTGCCCAGGCCCCGCCACTCGCTGGGCAGCAGCTTCACCGTGAGGCCATCGGTGGCGATATCCTGGGTGGCGGAGCACATATTGAACAAGATTAGGATGGCGAAAAAAGGCACCAGATAGGAACCGAATATCAGCCCGGGATCGAATTGGCTCAGGGCCAGCAGCAGGAGAATGACGGCCCCCTGCATCGGTAGTATCCAGCTGCGGTGGGGGCCTGTGCTGCGAAAGTGAAACCGGTCCACGTAGGGAGCCCAGATGAATTTCAGCATCCAGGGCAGTGCCAGCAACTCAAGGTAGCCGATGAACTCCAGTGACACCTGGTGCTGGCGCAGCAGCGCGGGCAGCGCATGGGCCAGCAGTCCGGCGGGCAAGCCCTGGGAAAAATAAAGGCTGGTCAGCAGGATAAGTATGAAGCTGGATGGTCTCGGTGCGGACATGGGTCATCCCCAGTGGTGTAGCTCCCCCGGTTGCCCGGCTAGCAGCCGGCTTTCCTGTTTGTCTTGAACCGTTTCTTTGAACAACCATCCCGGGTTGCCGTTTCCGCCGGCTCCGGGTCGACCGCAGGAACACCCGCGGCGGAAGCGGACGATACGCTTGCAGCACCCGCAGCCGCAGCGCGGTCGACTGTGCCCGGCGCCGACTGCAGCGCCGCGATGTCGGTGGCAACATCGCGCACAATGGCATTGGGTATGGGGACGCTCAGGTTGTATTGCGCGATCTTCCAGCCGTTCACTGATTTCACCAGCACGCCACTGCCGCGACAGGTACCCAGCCCGTCATTTTGCAGCAGCTCGTCAAACCAGGCGATGTCGCCGTTGGCTGAAACGGTAATATCGCGTTGCACGGGAACATAGGTCCAGCCCCGGCCGGCGCTGAAATGAGCCGCGGCGAAATCGCGAAACTCGCTGCCCTGCCAGCGTTCACTGCCATCGGTGCCCAGGAATACCACGTCGTCCGTCATTGCCGCGAGGTAGGCTGCAGTATCCGCGTTGGCAGCGGCCCGGTGAAAACTGTCAAGCGCGGCTTCCGGCGCAGACTCATCGCCCAGTGCCGCGCCCGCCAGGGCGATGCAACTGACCAGGACCAGGGCTTTCATCATCGTCATAGTCGTTTCCTTCTCAACGCCGCGGGGGCGACCGGGCCGGCAGGCGTTTATTCTGTAGCTGGCACAAATAATCGCTTGTACCACCGAGAATCAGTGACAGCTTAGTGTAGTGGTTCGCATCGTGTGCGCAAAGCTGTTGGCGTGGCCACCGTCTCTGGCGCGGCTTGTCTATCGAGTCCGGCGTGTTAAATTACCTGAAATTACCGAGGATACGACCGTGACCTTTTCTTCCCTGCGCTATGAAACTCAAGGCCGCATCGCCCGCATTACCCTCGATCGGCCGGAACGCCTGAATGCCATCTCCGCGCAAATGCCCGCGGAGATCTCCGCCGCGGTGGCAAAAGCCAATGACGATGACGGGGTGCACGTGATTATCCTGCAGGGGGCGGGCGGGGGCTTCTGCTCAGGCTACGACCTGAAGGAATTTGCCGAGAAACCGGGTGAGAATGCCGGGGTCCAGGAGATGCCCTGGGACCCGATGCGGGATTATCGCTTCATGAAGGCCTGCACCGACCATTTCAGTTCTCTCTGGCGCAGTTACAAACCCACCATAGCCAAGGTGCACCATGTGGCGGTTGCCGGCGGCTCCGATATCGCCCTTGCCTGCGATTTCGTGATCATGGAGGAGGATGCCCGCATCGGCTATCCCCCCGCGCGGGTTTGGGGCTGCCCCACCACGGCCATGTGGGTCTATCGTCTCGGCGCCGAGAAAGCCAAGCGTATGCTGCTTACCGGGGACCTGGTCACAGGCCGGGAAGCCAAGGAGATGGGGCTGGTGCTCGATGCGGTCGAACCCCCGGCTCTGGAGGATCGGGTGATGCAATTGGCCGAGCGCATGGCCGGGGTGCCGCGCAACCAGCTGATGATGCAAAAACTCATGATCAACCAGGCTTACGACAATATGGGGCTGGCCAACACCCAGATGATCGCCACACTGTTCGACGGCATAACCCGTCACTCGCCGGAGGGGGCCTGGTTCAAGGACTATGCCGAAGCCCATGGCTTTGCGGCGGCGGTGGAATGGCGCGACAGCGGCCGCAATATTCCCCAGGGTCGTAACCGCGAGGAATGACGGGGTGCCAGGGGGAATCGGTCCAGGGCAGGACAAGCCGGGCGATCCCGTCTATGCTCATGACCACAGGGTGAACACCAAAATACTTCTCAGGTGAGCGTACACATGGCGGAACAATCTCTTTTCAGCGACCTGCTGGTTATCGACTGCGCCAGCTTCATAGCCGGCCCCGCCGCAGGCACGATTCTGTCGGATTTTGGTGCCCGGGTTATCAAGATAGAACCGCCCGGCAGCGGGGACGGTTATCGCCGCCTGCGACAGCTGCCCGGGGTACCCACCTGTGATCTCAACTACCCCTGGCGGCTGACCAACCGGGGCAAGCAAAGCCTGAGCGTCGATCTCAAGCAGCCGGAAGGTCGGG
This sequence comes from Haliea sp., assembly GCA_024642265.1. GTDB lineage: Bacteria > Pseudomonadota > Gammaproteobacteria > Pseudomonadales > Halieaceae > JARRPM01. The sequence continues at coordinate 22,015 of JAHEBL010000009.1, read as the reverse complement.
AGATGCTGGACCTGCTCGTGCGCCGGGCTGACGTTTTCATAACCAACTATCCGCTGGGCGTGCGGGAAAGCCTGCGGCTGCGCTACAGCGATGTCAGCGCGATCAACCCGAAGCTGATTTACGCCTCTTTTACCCCCTACGGCGAGTCGGGCCCGGAGGCGGGCAGTAGCGGCTACGACGCCACCGCCTGGTGGGCGCGCTCGGGGTTGATGGACAGCGTGCGGGCCTCCGGCGATACCCCTCCGGCGCTCTCCGTGCCGGGCATGGGTGACCATATGGCGTCCTGTAGCCTTTACGGGGCCATTGTCACTGCCCTCTACCAGCGCCAGCGCACCGGGCAGGGCGCCATGGTGGGTAGTTCGCTCCTGGCGAACGGCCTGTGGTCCAACGGCTTTATGGTTCAGGCGGCCCTGGACGGTGCGAATATGGACAAGCGCCTGGATCAGGACAAGGTCAGCGCCTTCACCCAGATCTACCGATGCCGGGATGACCGCTGGTTCCTCCTGACCATATTGCCCCAGGTGCAGGACGCGGCATGGCCCCGCCTGGCCCGCTGCCTCGGCCATGAAGAGTGGCTGGAGGATACGCGCTTCGCGACCATGGCGACGCGTCACCAGCACAATCGGGAGCTGACAGACCTGGTCCGTGAGGTCATCGCCCAGCAGGACTGGGACCACTGGGAGGCCAACTTTGCCCAGTGGGGCATCACCTGCGGTCGCATCGCCAAAGCAGCCGACCACTGCGCGGATGTGCAGGTTGCTGCTGCCGGATTGCTCAGCGATTTCAGCGACGACAGCGGCCGCACCGTGGACAGTCCCCTGTATGTGACCGGGGCGCGCAAGAGCCAGCCCTCCCCGGCACCGGAGGTCGGGGAGCACAGTGTGCAGATTCTCAGTGATTTCGGCGTCGAGGCCGGGACCATAGCCGACCTGCAGGCAAGGGGAATCATCGGTTGATGGTGGGGGTGGCCCCGCTCAGTAGGGCAGGGTCGCGCCGCCGTCCATCAACAGATGCTCGCCGGTGACATTGGGCGCGCCATCGGCAAAAAACCAGATATTTTCCGCGACGGTCTCCGGAGTCATTACCTGCCCGGTAGAGGCCCGGGTTTGGTAGTGGCCCTTGACGGCGCCGTACATTTCCTCACCCAGGAGGCCCTGCAGCCACTCGCCTTCGACGAATCCCGGGCAGACCGCGTTTACCCTGATCTCTGGCCCGAGATTGCGCGCCATGGACTTGTTGATGGCGAGCAATGCCGCCTTGGAGCAGGCGTAGGCCAGGCTGGTACCGACACCGATCAGGCCCGCCACCGAGGCGACGTTGACGATGGAGCCCCCGGTCTGTTTCATAACCGGCACAACCGCGCGAATCATCTGGAAAGCGCCGATACTGTTGACGGCGTAGAGGCGGTGGAAATCCTCGGCATCCAGCCCGTCCAGATCACTGTGCGGACAGAGTTTCGTGGTGCCCGCGTTGTTGACCAGCACGTCTATGCGCCCCCAGGCTTCCTCTGCGGCCGCTGCCAGCTTGCGGCAATCACCGTCGTCCGCCACGTCGGCACCTACCGCTATCGCTTCTGCTCCCAGTGCTCGGCATTCTGCCACCACCGCATCGGCCCCCGCCCGGTTGCTGTTGTAGTTGACCAGCACGTTGTAGCCGCGTCCGGCGGCAAGACGCGCCACGGCTGCGCCGATACCCGAGGATGATCCGGTGACAATAATGACCCTGCGCTTTTTGACTGGCATTGGTGCACCCCTGTTGTTGAACTGATTAATGTCTGTTTGAGCCCTGGACTTTGGCCGGCTGGTATATGCCAGTGGAGAATTTAGCAACCTCCCAAGGATAGCGTGGTAATGTCCATCCTGGTACACGCATTAATTTGACGCTTACAGTGTAGCGGGAAGCCGTATTGAGAATTGTTCACCAGTGTGTCGCGCTCCTGGTCGCCTTTATATGGGGCACCAATTTTGTCTTTATTCGTTATGGCCTGGATGAACTGGAACCTTTTACATTCGCGATGCTGCGTTTTGTGCTGGTCGCGTTTCCCCTGATTCTTGTTATTCCCAGACCCCGAACGTCATGGGTGAACCTGGCCAGCTATGGCCTGTTTATCGGCTTTGGCCAGTTCGGCCTGCTGTACTGGGTCATGCGTGACAATATCACACCCGGCCTGGCATCCCTGCTTTTGCAGATGCAGGTGTTCTTTACAGTGCTGTTGGCACTGGTGCTGGCAAACGAAACCGTCAGGCGCCAGCAAGTCGTCGCATTGTGTGTGTCTTTCCTCGGCCTGGCCCTGATTATCGGGTATACCGACGGCCAAACCACGCATCTGGGCGTTGCCGTGGCGCTGGTCGCCGCCGCCAGTTGGGCCTGTGGCAACATGATCATTAAAAGGGCTGGTGATGTCGACATCCTGGCTTTCCTGGTCTGGTCGTCGCTGTTCTCGGTCCCGCCCCTGGCGCTGATGGCACTTTATTCGTATGGGTTCGACGGTATTGCGGGGGACCTGATGCAGGCCAGTTGGAAGGCCTGGTCCGTGGTGGTCTGGCAAAGTGTCGGCAATACGATGATCGGTTACGGCCTCTGGAATATGCTGCTCAACCGTTATACAGCAGCGACGGTAACTCCCTGGGCCCTGCTGGTCCCGGTGTTCGGCATGTCGGCGTCAGCGGTGTTGCTAGCGGAACCGATGCCCTGGTGGAAACTGTTGGCCATGGTGTTGATATTTGCGGGACTGGCCCTGAATATGACCGCGAGTCGCACATGGTTCCGCGCCGCCAACAGGCAGGTTTCACCCTGATGGGAGTTTTGCCGCGATGGCATGCTTGCCGGGGAGCACCTGCAATCTGATAATCGCAGCGGTTCATCGATCAACAAGCTATCCGAGGTAAGCGTGCCAGCCCTTACGGCCCCCTGCGACACACTGCAGCAACTGCTTGCTATACAAGCCGAGCGCCAGCCCGATGGGGTTGCCCTTTGGTGGCATGGTAAGGCGACCACCTACGCCTCAATGAATAACCGGGTGCTGGCGCTGGCGGCCCGCCTGGCCGGCACGGGCGCCGTGGGAGATCGGGTAGCGGTGCTGGCCTGGAACTGCCCGGAGTTTATCGAGCTGATCTATGCCGTGCCCGCCAGTGGCAGGGTGCTGGTGCCACTCAATGCAAGGCTGGCGCCGGCCGAGCTGGCATACCAGTTGCAATCTGCCGGGGTGACCACCCTGTTCGGCGACCCCGAATTGCTGCAACCCCTGCTGGGCCAGCAGGAGCTTGCTGCTGATATGGCCGTCATCGACCTGGGAGCCGGCTATCAGCGGTGGCTCGAGAGCGGGCCTGCTGTCGAGCTGCCTCGCACCGATCCCACTGACCCGGTGTGGATACTGTATACGTCGGGCTCCACCGGGCGTCCCAAGGGTGCGGTGCTGACCCACGAGTCATTCATGGCGGGTTTGCGTTCCGCCGCACTGGGGCGGCCGGTGGAGGCCACCGACAAATATCTATACCCATTTCCCCTTTTCCATGTCGCCGCGCACAACGTCCTGTTGCAGCACCAATATGGCGCCGCGGTGGTACTGGTCAGGTCCTTCGATGCGGCAACTACGCTTGCTGCCTGTCGCGAGCTGCGGGTGACGACCATGTCCCTAGCTCCGACCATGATCGCCATGTTGCTGGATCATCCCGATTTCAGTCCCGCCGATTTGCAGTCGGTGCGCACCATCGGCTATGGCGCGTCCGCCATGCCGCAGACCCTGCTCAGGCGGCTGCTGGCGGAGACGGGTGTGGGGCTCTGCCAGAGTTATGGTATGACGGAATTATCCGGCAGCGCCGCTTTCCTGACTGTCGCGGATCACCGGCTGGCGGCTGATACGCGGGCTGAACTGTTGCAATCGGTGGGCAAGCCGCTCCCGACTGTTGAGATCAGGCTGCTCGATGAGAATGGCCGGCTGTGTGAGGCTGGCGAGAGCGGCGAAATCCTGGTCAAGGGCCGCCAGTGTATGAAGGGATACTGGAACCGGCCTGAGGACACTGCCCGGGCGATTGTTGATGGCTGGTTGCACACCGGGGATATAGGCCGGTTTGACGCCGAGGGTTACCTCTACATCGTTGATCGCAAGAAAGACATGATCATCAGCGGCGGCGAAAATGTGGCGTCCAGGGAGGTGGAGGAAGTGTTGCGCCGCCATCCGGCGGTAAGGGACTGCGCGGTGATAGGTCTGCCGGACCAGCAGTGGGGAGAGTCGATTTGCGTTGTGCTGCAACTCGATGCTGAGGCCAGTGACGGTGAGCTCAGCGAGCACTGCAGGCGCTTTCTCGCCCCTTACAAAACGCCACGCCGCTGGATACGGGTGGCGAGCCTGCCGCTGAATGCGTCAGGTAAAATCGACAAACCGGCCTTGCGGCGGGCTCACTCGATCGCCGGATAGTGGCGAAGCCCCAGGTAAACATCCACAACTTGTTCTGTGGCCTCGGGTTACAGTATGTTGTCTCCTTTCCCCGCCGGACTGACATAATGCATCTCATACTGAACGGTCTGGCTGGTCTCCTGCTGGCTGTCGTGCTCGGAGCCTGCCAGTCGCCAACAGCTGGCCTCGAGTCGGATAGTGCACAGCCGCCGGTGGCGAAACGAATCCCTACCAGCCGCGAATACCACGGCAAAGCCCTGCACGACGACTTCCTGTGGCTGAGGGATGCGTCCTACCCCGAGGTGGACGACCCCGACATACTGGCCTATCTGGAGGCCGAAAATAGCTGGTTCGAACAGCAGATGGCGCCGTTGCAGCCCGCCGTTGATACCCTGTACGAGGAAATGAAAGGGCGTATCGAAGAGGGCCAGGAGTCGGTTCCCTGGCAGGACGGCGATTATATTTACCGCTGGCGCTACCGGGAGGGTTCCCAGTATCGGCTGTGGGAGAGAAAGCCTGAAACCGGCGGCGAGTTCACTGCCATACTTGACGAGTCGGCCGAGGCCGAAGGTCAGGAGTACTTTAGCCTGACAGCGCTTGCCGTCAGCCCTGACGGGCGCCGGCTTGCCTGGGCTGCCGATATGGATGGTTCCGAGCGCAGTAAAATCTACGTGGATGAACTCGGTACGGGGCGCCGCCACGACGACGGGCTGGACGCTATCAGCGGCGATATTGTCTGGGCAGCAGACAGCAGCACGTTCTTTTACTCCCCGCTGGAGGATCAGGCCTGGTACTCCTTGCGGGTGAAGGCGCATACGGTCGGGTCATCCCCAGTGGGTGACCGCGAAGTGTTTTACCAGCCCGACCACTCAAAGTTCCTGTCGATTTCCCGCAGCCAGTCGCGCCAATACCTTTTTATCGCCCTTGGGGACCACCGGACCTCCGAGATACGCATACTGCCGCTGGATAGGCCCGGCGGGGACCCACAAGTGGTGGCGCCCAGACGGGAAGGGCATTACTACGATATGGATCATCGTGATGGCCTGTTCTATATCCGTACCAACGATGATCACGTCAACTTCAGGATTGCCACCGCGCCGGAACAATCCCCCGGACCGGAGCACTGGGAAACCCTGCTGCCCTCATCCGACAAGGTGTACTACCAGAAATTTGCGCTGCTTCAGGACTTGCTTGCGGTAGAGGAAATGTCGGAAGGACTGAAACGCATCCGCGTCCTCGAAAATAATGGCAGGCAGTACCACGTCAGCTTTCCCGAGAAGGTTTACTACGCATCGCTGGGCAACAACCCGCAGTTGGCTTCCGATGTCCTGCGCATCAATTACCAGTCCATGGTGACTCCGGACTCGGTATATGACTATCGGCCGGCGGACGGTTCACTGACACTGCGAAAACGCCAGCGTTTACCTTCCGGGTACGAGCGCAGCCTGTACGTCACCGAGCGGGTGTGGGCGCTGGCCCGTGACGGCGCCCTGGTCCCGGTTTCGCTGGTTTATCATCGGGATACGCCGCGTGATGGCACTGCCCCGTTATTCCTCTATGGCTACGGCGCCTACGGCATCGGCCTGGAGCCGGGTTTTTCTGCCAACCGGCTGTCGCTGCTGGACAGGGGAGTCATCTATGCCATAGCCCATGTGCGCGGTGGCGACGAGATGGGTTACCAGTGGTACCTGGGCGGCAAGCTGGAAAAGCGCACCAACAGTTTCAACGATTTTGTCGATGTCGCCCGGTTTCTGGTGACCAGCGACTACACCCGCGCCGGTCGAATCGCGATCAACGGCGGCAGTGCCGGTGGTGAATTGATCGGGGCTGCGGTGCTGCGGGCTCCCCAGCTGTGGGCTGCGGCGATTCTCGATGTACCGTTTGTCGATGTGCTCAACACCATGCTGGATGACAGTCTTCCGCTGACACCGCCGGAGTGGCCGGAGTGGGGGAATCCTCTTCTCGATGCGCAGGCCTTTGACCTGATCCGCAGCTACAGTCCCTACGACAATATTGCGCCCGCGGACTATCCCCCGATGCTGGTCACCGGCGGCCTCAACGACCCGAGGGTGACTTACTGGGAACCGGCCAGATGGACGGCAAAGATGCGCGCACTCAAGACTGATGACAACCAGCTGCTCCTGAAAATCAATATGGGCGCCGGCCACGGCGGCCGCTCGGGTCGATACAGCCAGTTGTACGAAATTGCCGAAGCTTACGCGTTCGCGCTATATCACCTTGGAGTGCCGGTTCGGTAGGCGGCGTACTGCCGTGCCGGCCTGTATGTGAGCGCATCCCGGGTCAGTGTCACAACTGCCAGTTATCCAGGCTGATTGAAATGTCAAACCGGCTGCCGGCCTTGAGGCTTCGAAGCTCGGCGCGCATGCAGTGCTCATCGAAACTGAAGATACCGTAGTTTTTTCGCGTGGTGCCAAAGACCATGCTTTTCTGGGAAACCCCTGAAGTCACAATCTCCATGACTCCGCTGTCGTCATACAAGGCGTTGCGATGAGCGTCGCCGGAGATAATCATTGCACCCGCTCTGCCAGTCAGCAGCCTGCGCATGCGCGCGAACGCGAGCGGATACTGTTCCCAGCATTCACCACCAAAATCGTGGTAGGTAGAGCTGGAGACCACCAGCAGATATCTCGCTGATGAGCGCCGCAGGACCCTCTCAAACCAGTCCCACTGGCCAGGACCCAGAATGGCGTTGTCGTCCTCCCGGGACCTGGCGGGGTCCGCCCGATAAAAGCGCGCGTCCAGTACCACGATATCTGCCAGCGCAGTATGGGTTACAGAGTAGACATCCCTGCCGGTCATGGGCACGGCAAACGTGCGGACGAGCTCCTCCCGTGCGGTCTCCCGCAGGGCCGGATCATGGTCCTCGCCATAGCGATTGTCACCCAGGAAGTCGTGGTCGTCGTATGTGGCCAGCAAGGTGGCGCCCCGGCCGTGCAGGTCTGCCAGCAGTGCTGCGTAATGCACCTCATGCAACTGTGCGTGGTAGCGGGCTTGTAATTCCGCGCGCAGCTTGCGGGGCTGGTCGTGCTGGTTATCATCGAGGTAGATATTGTCACCGGCAAGGATCAGCACATCCGGCGACTCCTCCATGATTTCACGCCATACGGGCTGCGGGTTCACCTGCTGGAGTTTGCAGCAGGACGTGGCGGCAATTTTCATCGTACTTGTCTCCAGTGAGGTTAACCGCCGCAAGTCACGGGTATGAGCGGGACCGCTATGACACGACTCACCCGCCGCGCTCGAGAAGATCAGTATACCTTGGTGAGCCCATTCGCTAAGATTACACAAAATAGACGGACCGGGGGTCTGTAATGCCATTTGAGATTCTGTACTGGCACTGGATTGTATTCGGTGTTGTGTTGGTAGTAAGCGAGATCGCTCTGACCACGTTTTTTATTCTCTGGTTTGGTGTGGCGGCTATCCTTATCGGCCTGATGCTGTATTTCTTTCCCGCCATCGGTTTGAACTGGCAGATTTTCAGTTGGACTGTTCTTTCCTCTGTGCTCGCTTTTGCCTGGTTCAGGTATTTGAAGCCGCTTTCGGTCGACAGGACCAAGGCGGGTCTGTCCAGAGAGGCCATCGTGGGCGAGGTCGGCCAGGTTATCGTTAGCCCCGGTCCCGAAAAGCGGGGCCGCCTGCGCTTTCCCGCGCCGATACTGGGTGACGACGAGTGGATGATAATTGCCAGGGAACCGCTTGCCGAAGGCGATCGTGTCAGGGTCATTGATGTTTCGGGTAATGCCCTGGTGGTCGAGAAAGCCTGATTTTTTGCCAGTCATTGATTGAGGAGTAGACGATGGAAGCCGGACTTGCTGTAGTTGTAGCGCTATTTTTACTGGTGGTGATTACCCTGGCAAAAGGCGTCCGCCTGGTGCCGCAGGGCTACAAATGGGTGGTGCAGCGTCTGGGAAAATACCATTCGACGCTCAATCCCGGCCTCAACATTATCATTCCATTTATTGATGCAGTGGCCTACAAGGCGACCACCAAAGACATCGTGCTGGATATTCCTTCCCAGGAAGTGATTACGCGTGATAACGCGGTAATCATTGCGAACGCGGTTGCCTACATCAATATCATCTCTCCTGAGAAGGCGGTTTACGGGGTTGAGGATTTCCGTATCGCAATACAAACCCTGGTGCAGACGACCCTGCGTTCGATTATTGGTGAAATGGATCTGGATGATGCCCTGTCTTCGCGGGACAGAATCAAGGCGCATTTGAAAAACTCGATATCAGACGATATTTCCGACTGGGGTATTACCCTGAAAACCGTTGAGATTCAGGATATTAACCCGTCCGGAACCATGCAGCACGCGATGGAGGAGCAGGCCGCGGCGGAACGGGCGCGCCGGGCTACGGTGACCCGCGCGGATGGCGATAAACAAGCCGCCATCCTCGAGGCAGAGGGGCGACTGGAGGCATCCAGACGTGATGCGGAGGCGCAGGTCGTTCTCGCCAATGCGAGTAAGCAGGCGATTGAGATGGTCACCAGCGCTATCGGTGACAAGGAAATGCCGGTGGTCTATCTGCTTGGCGAAAAGTATGTGAAGTCACTGGAGAATATCGCCAAGTCCGACAACAGCAAAACAGTGGTATTCCCTGCCGATATCCCCAGCGCCATTCGCGGCATGATGGGCAGATAACACGCGCGCACAGGGTGGCGCGGCCGCTTGTGTGGCCCGTTGAAGCCTATTTCCCGCTCCGCACCACAGGTCCGCGTCGCACGTCTGGCACCCCTTTGCGTTCGGGCCGTCTGCGTGCCTTGATTGAGCGGGCGTCGATCTCATCATGGCAGTCGGGACAGCAGAGAATCGGCTGTACGTCTGTTGCGCAATTTATGTGCTGCCGCAGAATCGGGGGGCCATAGTCATCTGTGTAATATTTATCGCCCCAGTTGATGATGGTTGAAAGTACGGGGAACAGGTCATGCCCTTTGCCGGTAAGCCGATATTCATGACGGGGCGGGTTATCCTGGTAGCGCACCCTCGAAATCACCCCATGCTTCTCCAGTAACTTCAGCCTGCTGGTGAGGGTGGTGCGGGATATGCCGAGGCGTTCCTGGAATTCCTCGAAGCGCCGAACACCCAGGAAAATGTCGCTCAGCAGCAGCAGTGTCCAGCGATCCCCGAGCACGGCGGAAGCGCGCGCGACGGAGCATTGCTGTTCGCTCACTTCAGTCCATTTCAATTGCGACTCCTCAAGGCAGTCATGTCTGCACTTGAACTCTACCCGATACCCGGCAAGTAAGTCCATTAAATGGATTGACTCGGCATCCAGTCGGTACTAACTTGTCTGCTGCCCGGACTGTTTTGTCCGTCGCACTGCCGAGGAAAGCAAGATGCCGGCCCCCGTCCCTTTTGATCCGCAAGCCGTCGCAGCTGCAACGCCCCACAAGCGCAACCCCAGAGAGGGTGTCGAGACCCACCGTGTTATCTGTTCGACCTGTGATATCGCCTGCAGTGTTGTTACCGAAGTCAAAAAGGACAGGGTGGTGAGGGTCCGGTCTTCCGACAATCCGATCTTTCGCGACAATATCTGCATGAAGGGAATTATCGCGCCGAAGGCGTTTGCCCACCCGGATCGGATACTGCACCCGCTCAAGCGCGTTGGGGAGCGGGGCTCCGGGGAATGGGAGCGGGTCAGCTGGGAGGAGGCCATGGCGGATATCGGTCAGCGGCTCAAGTCGGTTATCAAGGAATATGGCCCGGAGGCCTGGGCAGTGTCTACCAGCCAGTGGAATACCTGCACCGATCACGGGCTCGGCCGGCGCGTGATGAATCATATCGGCTCACCAAACTGGATCAGCGGGGTGGCGCTTTGCGCCGGTAATACGGCTGCTATCAACCGGATGACATACGGCTGGTTTCCCATGGGGGATTTCAACAATACCAAATGTATCGTGCTGATCGGACACAACCCCCGGCGGCACAGTTGGACCCCGATCTTCAACTTTATCCGTAGTGCCCAGGCTCGCGGTGCAAAATTGATAGTTATGGACCCACGCAGGAGTTCGAATGCAGAGGTCGCCGATATCTGGCTGCCCCTGAAAGCCGGCAGCGACGCGGCAATGCTGCTTGGCTGGCTGAAAGTCATTATCGACGAAGAGCTCTACGACCGTGACTTTGTCGCACAGTGGACCACCGGCTTTGAGGCACTGTGTGCCCGGGTCAACGAATATCCGCTGGCGCGCGTGGCCGAACTGACCGGTTGTGCCCCTGAAATGATTGCAAAGGCTGCCCGTCTCTACGCGACCGCGGGCCCTTCTATCATCCCCTGGACCCCAATAACGGACATGCAGCGCAACAGCACCTCAGGGATACGTCTGCAGAGCATACTGCGGGCCATATGTGGTTACCTTGACGTGCCGGGTGGCGAAACCCTGCAGGGGTTTCATCCGGATATCGTGCCCGAGTCGACGATTGAAATGCACGAAATATTGTCCGATGAACAAAAAGCAAAACAACTTGGCTCGGATACCCACCCCGCTTTCACCTACCGGGGTCAACATGCATTCGCGGAGCCCATGAAACGGGTCTGGGGGCATGAGTATCCCAACCAGATAACCGGTTGTTATATGGCGAACCCCTCCGCCACTTTCCGCGCTATGGCAGGGGAGGGGGCATATCCGGTGAAGGCGTTCTTTGCACTGGGTAACAACACTGTGCTCAGCTACGCAAATATGCCGCTGATCATAAAAGCGATGATGAATCAGGACCTCATCGTGGTTCACGAACACTTCATGACGCCGACCGCACAGCTGGCTGACTATGTGCTGCCCGGTGACAGCTGGCTCGAACGCCCCTGGCTTACCGATAGCTTTGGCTGGATGTCGTCCTATCGCGCCTCGGAAAAATCCATGGAACCGCCCGGTGAGGCAACCAGTACCTTTGATTTCTGGAAGAAATTGGCGGGCGCGCTGGATCGGCCCGATATTGTGCCCTGGAGTGACCTGGAATCTTTCTACGATGATCGCCTGCGAGGAACCGGTATGTCCTTCCGGAAATTTGCCCGCAGCACTGAAATGTATTTCGCCAGGCCCGAGTTCAGGAAATACTTGCGCACCGGATTTGCCACGCCCAGCGGCAAGGTTGAACTGAAGTCGTCCGTGCTCGAAGCCCTGGGCTTTGATCCGCTGCCTTATTTCCGGGAAGATCCGCCGCTCGACGCTGACTATCCACTGAAATTGTTTACCGGCGTCCGGGAGGACGGGTATTTCCAGACGGCACAGCGCCAGGTCCCGGACATGCGCAAGCGCAGTCCAGAACCGGTCATGTTCGTCAGCCCCGGTACAGCGCGGGCGCACGGGCTCCTTGAGGACGAATGGGTCGAGGTGGAGAACCAGACCGGAAAAATATCGGTCAAGGTGGGAGTTCGTGATGCCATGCCCGACGGCCTGGTGCGGATACCGCACGGCTGGTGGAAGCCGGAGATGAAACAGGGTGCTGGCCACCTCTCTGGCGCGCTTGAATATTCAGACGCGCAACTTTGTCGGGACGACGAGGACTATCTCGACAGGGAACAAGGCATTCCGCACCTCAAGGGAGTGCCATGCCGTATAGTCAAATTGGCAACTCAGCCTGTCCCGGGCCCGGAGGCCGGTGGGGAGGTGGTATGACTCCTGATGCGCGCGAGCTGCGCAGACGCGAACGTTCCGCCAAACTGACTCTGTGGCTGGCTGAACGCGCCTCGCGCAACAATTCCTTACTGGATCGTCTGTGTCGAAAAATAATAGCCCGTGCTACCCGCATAAAACCGGATCAGGACTTTATGCGAGACCCGCTTATCGATAACGACACCGGGTTCGATCCCGATGAACTGGAGCGCTACCAGCGAGGCGAATAAGGCGTTTAGCGGCCTGCTAGTGCTTATCGATACCAGGCGTGTGGGATGGACGCCTGTACCAGCTCTGCTGTATTCACGCTGACAACATTGTGTTCTTCACATACGCCCCTGGCAAAGTACGAAGGTGCAAGGGTTCGCGAAATAATCAACGCATTCGGGAACTTGCTGCGTAGCCAGATTGCGCAGCGCAGATTGGTGTCGTCGTCGCCAGTGGTGATAAGGAATACCGGCTCTTCTTTTCCGGTGACAACGTCACTGAACAGCCTTTGCCAGACTTCCGGGTCGTCGATGTCCCCCTCGTAGGTGTGACGTTTGTATTCGCGTTCGCCCACAATCTGTTCGTCGGCGATCAGTGCCTGCTGCTCTGCATCCAGGTCTATTATCGCCACATGGCTGAATGCGCCCGAAGCGTGCCGCTCCAGCTGCTCGAGTATGCTCTGGCCGAAGCGGCCGAACCCGGCCAGCACCACCGTGTCCCTGTGTTCGGTGTCATTGAACCTCTGCATCAATTGTTTCCTGGCCAGCTGGGTCGCGGCCAGTTCGTACTCGTTGAAGGTGGTGCATTGCCGGACGACCCTGGTGTCTTTCAATACCCGGAGAAAGCGCAGGTTCGATATATGATAGACAATCTTCGGTCCCAGCGCCGGATCCTGGTCCAGCAGTATGCTGGCAACTTCGAAGTTGATTTGATCGTTCTCGCTCAACAGCAGGAATCTGTGCGCCTCGTGCAATGGGTACCGTCGCAGACGGTGCATCTGGTCCCCGGAGACCAGGAAGACCCTGATTCCCCGGTAGGAACGAAGTGCGCCGAGCTGCGGATGCTTTGTCTCATCGGCGATCACTATTACGCGGCGCGAATTGCCGCCCGCAGTGATTCTGTTCAGAAATCCGAGTGTGAGTTCCCCGCCTCCCAATATGATGATTTTGTTCTTGATGCTTCTGACGTGCCAGGCAGGCGGGCGCAATGCGCTGAGTATGGTTTCGAACACGGCAGAAGCAGTCCAGACCGGCGCCGCAAAATACGCCACCCATAGCAAGACGCGCCCGTAAAGTGGGCCGGTGGTTGGGGTGCCGAGATCCAGCCCGCCCAGGACAAAGAGGCCCAGGGCGTAATAGGCCTTGGTAAGCAGGTCGGCCTCGGGCACAGCCGGTCTGTCGGAAACGCCTACCCCAGCCACGAGAGCGAAGAAGCCGCAGCCGAATATGATGATAGCAGTCCATGATTTCCAGGAGAGTTCCGGGTCAAACCGGCCGACAAATCTGCTCATTCTGGCTTTGCCCCTGCTGTTCGATGACGTGATTCCGGGATGATTGTACGCGTGTCGTGCCTGCATGTGCCAAGGTGAAGTCAAAATCGGTTCGGCTTACCCCGCCTATCGCCAGGGCAGGCACGTTTTTTCTTCACATTTGATCTTCGATGGGAAGCAACCCGAAAAACCACGACTCGGCGCGCATGATAAAGGATGCAGGGGGCGTGGTCTGTTCCTCGCCGTCAGGACCAGTCCATACCAATACATTGGCGTCCTTCAGCTTAACCTGCCACGCGTTTGCTGGCAGCAAATCTACCGCGAGTAGTTCCCGCAAATGCGAATTGAGGCCGGGGCTGTCCACCAGTGCCGCTATTTCCGTATTGAGGCGCAGCGAGCGCGGATCGAGATTTGAAGAACCGACGAGAAGGCAGCAATCATCGAACAAGGCCAGCTTGGCATGTAGCCCGAGAATGTCGTCACTGCCTCCGTTAACTGTGTACAGGGCGCGTGTGCTGGCATCGGCGCGCAGCTCATAGAGTTCGGCACCGGCTTGAAGTAATGCGGGGCGATGGAGGGCATAGGCAGCATGTGCTGCAATATGATTGTTAGAACCAAGAGAGTTGGTCAGTATCCGCACTCTTACCCCGCGCGCCACCGCACGTTCGATTGCCTCCGTGAGTGCGGTCGTGGGAATAAAGTAAGCCGAAACCAGAAGTAAGTCTCGCTGGGTTGAATCTATGCGCTTGATATAAGCGTTGGCCAGCTGCACGGGCAAATCAATCGCGGGACTGTCATCGGCGGGGCTGTCTACAATGAGCTCCACTGTGCCGCGGTGACCCGATTCGAACAAGGCCAGCCAGTCTTCCGCAGAGGCTGGCCCGGATTTCTCCAGTTGTCCGGTCACGCCGTCCAGCCAGGCCTCGACCTCAGCCGAGCTCATTCTCAGCTCGGCGTCGACCAGGTCCTCCACGGGTATCGACCACGGGTCGTTCCAGTAGAGGTCAAAGGCACCTGACAACTCGGCAACGAAAGGTCCATGGATAATAAGCTCGAAGTCCCTGAAATTGTGATCATCCCGATAACCAAAGTATTCGTCAGCCTGATTCCGACCACCTACAACTGCGACCCGGCCGTCAACCAGCAGCAGTTTGTTGTGCATCCGGTGATTGATTCGAGAAAACTCTTCGAGGCTTTCCAGCCCGCGCAGCGCGGGGTTTTCTGCCCTGTAGGCCAGTGGATTATAAACTCGATAGCTGATCAGTGGATGCTCGGACAGGGCGCGCAATACAGGGTCGCCGTGTGTCAGAAAGGCATCGTCCAGAATCACGCGCACTTTCACGCCACGGTCCGCTGCGGCGAGTATTTCGCGGGTGAGGCTGCGCCCGGACAAGTCATCCTCCCAGATGAATGTCTGCAGATCTATGCTTCGACCGGCCCCCCGCAGGGCGCGCAGACGCCAGTCCAGAGCTGTCGAGCCCTTGTTCATCGGCACAAAAGAGTTGTGGTGATCCAGCCCCTCCAGGTTGTGCCATTGCCCGGCTGGTTCCGGTTCGAGGGCCAGGTCCGCTGGCCTGTCCCGCTGCGGAGCAACCGTGACGCAAGCTGACAGCAGGAGCGAGAAAGTCAGTAAACACGCCCCGGCGGTTCTGTTGATGCCCGAGTCAGATTTAAGCATGCGGACAATCATACACACCGGTCGACGGCTCCTGCGCTCCGCCTGTCGGACATCGCTGTGACGAAGAAGGCTTCCCGGGCAGGCTGGCGCATCTCTGTCATTTTTACTGGCCGCTGCCCGGACTCAGCAGGACGTCCGCACAGATTTTCCTGACGTTATGGGATTGCCCGAGTTGTTCCAGCGTCAGGTACAACGTGATCAGGTAGAAACCTACGAACACGAAATCACTGTGTAACTTGTATTGGTGGGAAACAAAGAAAGCGAATAACTCGTCAAACGAGGCCTTGAAGGCGTCAATAGAAAACCGCTGAGACCGCTGGTCAATGCCGAAGTGCTGGAACAGCAAGTTCTTGAGTTCGTCCTCGGCAGCTGGAGACAGGTCGCCGCGCAGCATACCCATCTGCCTCAACGCCTTATCAAAGGCATCATCATCGGAGCTGTAGAAAGAGCGGTAGAGCGCTATCATGCCCTCGCGGAAGTCGGGCCTCAGCTGAATCCACAGCCCATTGGGCGTAAACAGTAATCCCGCATCATCTACTCCGAAGCGCGCCAGTCGCAGGTCTATGAACATACCCTGCGCGACCAGCCACTGGGAAAAGTAGAGCCTGAGGATATCGTCGCCTGATTGTCGCAGCTGTCGCTTGTCGCCAATATCAACCAGGGGTGTTACGTCGTCAGGGGAAGCGACCAGCCTTACATGGCTGGCGACCTCGCGGGTCTGCGCGGCGAGCTTGTCGACGCCCCGGCGGCTGACATAGCGCCACGATACTGTGCGCATAGATCCCAGCATGGGTTTCCAGTCGATGACTTCCCAGCCGGTCTTCGGGATGAACCTGGCCAGTTGGCGCAACTCCTCCGGAATGAACCCCGGTAGTTTATATGCCATTTGCGATCTCCATGTTATGTGGCTGCCGGCACCGGACGCCGCTATTGGTCAACAGCCCGGGGGGACTCCGGACTCAGCGGCGCGGCCTGCGCACGACGCACGATAGCACGGGTCCAGCCGCGGAAGATAAACAGGTGGGCCGGAACCAGGGCATACCAGTACAGTAATCCCCAAACGCCGCGGGGGTGCCAGTAGGCCGTAATGGTTATCTCGGTAGCTCCTTCCGTTACCGGACGCAAATCGAATTCGAGTATACCCGAGCCGGGGGCCTTCATGCCGAAATGCAGGGTGAGGTGTCGCTCTGGTTCAATCCCTATGACTGTCCAGTAGTCTATGACGTCGCCGAGGCGCAGGTCGTCAGGATCGCGGCGCCCCCGGGAAAATCCCGCACCACCGACGCACCAGTCCATGAACTCCCGCACCCACCAGAGCCAGTTCATGTAGTAATAGCGGTTGCTTCCGCCAATCCGTATCACCTGTGCCCACAGCGCGGCGGGTGAGGCTGGCCCCCGTGCAGAGCCGCCGGCTTTCTTGGCGTAAAACGCGGTGTCATGCCTGAAACCGCGCTGGTCAAATGCACCCTCTGTCCAGCGTGCCAGCATTTGGTGCTCCCGCTCGGCGGCGAAAGCCGCGGTGATCGCCTCCCGAACTGTCAAAAGGTTCTGCGGTACAAGCTGGCGCAGGCGTGCGTCGTCTGCATAGAAGTCGTGTTTCAAACCGCCTATCAGGGCTTTGGCTATATCGGGGGGTACCGCCGTGACAAGTCCTAGCCAGTAGGAAGAGAGACCGGGGCTCAGGATCGGCACGGGAATGATTCGCGGCGGACGCTTGCCCGCGATATCTGCCATCAGCACCATCATCTCCTCATAACTGACCTGTTCCGGACCGGCTGCGTCATAGACCTGACCTGCAGCCTGGGGATTGCGTGCAACGCCGAGCAGGTAGACCAGCAGGTTCTCCAGGGCGATAGGCGGCGACTTGGCTCTTACCCAGCGCGGCGCGACCATCACTGGCAGATTCAGTGCCAGGTCCCGCATCACCTCAAAGGCCGCCGATCCGGGTCCTACAATTATTCCCGCCCTTACTTCTGTTACCGGTATGGGGCCACTTCTCAGTGCATCGCCGGTTTCGCGACGGGATACGATGTGTTCACCGCTGGCGTCTTCCGGCACCAGGCCGCCGAGGTAAACGATACGCTGCACGCCGGCGCCGGCTGCGGCTGCGGCGAAATTGCGGGCGGCTGTCAGGTCGAGCTTACTGAAATTCCTGCCTGCTGCCATCGAGTGCACCAGGTAGAAAGCGACATCCACGCCATTCAGGGCGCTGCCCAGACTGACAGCGTCCAAAGCGTCGGCCTGCACCAGTTCGATACCTTGCCAGTTGCGCGCCTTGAGTACATCGGGATTGCGAGCGGCGGCACGTACCGTTATACCGCGTTCTTGCAGGAAGGGTACCAGGTTGGTGCCGATATACCCGGATGCGCCAAACACCAGATAACGTGCTCCCTCAGCCTTGGTCGCCGCTGTGCTGTATCCATTCATGCAGGTGCTTCCAGCTCCCTTGTCAGGATGTGGGGATCTACCAACCGGCAGTGCCGGGCGCGCCTTTGAAGGGTCCTGCGATGTTGGCCGTAATCCAGCCGCCGTAGAAATCCCCTTCCTGTGCTTCGGCCCGCTCGTCATTCACGAAGCAGGCATCAACCCTGGAGGCGTAAAAGCTCAGGTAGCCGCGTATATGCCGAAATGATGGGCTGGGAGCATTATAAGCCCAGGCGACATTACGGATCACCTTATCGGCAAGTTGAAGGTCGAAATAGCTTGCCTCGCCTTTCCATTCGCAGAATGAACGATACCCGTTGGGAGAAAGCCGGTCCATGTCAACATCACCGGGTGGGAAATAGTAGGTGGGTGGGTGGGAGGTTTCCAGCGTCCGGTAGGCTGCAGCCGTCTGCGCAAGTACCTCGCCGCCGTGGATAATTTTCAGACTACCCTGGAAGGCCATGCATATAGCGGGCCTGGGGTAGTCCCATACTGATTCTCTGGTCATCAGCCGGTCAACATGCAGACATTGCCAGTACCCGAAATGCCCAGCCAGAACCGGGCATCCCGACCGGCAAGGCCGCTAATGCGCGCGGTCTCCCTGATAGAGCTCGCCAGTCCGGTGGCAAGCAGGCGTTGATAGAATGGCAGGCCAGCGACATAAAATGGCAGTCCTGCCTCCACGGTATCCTGAGCGTGCAGGCTATCCACAAATTTTTTGACGAAGTCCGCGAGGTCATCGACCAGGCTCGGGTGGCGGTCGAGGTCATCGGCGGGGCTGATATGCCAGGTCATATCGGTGCGCAGGTAACAGGATCCCACATAGATACCGGGGTCGGTGCTGGTCCATTCCCATGGAGCTATCAACGACAGGCGCCAGCTGCCCTTGCTGCGATACAGGTGGTATGGATTGCCCACGACCGGCTTGAAACTGAATTCTGCTGACAAGACCAGCAGGGATACGACGTAGTCGTTTAATAATATGCGCGGTTGCTTTGCCGTCAGGTTCTGCGGGCGGTTCGATTCCCAGAGCTCCAGTACGGGAGCCAGCCCCTTGCCCTGGGGATTCGGGTGGTCAGGCATGTGCGTGTGTTCCAGATGGAGTGTGGGGGATATACGCACATAAACTCCCCCCCGATTACCCCGCCAGCCCCGAAGGCGGCCGGCCTTTGCGTGCCTACGCGGCGGCTTCTTCCTCGGTGTTGCCGTCTGCGTCCAGCTCCGCCAGCTTGCCTTCCAGCTCCTGGATTTTGTGTTGCAGCTCGGCGTTTTCAGTTTTGGTTTTGCTGAGGGATTTCTGCAGTAACTCGTTCGCCGCTGTTTTCTCGGCCAGTTTCTTTTTGTTGGTATCGAGGTTCTTTTTCATCCTTGCGGGATCATACTGCGTCAACTTGCTGACCTGCTCGCGCTCACTGGCAAGGTCTTTCTGCAGGGCTTTCACCCTTTTCTTCAGACTGGACACCTCGTCCTGCAGTTTCTCGCTGCGATTGCCCAATTCCCGGTTCAATTGTTCAATATTCTGGTTGGCAGTGGCCTTGTCGGAAAGGTCGGTAATGGTAGCCAGCTGCCTGTCTATCGTGGCCTGCAGTTGTTCCTTCTGGTCTGCGAGCTCCTTCTGAAGGCGTTCGATATCGGCAGATTTCGCGTCCAGTTTTGCCTGGTACTCACCACGGAGGTTGTCTTCGAGTTCGATAATTTTTTCGAGTTTGTTGGCTGTCAGCATAAGTTGTGTCCTGCGAGAGTGTTTTCCTGGGCAGCCGGATTTTCACTGCGGCCGCGATAACTGTCTGAATTTTAATAAAAATATTGGCATTAGTCGGTGCAATAAACCCGGCCGTCAAGCCTGTGAGCTGTCAATCATGGGATGCTCGGGGAGTACCGGGTCTGGCTGGCCGAAATACGGCGGGAGCCTATCTGAACGCCGGCGCGGAGTATACCTGAAACGGGGCTAATGCCGAAGCATCGCAATAGTGAATTATTCCTGTAGAGCCCCGACAGTCTGGAGCACCGTTAGACCGGCCCTGTGTTTCGGCTTTCCATAGTGGCGATCGGTGCCGTCCAGCTGTCGAGATCGGAGTCATAGGCGTTGAGCAGGCACAGGCAGGCTGACCAGCCTGGAGGCAGCCTAGCCAGCCTGTACCGGGGCGGTCACTGCGGGAGGAGACTCGCGCAGTACTGAACCGGCTGCCACTGAAAACAGGCAGTAAGCCAGAAAGAAGTAAAAACCGACGCCGAGGCGGGCGTGCATGGTCAATATATCGCCGGTCTGGTCGGCGGCGCTGCCGGCCAGAAAAGCCACCAGCAGACCCATCACGAATACGTCAGCCATTGACCATTTACTCAGGAGCGAGTTCAGCCAGAGCAGCGGGCCGCGCAAATCGGCGCGCGCGATGAACACGGAGGTGGCCTGCAATAGCAGCTTGAAGACCGGAATGACCAGGCTGAAGAACACAATAAGAAACGCCACCGGCAGATTGCCGGAACTGGCAAGCGACTCCACTGTCCCCCATATGGAGCGCGTGCTGGTGTAAACCTGCAGCTCTCCTTCTATCTGGTCGAAGCCAAAGAAGCCGGAAATGGCGGAGAGCAGCTGCCGGGTCTGGGAGTCGGCTTCCTGTCCCGCAATCATTTCAATGCCCAGTTCGGCAATCCTGGACTTTTCTACTGTGCCACTGAGGGTAAGAACCGGCTGGGTAACTCCCGGGTATAACAGGCCCAGGGCGATGGCAATCAGAGCCAGGGTCATAAGTTTGCGTGTGGTCGACATGTCAGCTCCTGCGCGGCAAGGCAGTATCATACCGAAAAGGTCGCGCGGTTACACAAGCAGGGTTATTGCCGGATGAAGTATGCTGAATGCGAGAACCCGCGGGGCTGTCAGTCGATTCGGGCGGCCTGAATAAACGCTTACTGAGGCAGCGCCAACGTGACCTCGACCAGGTGTAGTCGCGAGTGCATCTGATCGGTTTTGCGGGTATAGGTTATATATATTTTGCTGCCATCCTCCTGTGAAAATTTCGGATGTGCCAGAAAATCGTATACCCAGCCGTATACATTTTCCGGCGCATCCACGGTAAATAATCGAGTGGGAGCTGACCAGGGCCCCTCCGGTCGTGGAGAGGTGCGCATCATTGCACTCGCTGCCAGCGGCTCGCTGTAGACGGCGACAAATCGATGCAGATCGGGGTTGAAAAACACCGACATCATGTCGTTGCCAGCGAATAGTTCCACCGCATCAAGGGAGTTGGTCGACCAGTTACCATCGCCGCCGTAATACGACCAGGCGCTTTTTTCCAGGATGTCAGCGAGCGGCACCCGTGCCAGTCGACAGGGCTTGGTTATGCGCTCGCTCTCCAGTTCACAGCCATAAATATAGGCGTAGTTGTCGAGAACAACAGCGGCACTGCCAAAGCCGTATTCACCCTCTTCCGAGAAGAACAGGGTAGGGTAGGAATCGACGTAATTAAAGACCGGCCGCTCAGGAGTTTCCTGATAGTTTTTCCAAACCGCGAGGGAGTGGCCGATATGAATGAACTTGAAAAGGCCGCGTTCAACATGCACCTTGCGGTAAAAAATGTAAGCCCAGCCCTTGTCTTCATCTACCACGGCCGCCCCAGGCCAGATGTGCCAGTGTGCCGTGCACGGCTCCAGCTCACAGCTATCGCCGTGGTCGCGCGAGTTAAACGCCCTTTCTCGCTCATTGAGCCGGAAAAAAACGGTCGGAGCGCCGACCGCGTCGACTTGTTCAGAAAGGCCGTCTATGCCATCGGCTGCGTCACTGTCGTGGGTGAAGGACCAGGTATTGCTGACAAATGTCAGATTTTCAGCATTGGGCGATACAAGCAGCGTGTCCCCGAATAACCAGACAGATTTTCCCTGGTACCAGAAACTGATACCAGCGTCGCGCTTCAGGATTGCGGAATTTTGACTTATCACACCAAGGTCGCGGACGGACATCACAATCGGTTCGTCATTGACCGGCGACTGCGCCCGCGCCTCGGCTTCGCCGCCACCGTCGCTGCCACCGCCACCGCCACCGCACCCACAGGTTAGCCAGCATATGAGCAGGGAGCAGAGGCCTGCCTTGAATAAACTGCGGGTGAAACCTACGGACGGTGCGGTTGTCGCCACTGTTTCGGAGGGATTGGCTCGAGCGTAGCTCATTTTAATACCCCTGTGTTTTCAGGCCACCAGATTGGTGGCGCCATAGGAAACAGTCTCTGCCAGCGGAGAGACGATTACCGGAGGAAAAAAGGAGCAAAATCGGAGCAAAAGCGGTTGTTGCGAACTATTTGGAATAAACAGGCAAGGCGGATAGATTGAAAGTATTATAAAAGCGTGTCGCTCGTGTGCCTCTGGCGCTATGGGAGCTTGGCGAAGTACTGCATCGTCGGTTTAACTGTAGGGG
>JAHEBL010000070.1 GCA_024642265.1 Haliea sp. | reverse complement strand
CATCGAATTCCTGCCTGGTCTCTGACATTAGCGGGCTCTCCTCTTCTTGGCCGGGCGGGGCCTTGGCACGGCCGATAGTCGAGGCGCGATGCCTCTCTTGGAACGGCTCTGTTTTTTGCGCGGCGTTGTAGCGAGCTGTAATTCGGCGAATGATTCCTCAATGCATCGCGTGTAGAGTTCGGGGTCAGGCATTACTTCGCGGCAGCAGATAAACGCCAGTGTGATGGCGCCCTTGTTCTTCATAACCATACTGTTGACTGTGTGGAACAGTCCCATGCCCGGTGCCAGTGGTCCGATGCCGAAGGAGTCGATAAGCTGGGCGCCGCACATGTACAGTTGGTAGGGGGCGCCGGGAACGTTGGTGATAGTGGTGTTCATCACCAGGTTTTTCTCGGCAAGGCCGGTCAGCGCAGTGGCCTGGATCAGCAGTGCCTGTATGCCGGCCGGAACCGTCTCAGAGAAATCGACCATCATGCGTGAACCCTGTGCCTGCATATACGCCTTGGCGTTGACTGCCTGCTGGTGAACTCCCCGCAGACGTTGCAATGGGTCGTCGATGTCCGTGCACAGCGCAGTAGTCATCATCCCCACCATATTGCCATCCTTGTCTTTCTCGCCTTCATCGCGGACATTGACCGGGCAGCCGGTCACGAGGCTGCGCTCTGGCAGTTCGTCTTTCCCAGCGAGGTATTTGCGTAGCGCGCCGCTGACAATAGCCAGCATGACGTCATTAACGGTCGCGCCTTCAACGCTGCTTTTTATATTGCGTATGTCCTCAAAATCGAATTTCGTGGCACCCACCACGCGATGCGGAGTCAGTTTGCGGTTAAATCGGGTCGTGGGTATCTCGCCGAGTTCGCTGAATTCCCCTCGGCTCAGCCCCTCCCTGACGCGTTTGCGAGAGGAGAGCAGGTCGCGCGCCATCCGCAGCATCTGAGCCGGTTTGCGAAGATTATTGGTGTAGGCCTTCAGCAGAAGTTTGCCCGTTCCCGGCGGTGCTGCAGGTTGCCAAAGTGGCGGCTGTGATATCGGTTCGGGCTGCGGGCCTATATCATTGAAAGCGCCGAAAAACTGCACCCCGGAAGCACCGTCGATTGCCGCGTGATGAACCTTCAGGTACAGGGCGAAACTCCCGGGAGGAACGCCTTCAAGATCGTGCAGCCCCTCTATGATATAGGCCTCCCACAATGGCCGGTTTCTGTCCAGCGGCCGGGCATGTAGCCTGGCTACCTGTATGCACAGCTGGCGCCAGTCCCCGGGTTTGGGCAGTGCGATGTGGCGCACATGAAATTCCAGGTCGAAGTCGGGATCGCCCACCCAGTACGGCTGGTCAAGGTTGAAAGGAACCTCTGCCAGCTTGCGCCGGAAGATGGGTGAGCGATCCAGGCGGCTTTCGAACATTCCGAGGATGTCCTTGAAACGCACCAGGCCTCCGGGGCTGGTGGACTGGTCGTATATGGAAACGCCCCCGATATGCATGGGAAAACCCTTCAGCTCCATGTGGAGAAACATGGCGTCAGGTCCGGTGAGCTGCTGCATAGAAAACTCCTTGCTGGGCGCGAGGGGCGCAAAGCGGGCCCCCTTGTCTTTCCGGCCCATGTTATGTCGCGAGCAAGCCAGAAACGGTGTTATAGCCAGCGCCAATGCTATTGGGCCCTGGCGCGTTCGGAAACGTTCTCTTACTCCAGTTTCATAAACATATTCCTTCGCTGATCGTTTATGCATACAAATATGACTGCTTAGGTTACCCGGCTCGTTGCGTAATCCCATATGATGGGTATGGTTTATTGCAGGTCTCAACGGTGGGGGTGGCCGAAACGGCTGCTTCATATCAGCATCGCGGTCAGCTTGTGAAAAGCCGGCTGGCATCGGAGGTAGGTAGTGTCATGAACATCCGGAAGTATTCCAGGAAGTCGCGCAGCCTGCGCGAAGTTGAACGCGAAATGTTGCAGGCGCCGAGTTATGAACACTGGCTGGCGCTTGCCGGAGATCACGACAGCGAATCAGGTGCTGATCAGTGGCGCCGCAACGATGAATCCCGGCTGTACGACCATGCCAGCATCAGTAAACGATTGAACAGGCTTCGCACGCTGCGAAAGAAGGGCGACGATCACGCTCTGCTGTTTGCGCTCAATGAAGGCATTCACGGCAATATGGCCGGGATGGGGCGGGCCGCGCTCTACCAGCGAGCCAGGTCAGGCACCAAGGTTTTGATCGAAGAGTACATCAACGAAATACGCGATTCGCTCAACTATCTTGCACCCAGGGACTTCCCCGGCATTCCCTGGGCGCAGCGCATAGAGTTTTTCCAGCGTGCCAGCCATTGCTACGGCCGCTCGGCGCTGATGTTGAGCGGCGGCGGTACGCTGGGCTACTTCCATTTTGGCGTGATCAAGACGCTGATTGAGCAGGGTTTGTGTCCGGCGGTGATCTCCGGCGCCAGTGCCGGGGCGTTCGTGGCATCGATTGTGGGCACCCGTACCGATGCCGAATACCTGCAGCTGTTCGAGAAGAACTACCTGGCGCGGGCGCTTACGGCAAACAGAGGCAACATCAAGATTGGCTTCAGCAGCGGCAGCGATAAGGTCGATATGAAGGTCATCAAGCGGGAAATGGCGCGGATGATTCCGGATATGACCTTCCTGGAAGCCTACGAGAAGACCGGGCGCAGTATCAATATCACGATCTCTCCCGCAGAGCCCAGGCAGAATTCACGCCTGCTGAATCACATCGCCTCGCCCAACGTGACCATTCGCTCTGCGGTCCTGGCCAGCTCCGCCTTGCCGGGTGTGTTTCCGCCGGTGCAGTTGGAGGCGCGCAATGTGCATGGCAAAGTCCAGCCCTACCTGCCATCACGCCGCTGGATAGATGGCTCATTCTCACAGGATTTGCCGGCCAAGCGCCTGGCG
This sequence comes from Haliea sp., assembly GCA_024642265.1. GTDB lineage: Bacteria > Pseudomonadota > Gammaproteobacteria > Pseudomonadales > Halieaceae > JARRPM01. The sequence continues at coordinate 16,174 of JAHEBL010000070.1, read as the reverse complement.
CGTTTGTACAGCGTCAACCACTTTATCGTCAGCCAGGTGATGCCCGGCCTGGGCCGTGATGAGCCGCGCCTGCGCCCGGGCATTCGAAAGATCACTTCAGACGCCGCTGTGGCCGCGACCAAGGAGATTGTGCGGGGTTGCCTTGACTTCGCCCAGCGCCGCCTCACGGTCGGCCCCAGAATGGGGGTGGCCATGAATACGATAAATGCCCTGATCGATCAGCAGTTCACCGCTGATATAAACATATTCCCCGGTTATGGCCTATCCAGCCTGGGCGCTATTCTGAAAATGTTGTCAGAGGAGGAGATGGCGGAACTGATCATGGAAGGCGAACGCGCTACCTGGCCAAAGGTACCGGCAATACGGGTGACAACCCGGATCGGCCGCGCGCTGGACCGCATCCTCCACGACTTCGAGGAGGAAGAGGCGCACTGGCTGAAATCAGCGCGCCGTGCCAAAGCGGGCAGAAAGGCTCGCAGAAGGGCCGCGTAGCCCTTAGGGGCTTTTTCTGCCTATCCCATGTACGCCTGGCCGCCATCAACCGCGATGCTCTGGCCGCTGATATAGGCGGACTCCGGGCCGCACAGCATGGCGACGAATTCACCGATATCCGCCTCGCAGTCGCCGATGCGCTGCAGGGGTATGGTGCGCACGAAGGCGGCGGCCTCCTCGGGGTTGTGGGCTATCCACTTTTCCAGGGCAGGCGATTTCGCATGGGGTAATATGCAGTTGGCGCGGATATTGTCTTTGCCCCATTCGCTGGCGGCGGCGCGGGTGAGGGCCCGGATCGCCTCCTTCTCCGCCGCATAAACGCCGTAATTGCTCATGTCCCAGCGTTTTGCCGCGGTACTGGCCATATTGATAATGGAGCCGCCTTCAGCGCTCAGGTGGGGATGGCAGAGTTGCATCAGGCGCAGTGTGGCGATGGGGCCTACCTTGAAAGCTGTCATGACCTGCTCGTGTTTTTGTGCCAGTAGCGGGCCAGGCGATGTGCTCACCGCGTTATTAACCAGAATATGTAGTCCACCAAACCGCTCAACAGTAGCCGTCACTGTGCGTTCCAGATCTTCTGCTATGGCGACATCACAGGCCAGGGCGATGGCCTCGGGTCCCTGCCGTTCGGCAATCAGCTGGCAGGTGCGCTCACATTTTGCAAGCGTGCGGCCGGCTGCGACGACTTTGACCCCGCGCTTTGCCAGCGCCAGCGCGATGCCCTGGCCGATGCCCTGGCCCGCACCGGTAATCAGTGCAATTTTTCCCTCTAACATATGCGAATCCTCAAATGGGTCAACCCGGGCTGCAATGTTATGTGTGGTGCGGCGCAGTCTGTAGCACCGGGCAGATCAAATTTGTAGACATTTGCGCTCCGGGGACATCGCTGTGAACGCAAATGTCTACAAATTCGGTCGGCGTGGCGCTGTGGAAATACGTGATCCTGGTTGATAATAAACGGGCTTTGCCAAAGGAAACTGAGGGTTATTGACCATGAGACTGGAAAACAAGGTAGCTATTGTCACCGGCGCGGGAGTCGGGATAGGCGCGGCCACCGCCCGCCGTATGGCGCAGGAGGGTGCGAAAGTGGTGGTCGCCGCCCGTCGCCTCAACCTGCTGCAGGACGTGGTCGCGGAGATCGAGGCCGCCGGTGGCACTGCCATGGCCTGTGCCTGTGATATCACCAACGAGGAATCCGTCAAGCAACTGGTGGCGGATACCGTAGCGGCCTACGGCAAGCTCGATATCGTGGTGAACAACGCGGTGCTGATGGTGCCGGGTATGCTGGCGAGCTACAGCAGCAAGGCCTGGCGCCAGAATTTTATCGTTTCGCTGGATGGCGCCATGTTCCTGATGCGTGAGGCGTATCCCCAGTTGAAGGCCAACAAGGGGGCGGTAGTCAACGTGTCCTCCGTGTGTGGCCTGTTGGGCTCGGTTGGTACCGCCGGGTACAGCGCCGCCAAGGCCGGCATGATCGCCATGTCGCGCAACGCGGCGATTGAATGGGGTAAAAAGGGTGTGCGTGTGAACACGGTCATCCCCGGTGTGTTCCTGACGCCACCCACTCTCGGGCTGATGCCGGACGAGGAATCCCAGGCTGCGACCGCACAATCCCTTCCTCTGGGGCGTATTGGCGATCCCGCCGAATGTGCCAATGCCATTTTATTCCTGGCCAGCGATGAGGCATCCTATATTACCGGCGCAGAGCTGGTGGTGGATGGCGGGCGCACGGCGGAACTGATTACCGGCACGGCAAGCTGGGACTAGCACAACATCGGGAAGGCAGTATGAATGAGTCATTGTTGGCGCGTGTAGACCGCCTGGAGTCGCTGGACGAGATTCGGCAGCTGGCTGCAAAGTATTCGCTTTCCCTCGATATGCGTGACCTCGATGCCCATGTGAACCTGTTTGCCCCGGATATACGCGTGAGCCGCGAGAAGGTCGGCCGCAGCCACCTCAAGCGCTGGCTGGACGATACCCTGCGCCTGCAGTTCACCGGCACCTCACACCATATCGGCAACCACGTGATCGAGTTCGACGACGCGGACAATGCCCACGGGGTGGTATATTCCAAGAACGAGCACGAGACCGGGGACCAGTGGGTGATAATGCAAATGCTCTACTGGGATAACTACCAGCGCATCGATGGCCGCTGGTACTTCCGTCGCCGCCTGCCCTGTTACTGGTACGCCACCGATCTCAACAAGCCGCCGATCGGGGACAACAAGATGCGCTGGCCCGACCGCGAACCCTACGAGGGGGCCTACCACGACCTGTGGCCCTCCTGGCAGGACTTCTGGAACAATGCACCGGACTGTGATGAGCCGGAGGTGGCGCCTCCGGCACCGCTGGAGCAGTTCCTGGCAACCATGCGCCGCGGCGCTCCCGAGCCGAGGATACGGGTCAGGTGAGCGCCCCGGGGCTCGCAATCACAGGCAGGAAGAAATTATGGATATTTTCTCGCGCTTGACGCTGGGGCGGTTGGAGCTGCAAAACCGGGTGGTTATGGCGCCGATGACCCGCAGCCGGGCCGATAGTGATGCTGTGCCCACCGACATGATGGTGGATTACTATGCCCAGCGCGCCAGCGCCGGGTTAATTATTTCGGAGGGTATCGCGCCCAGCGCCAGCGGCCTGGGTTACTGCCGCACACCGGGACTGTTCAACGAGGCACAGGTGGCCGCCTGGGCCCGGGTGACAGCGGCGGTGCACGCCGCCGGTGGCAAGATCGTGGCCCAGCTGATGCATGTGGGCCGGGTCGGGAGCCATCACAATAAACCTGTCGGCAGCGAGACTGTGGCGCCTTCGGCCATCCAGGCGAAGGGTGAGATCTATACTGACCAGGCTGGCATGGTTGCTTTTGACAAGCCCCGTGTTCTGAGGGGCGGAGAGATACCATGGATTGTCTCGGAATACCGACAGGCAACCGAGAATGCCTATGCCGCGGGTTTCGATGGCGTCGAGTTACATTGCACCAGCGGTTACCTGCCGGCCCAGTTTCTATCCACGGGTACCAACAAGCGCGATGACGAGTACGGGGGCAGCGTCGAAAACCGCTGCCGGTTTGCCCTGCAAGTCCTGGCCGCCATGGCCTCGGTGGACGGGGCGGGCCGGGTCGGTATGCGCGTCTGCCCGGACAACCCGTTCAACGACCTGAGCGATGAGGATCCCCAGCGTACGTTCGAGCAATTGCTGGGTGAGGCAGCACAGTTGCAGCTGGCGTACCTGCACGTGATACGTATGCCTGCGGGTCGGGTCGACAATATCGCACTTGGGCAGCACTTTTTCGGCGACCGGCTGATCGTGAACGACAGTTACGACTTCGAGGAGGCCTCCGCTGTGATTGCCGGGGGGGCCGCCGCTGCGGTTTCTTTCGGGCGGCCGTATATTGCCAACCCCGACCTGGTTGAGCGGTTCCGCGATGGCGCTGCGCTGTCCAGTTTTGATCCGCGCACACTGTACGCCGGTGGGGCGAAAGGCTACAGTGATTACCCGCCGCGGGACAGCGACATGGCCTAGAGTGTTTCGAGGTGCCAGTATGGGGAACGAGCATGATGATTTTCGGCCCCGTCCGGTCTCCTCGCCCCCCTGTTCGATGCATGAGGTTGATCCGCTCTACACGGGGCTGGCAGGTTCCAGTGCTAAGGCCAGTGGGCAGCCTTCGATCAGCAAACAGGACATGACCGTGCAAAACACCCTTGCCGAGATCAGAACGAGTATCCGCAAGACCACCTCTGCGGATGAAAAAGCCGTGCTGGCCACTCTGCTGGCCACCAGTTCGCTGTCAGCCGAGCGGCGGGAGCGCCTGCGCGAGCAGGCCATAGACATGGTGCAGCGCTGTCGTCGCAAGAGTCACAAGGCCGGTACCCTCGATGCCTTCCTGCAGGAATTCGGCCTGTCCAACAACGAGGGGATAGCCCTGATGTGCCTGGCAGAGGCTCTGCTGAGGGTGCCGGACGAGGACACGGCCGACCGGCTGATCGCCGAGAAAATCCAGTCCGGGGACTGGGGCGCGCACAAGGGCAAATCGTGGTCGCGTTTCGTCAACGCCTCGGTGTGGGGGCTGATGCTCACGGGCCGGGTGGTGCGCCTTGACGACGATATCACTGAACAGACCTCGTCCTGGATGCGGCGCCTGATCAATAGCCTGGGTGAGCCGGTGGTGCGCCAGGCGGTGCTGCAGGCCATGCGCATCATGGGCAGCCAGTATGTGCTGGGGAGAACCATCCAGGAGGGCCTTGAAAAGGGCAGGGCGAACAACCGCGCCGGTACGCGCTTTTCCTTTGACATGCTGGGTGAGGGCGCCCGCACCGCCACCGATGCACAGCGTTACTTTGATGCCTATGCGAAGGCGATCGAGAGTATCAGCGCCACCGTGCAGGGCGGTTCGGTGGAGGCGGCCAATGGTATCTCCCTGAAGCTGTCAGCCCTGCATCCGCGCTATGAGTTCAAGCAAAAGCGCAGGGTGATGGCTGAACTGTTGCCAAGGGTCAAGGCACTCGCGTTGATGGCGAAGCGGGGCGGGATCGGCTTCAGCATCGATGCCGAGGAGTGCGATCGGCTGGACCTGTCCCTGGATCTGTTCGAGGCGCTGGCCCGTGACGCAGAACTGGCGGGCTGGGATGGCCTCGGGTTTGTTCTGCAGTCTTACCACAAACGCGCCTATCTGGTGGCGGACTGGCTGGCTGCGCTGGCGCGCGATACCGGGCGCCGCTTTATGGTTCGACTGGTCAAGGGCGCCTACTGGGACGGTGAGATCAAGCATGCCCAGGAGCAGGGTCTGGCCGACTACCCGGTGTTCACCCGCAAGAGCCATACGGATGTGTCCTACCAGGTATGCGCAGAGCGTCTGCTGGCGGCGCAGGATGTCATCTATTGCCAGTTTGCCACCCACAACGCCTACACAGTGGCCCTCGTGATGGAGCTCACCGACGGCAGTCAGTCCTTTGAGTTCCAGCGCCTGCACGGTATGGGCCACCTGCTCTATGATGAGGTGCTGGACAAGTGTCCCGGCGTTGCTGTGCGGGTCTATGCCCCGGTTGGCAACCACAAGGACCTGCTGCCCTACCTGGTGCGCAGGCTGCTTGAAAACGGCGCCAACAGTTCCTTTGTGAACCGCTTCCTGGATGCCCGGGTGCCGGCGCAGGACCTGCTGCGCGACCCCGTGGATGAGGCACTCTCCCAGCCCGGCGGGCGCCATCCCGGCATTCCTGTGCCGCGACAACTCTATTGTGATGCAGCCGTGCCCTGGCTCAATGCCCGGGGGATCGACCTGGCAGACCCGCTGGAAGTGGCGGAGCTGCTGGCGGGGCTGGCAGCATCTGCAAAAACAGTCGCCCGGGCCGCTCCTATTGTTGGCGGTGACTGGCTGCAGGGAGAGGCGAAGGCGGTCACCAGTCCGGCGGATTTCGACACCGTGGTAGGCCAGGTGGTGGAGGCCGACCCGCAGTCCATCGAGCGGGCTCTGGCGCTTGCGACGGCAGCCCAGCCGGTCTGGGATGCGGCGGGGGCCGAGGCGAGGGCTGGTTGCCTGGAGCGCCTCGCGGAGCTGCTGGAGCAACACTGCGAGCCACTGATGGGCCTGATTATCAATGAGGCGGGGCGCACCGTTGATGATGCCCTGTCAGAGGTGCGCGAGGCGGTTGATTTTTGCCGCTATTACGCCCGGCAGGGACTGGCGGGCTTCGCGGCGCCACAGCCCCTGCCCGGGCCGACGGGGGAGGTGAACGAGCTGTCCCTGCACGGTCGCGGTGTGTTCCTGTGCATCAGCCCGTGGAACTTTCCGCTGGCGATCTTCACGGGCCAGGTCGTCGCCGCACTGATGGCCGGCAACAGCGTGATCGCCAAGCCGGCGGAACAGACGCCGCTGGTCGCGGCGCGCACGGTCAGCCTGATGCTCGAGGCGGGCGTGCCGCCGGATGTGATTCACTTGCTGCCCGGTGATGGCGCAGCGGTCGGGGGTGCGCTGGTCAGGGACCGGCGCATTGCGGGTGTGGCATTTACCGGCAGTACCGCCACGGCGCGACTGATCAACCGCCAGTTGGCGGAGCGAGATGGTCCCATCGTTCCGCTGATTGCGGAGACGGGTGGGCTGAATGTGATGATTGTGGATGCCACAGCACTGCCCGAGCAGGTGGTGGACGATGTCATTACCTCGGCCTTCCAGAGTGCGGGGCAGCGCTGTTCGGCGCTGCGCGTAATGTACCTGCAGGAGGATATTGCCGATTCGGTGATCGCCATGCTGTCCGGTGCCATGGCGGAACTGGTGCTGGGAAATCCCGCAGCGCTGGCTACCGATATCGGTCCGGTGATCGACCTGGAGGCGCGCCAGATGCTGGAGCGCCATGCCCAGCGTATGCGCATGGAGGGCACCCTGTTGGCAAGTTGCGAACTGTCGCTGGAGCATGCGAAGGGTTATTTCTTCGCGCCACGGGTTTACGAGATCAGGCGACTGTCACAGCTGCCAGAGGAGGTATTCGGACCGGTGTTGCATATAATCCGCTATGCGGTACCGGACTTGCCGCAGGTGCTTGCGGATATCAACGCCTCGGGTTATGGGCTGACCCTGGGCATACACAGCCGTATCAACGGCTTTGTCGAGGATGTCTTCGAGGCGACCCGGGTTGGCAATACCTATATCAATCGCAATATGGTTGGTGCCGTCGTGGGCGTGAATCCCTTCGGCGGCCAGGGACTGTCGGGCACCGGGCCCAAGGCGGGCGGGCCGCATTACCTGACGCGCTTTGCGGTTGAAAAAACCCGCACTGACAACGTGGTGGCCAAAGGCGGGAATACCCAGTTGTTCAACCTGCAGGAGAGAGAGTAGGCGGAGTCGACGACGGGAAACTGCCAGCGCCCGGAATCGCCCGCCCTGCCGGGTCAATTGACAGCTTACAGCACCAGTGATTTGGCGCGGCTGAATGCCTCCAGCGCGAGGGCGATATCATCGTCGCTCAGGGCGGCGGATAGCTGGGTCCTGATGCGCGCCTTGCCCCTGGGAACCACCGGGAAGGAAAAGGCCACCACGTAAACACCCTGGTCCAGCATCGCTTCTGCGAATTTTGACGCCAGCGCAGCGTCGTTCAGCATCACCGGCACGATCGGGTGTTCACCCGGAAGCAGGTCAAAGCCCATTTTCTCCAGGCCGTCACGAAAGACCAGGGTGTTTTGCCGGAGTCGCTCGCGCAGCTGCGGCGCCTCGTCCACCAGTTCAATGGCCTTGATGGCGCCAGCCACCACCGGTGGCGCCACCGTATTGGAAAAAAGGTAGGGGCGGGAGCGCTGGCGCAGCAGGGCGACGATTTCCCGGCGCGCGGCCGTGTAGCCGCCACTCGCCCCCCCCAGGGCCTTGCCCAGGGTGCCGGTGATGATATCCACCCGGTCCATGCAGCCCCGCAGCTCGTGAGTGCCGCGTCCGTTGGCGCCGATAAACCCGGTGGCGTGACAGTCGTCAAAATGCACGAGGGCGTCGTACTTGTCCGCCAGCGCGCAGATCTCGTCCAGGCGGGCGATGAAGCCGTCCATGGAAAAAACGCCGTCGGTGGAGATTAGCTTGAAGCGCGCGCCGGCACTGTCCGCGGCCTGCAATTGCGTCTCCAGGTCAGCCATATCGTTGTTTTGGTAGCGATAGCGTTGCGCCTTGCACAGCCGGATGCCGTCGATGATGCTGGCGTGATTGAGCTGGTCCGAAATGACCGCGTCCTGCTCTCCCAGCAGGGTTTCGAACAGGCCGCCATTGGCGTCGAAGCAGGAGGGGTAGAGAATGGTATCCTGGGTGCCGAGAAACCTGCTGAGCGAGTCCTCGAGTTGCTTGTGCAGGGTCTGGGTGCCGCAGATGAAGCGCACTGATGCCATGCCGTAACCCCAGTCATGCAGACCCCGGGCCGCCGCGGCATTTACCTCCGGGTGCTGGGCCAGCCCCAGGTAGTTGTTGGCACATAGATTGAGCACTTCACGGTCTCCCGTCACCCCCACATGCGCGCCCTGGGGGGTAGTGATCAGGCGCTCGTGTTTGGTGAGACCCGCGGCTTCGATATCGGCCAGCTCACTGGCCACGTGTTCCTGGAAACGGGTGTACATTCAGCAACTCCTTACGCTTGGTCCCAGTTGAGTACTACCTTGCTGGCTTCGCCGCTGCTCATCACGTCAAAACCGCGCTGGAAATCCCGGTAGCCCATGCGATGGGTAATTACCGGGGAGATATCCAGGCCCGAGTCGATCATCACGGACATCTTGTACCAGGTCTCGTACATCTCCCTGCCATAGATGCCCTTGAGCGTGAGCATGTTGAAGATCACCGTGTTCCAGTCGATAGCGGTGTTCTCGCTGGGGATGCCGAGGATCGATACCTTGCCGCCGTGGCACATATTGGCCAGCAGGTCGTTGAATGCCTGGCCATTGCCCGACATCTCCAGCCCCACGTCAAAACCCTCGGTCATGTGCAGCTCCTTCTGCACATCCGCCAGTGTCTCCCTTGTAACATTCACGGTGCGAGTGGCGCCGAGCCTGGCCGCCAGCGCCAGGCGCGCGTCTATCACGTCGGTGATGACCACGTTGCGGGCGCCGGCGTGTCTGCATACCGCCGCGGCCATGGCGCCGATGGGGCCGGCACCGGTGATGAGCACATCCTCACCCAGCAGCGGCCACTGCAGCGCCGTATGTACTGCGTTGCCAAAGGGGTCAAACAGGGCTGCCACATCCAGGTCGATGCCCTCGGAGTGCTCCCAGACATTGGACATGGGCAGGGCCACATATTCGGCAAAGGCGCCCGGGCGGTTTACGCCGATGCCGCTGGTGTAGGCGCACAGGTGGCGCCGTCCCGCCATGCAGTTACGGCAGCGCCCGCACACCACGTGCCCCTCACCTGACACGATCTGCCCCGGGTGAAAGTCGATGACATTGGAGCCCACCTTGACGATCTCGCCGACAAATTCGTGACCCACCACCATCGGTACAGGAATGGTTTTCTGCGCCCAGGCATCCCAGTTGTAGATGTGCATATCCGTGCCGCAGATGGCGGTGCGCCTGACCTTGATCAACACGTCGTTGATACCGGGTTCCGGCTCCGGAACATCCTCAAGCCAAATACCCGGTCGGGCTTCCTTTTTGATGAGCGCCTTCATCTTTATCGCCTTGATTGGGGTGGATAGGTCGTTTTCCGGAAAAAGCCGGGCCGGCATTCAGCTGCCTGCCTTGAACCAACAGGCCTTCGGTGTGTATTGTAGTTGCCCGGCTGTAAGGTTGAAAGCGCGCCGGGCGCGGCACGCTGCAGAATGCGCTGGAGTCAATTGCGGTTCGGATAGCGTAGATGTCAAAACCGTGCAATTGTCCTGGAGTACGATGGCATTCTCCCGTGATGACCCTGAACTGTTGCTCAAGCAGGCTACCGACCTATTGCTGGCGATATCGAAGGCTGCGCGGGAATATGCGGACAAGAATCCGGAGCGCTACTGCGCCGGGGTCTCGGTCGTGCTCGACCAGATAATGGATATCCAGTATTTTGCGCGCGGTTTCATGGCCACTTATGCCAGTGCAAGAGCTTATAATGTGCTCCTGACCGCAACCTGATGCTGCTGGCCAGTGAGACTGCGGCGGCGCTAGCAGGACGATAGGCCGTCAATGGCTATTACAATATCTGTAACGAGTCGTGCGTCAGCCTTTCAGCGCCCGCTGCACCCAATGCACGATATCGTTCCTGCTCATCGCTCCCGCCTGGCGCGCAATCTCCTGGCCGCCGCGGAACAGGATGAGTGTGGGTATGCTGCGAATCGAGTAGCGCGCCGCGACGGTCTGTTGCGCCTCGGTATCTACTTTGGCCAATCGCACTATTGGTTCCAGTTCTGCTGCAGCCTGGGCAAAGGCCGGGGCCATCATTTTGCAGGGCCCACACCACTCGGCCCAGAAATCCACTACCAGCGGGAGCTCGCTGCGCTGCAGGTGCCGGTCGAAGCTCGCAGCGTTCAGCGCAAGGGGCTGGCCGGTGAAAAGGGGTTTACTGCACTTGCCGCAGCGGGGCTTGTCGCCGAGGCGCTCGCCCGGTATGCGGTTGACAGCCGCGCAGTGGGGGCAGACTACATTAGGCATAAGGTAGTAAATTCCTCCGCGATCAGGCGTTGCTCAGGGCAGTCGCTCAAAGCGATTCGCCGCCAGGTTCTTGCGCACCTGTTGCGCATCGAACACCTCGCCATTCATTGCAATATAGACACCGGGCGGTTTGCTTTGCACCGCGCCGATGGCACAGCCGATATTGAAGATAGCGTCACTCTGGGCAAAGGCGGCGGGTTGCAGTGCACCGGTCAGGACAATCCTCTTGCCGGCGATGCCCCGCAGGGCGAGGGCCGTGGCGACCATGCCGTCCGTGCCGTGGGTGATTAACACACATTCCTCTGCGCAATCGGTGGCGAGCCGGTGGATAAGTGCGCGGTCCTCGTCCGTCATGTCCAGGCTGTCCTTGCGCATGGCGGATTCCACGGTGAAGGGGAAGCCCACGGCCATTTTTTCCAGCAACTCCCCAATCACCGGTTCGCCTACCTGGTAATCGCTCTTGGCGTCGAAGTAGATCTTGTCGATGGTGCCGCCGGTGGTGATGATGTGTAGTTTCATAGGTGTCGGTATATTGGCGTGGTGTCACGGAGTGGTATTATAGGCGGCTTGTGCAGTACCTGTCAGTGTCGCGTTCGGCGGTAGCTGAGATGGTTTAGCGGAGTGTTTCTCAATGCTTGAAATCAGGCCCATGGCAGGCGCCCTGGGCGCCGAAATTCACGGACTTGACCTGTCCCGCCAGCTCAGTGCGCAGGAACACAAGCAGCTGCGCGAGCTCCTCAACGAGTACGAGGTTATTTTTTTTCGTGACCAGGATATCAGCCCGGCCATGCAAAAGGCACTGGCGCTGTCTTTCGGTCCGCTGCAGACTCACCCGGCCTACGACACCGTAGAGGGTTTCCCGGAGCTGACCATTCTCGAAAGTACCCCGGAAAAGCCCACCCGCATAGAGGCCTGGCATTCCGATATGACATTCCGGCAGCATCCGCCGATGGGTACTGTGCTCAGGTCCCTGATCATTCCGCCCAAGGGCGGCGACACGCTGTGGGCAAGCATGACCGCGGCCTATAACGGTCTGTCGGCCCCCCTGCGTGATTTCCTGCAGGGGCTGACTGCGGTGCACGACTTCGCCCACGGTTTCCGGGAAAGTCTTGCGGAACCCGGCGGCCGGGAGCGTCTTGCAGGCGCGGTGGCGGCCAACCCGCCGGTCAGGCACCCGGTTATACGCACCCATCCGGAGACGGGCAGGAAAGTGATTTTCGTAAACAGTTTGTTTACCACTCACATCGAGGGTCTCAAGGCGGCGGAAAGCGACACGCTGTTACAGTTCCTGTTCAGGCATATCACCACACCGGAATACACCTGCCGGTTCCAGTGGCGGCCCCACAGCATCGCCATCTGGGATAATCGCAGCACCCAGCACAAACCGATCAACGACTACTTTCCCGCCCACCGCAAGCACCTGCGCATAACTATCGACGGCGATAAACCCTATTAAAGCCGGGCAGCCCGGCTGGGTCGCTGCGCGGACAGTTATGCGTCGTTAAGGTGCACACTGCCAGCCGCGACCCGACGCATATAGTCATTCACTTCCCGTTTTACTTCCGGTGCAAACAGGTACAGGCCGAGAATATTGGGGATGGCGATAAGAAAGACCATCGCATCGGAGAAATCGAGTACGGCGGTAAGCTCGATCATGCACCCCAGTGCAATGAATGCGCAAAAGACCGTCTTGAACAGGAGCTGCGCGAACCCGCTTTCACCGAACAGGTAAGTCCAGCCCTTGAGTCCGTAATAGGACCAGGCAATGCTGGTTGAAAACGCGAACAGCAGGGCCGCGATCGCAAGCGGGTAGGGTGCCCAGCTGAAGTGATGCTCAAATGCCGCGGAGGTCAGGGCGATGCCTTCCAGGCCGCTGTCCATCAACCCGTTGGGGTAGGCGGTGGTGACGATGACCAGTGAACTCAGGGTGCAGATCACCATGGTGTCGATGAAGGGTTCCAGCAGGGATACCAGGCCCTCCGAGGCGGGCTCATCGGTCTGTACTGCCGAGTGCGCGATCGACGCGGACCCGAGACCGGCCTCGTTGGAAAACAGCGCCCGCTGGAAACCCACGATGATGGCACCCACCATCCCGCCGGTGACACTGTCAGCGCTGAATGCGCTGCTCACTATCAGGCTGATCGCCGCGGGAATGTGCTCCGCGCTCATGCCGATAATCACCAGCGCGCAGAGCACATAGAGAATGCCCATAAAGGGTACGATGTGAGCGGCTACCCGGGCGATGGAGCGAATGCCGCCGATAATCACCATCGATACTGTCGCCGCCAACAGCAGGCCGAACAGCCAGCCCCGGTCGGCAAAAAAGCTGCCATCGCCCCCGGATATTGTCACGAACTGGACATAGGCCTGATTGGACTGGAACATATTGCCGATTCCCAGGCAGCCAATCACCAGCGAGAGGGCGTAGAAGCCGCCCAACAGTTTTCCCCAGGTCGGCAATCCACGGCTGGAAAGATAGTGTTCGAGGTAGTACATCGGGCCACCGGACACGGAGCCATCGGGATTGTAGCGGCGGTACTTGACCCCCAGCGTACACTCCACCAGCTTGGTGGACATGGCGAGGAAACCGGCGATAAACAGCCAGAAGGCGGCCCCGGGACCACCGATGGCAATCGCCACCGCCACGCCGCCGATATTGCCGATGCCGACGGTTCCGGAGATTGCGGTAGCTACCGCCTGGAAGTGGGAGATCTCACCGTTGGCTGCCGGGTTGTGAAAATGTCCGCGCACATGGCGCAAAGCCAGGCCGAAGCCCCGGATATTGATGAACCCCAGGTAGAACGTGAAAAACAGCGCGGCAATTGCCAGCCACAGGACGATGAGTGGAAAGCCCTGTCCGAACAGGTCCACCCGGTAGAACACGAAATCGGCAAGTGCATTGGCCGCCGGACGCACGATGGCCTCCACCTGCTGGTCGAGGCTGGCCGCACTGGCGCGGGCGCAGAACAACGCGATCACTGCGCCGCTTATCAGTGCCCTGATTCCTGCCATGCCTTCCCCTTCGGCGCCTGTCAGTAAGCATGCTCGCACAGTGTTCGTGTCAACGCCAACCCCGGCGGCTGTGTGTCTTTCCGTCAGCGGTGAGCGATGACCGCTAATAATTTTAAAAAGAACTTATTTTTTGCGCGCTGTGCAACTATTCTGTGGCCATCGCAGTCAATTTTTTACCGCAGGAGAAGCAACACCATGAAATCACGCGCAGCAGTGGCATTCCAGGCCGGCAAACCACTGGAAATCGTCGAAGTCGATCTCGAGGGTCCACGCGCCGGCGAGGTGCTGGTGGAGATCAAGGCTACCGGGGTCTGCCACACCGACGCGTTCACCCTGTCGGGTGATGACCCGGAGGGCGCTTTTCCGGCGATTCTCGGTCACGAGGGCGCAGGTGTGGTGCTGGAGGTGGGCCCCGGCGTGAAAAGCGTCAGGCCGGGCGATCATGTCATTCCGCTGTATACCCCGGAATGCCGTGAATGCAATTTTTGCCTGCATCCCAAGACCAACCTGTGTCAGGCCATTCGCAGCACCCAGGGGCAGGGAGTGATGCCCGATGGCAGCAGTCGCTTTTCCCTTGATGGCAAACCCCTCCTGCATTACATGGGCTGCTCGACTTTTTCAAATTACACCGTGCTGCCTGAGATAGCCCTCGCAAAGGTGCGCGAGGACGCGCCCTTCGACAAGATCTGCTATATCGGTTGCGGCGTTACCACCGGTATCGGCGCGGTGGCGTTTACCATGAAAGTCGAGCCCGGTTCGACCGTCGCTGTTTTCGGCCTCGGCGGCATCGGCCTGAACGTGGTGCAGGGAGCGAAAATGGTCGGCGCTACCCGCATTATCGGCATAGACATCAATCCGGGCAGGGTGGAGCTTGCCAGGAAATTCGGGATGACCGATTTCGTCAATCCCAGGGACGTGGACGATGTGGTTCAGCACCTGATCGAACTCACCGGGGGTGGTGTGGATTACAGCTTCGAGTGTATCGGCAACGTGGACGTAATGCGGCAGGCGCTGGAGTGCTGTCACAAGGGCTGGGGCCAGAGCTGTATCGTGGGTGTTGCCGGCGCGGGCAAGGAGATATCCACGCGCCCGTTCCAGCTGGTAACCGGTCGGGGCTGGCGCGGTACCGCGTTCGGTGGGGCCCGGGGACGTACCGATGTGCCGAAGATTGTCGACTGGTACATGGACGGCAAGATCAATATCGATGACCTGATTACCCACACCATGCCGCTGGACGACATCAACAAGGCGTTTGACCTGATGCATGCGGGTGAAAGTATCCGCTCGGTGGTGCAGTACTGAAACAGGACAAGGATATGGAACAGATTGGCGCGAACAAGTGCTTCGACGGACGGCAGCTGCGGTATTCCCATGCGTCGCGGGTGCTGGGTTGTGATATGACCTTTTCCATCTTTCTGCCGCCGCAGGCGGAGCAGGGCAAGGTGCCGGTGGTTTACTGGTTATCCGGCCTCACCTGCACCGATGAGAACTTTGTCGCCAAGGCGGGCGCGCAGCGCTACGCGGCGGAACTTGGGCTTGCTGTCGTGGCACCCGATACCAGCCCACGGGGTGACGGGGTACCTGATGACCCGGACGGTGCCTGGGACTTCGGCCTGGGCGCGGGTTTTTATGTCAACGCCACCCGTGAGCCCTGGCGCAAGCACTATCGCATGTACGATTACATCGTCGACGAGTTGCCCGAGCTGATCAATCGGGAGTTTCCGGTGGATGGCAGCCGGGCAGGTATTTCCGGTCACTCAATGGGCGGCCATGGAGCACTCACTGTAGCGCTGAAGAATCCCGGCCGGTTCAAGTCGGCTACAGCGTTTTCACCAATCTGCTCCCCGCTGAATTGTCCCTGGGGCGAAAAGGCACTGGGTAACTATCTCGGCCCCGAGCGTGATGCCTGGCGGGAGTACGACACCACCGCACTGCTGGCGGGCGCCAGTGAACAGCTGCCGGTACTGGTGGACCAGGGCGATGCCGACAATTTTCTCCAGGAACAGCTCAAAACGCATCTGCTTGAAAAGGCCTGCGCCGATGCGGGTTATCCCATGACGATCCGGATGCAGGAAGGCTATGACCACAGTTACTTCTTCATCGCTTCGTTCATCGGGGATCACCTGGCCTTCCACGCGGGCTGCCTGTATTGAGCCTATACTGGGATTACCTGAAAGTTCGCAGGCAGTGCTGAATGGATGAGCGGATAGCGCCGGTTGTGGCGGCGAGCATAGAGCAGTATCGCGAAGTGCCGGGTGGCCTTTTACCGCTGCTGCACGCCCTCCAGGATGCCCTGGGTTATGTTCCCGCTGAGGCCGTGCCGGCCATTGCCCGTGGCCTGCATTTGTCACGGGCGGAAGTGCATGGCGTTATCAGCTTCTACCACGATTTTCGCAGCGCACCGACCGGTACACATATTCTGCAAATCTGCCGGGCTGAGGCCTGCCAGGCGATGGGCTGCCGCGCTCTCGAGGCACATGCAAAGGCGCGCCTTGGTATCGACTATGGCGGCACCACTGCGGACGGAGCGCTCAGCCTTGAGCCGGTGTATTGCCTGGGCAACTGCGCCTGCTCACCTTCCGTGCGA
>JAHEBL010000069.1 GCA_024642265.1 Haliea sp. | reverse complement strand
CCGGTATCGCTGTCTCTGCGAATAGTGGCGAATTCGTCGCTGCAGCAGTCCTCGACCATGAAGCCGATCAGGTCGCGTGTGCTATCGAAGTTCGCGGAATAAATCACCGACCTGCCCTGTTTGCGCGAAGACACGATGCCGGCATTCGACAGGTGGTTGAGGTGGAAGGACATGGTGTTGTGAGGGGTGCCGAGTTTCTCGCTCAACGTACCGGCTGCCAGCCCGTCAGCACCGGCCCGCACCAGCAGGCGGAAGGCTCTCAGGCGTGTTTCCTGGGAGAGCGCGTCGAACATGATGATGGCCTGCTGCATATCCATATGTCGAGACTAGTGGACATATTAATATATGTCAATAACTGTGGACATATTGGCTGACCCCGGCGCGCCGGACAGGGCACCGGCAGCGGATGTGCCGGGTTCCTGGCGGCTTGCATCGGCCGTTGCCTGTTAACAGCTATAATAAGCGTCGGTTGTGGTGAAGCGGGCTGATTCCGCTGGAGTGCTGGATATGGTTGATTTGTTCGAAAACCCCATGGGGCTGGACGGGTTCGAGTTTGTCGAGTTTACCGCGCCCCGGGAGGGAGTGCTCGAGCCGGTATTCGAGGTCATGGGGTTCACCAGGGTGGCGGTTCATCGTTCCAAGCAGGTGACCCTCTGGCGCCAGGGCGATATCAACTTCATCACCAATTATGAGCCGGGTGGTCACGCCTACTACTACGCGCGTGAGCATGGGCCGTCCGCCTGCGGCATGGCCTTTCGGGTGCGGGATTCCCGGGCCGCCTATGACCGTGCCCTGGAGTGTGGGGCGGAACCGGTGGTGATTGAAACGGGGCCAATGGAGCTGCGGCTGCCGGCCATCAAGGGCATTGGCGGGGCGACGGTCTACCTGATCGACCGTTATGCAGAGGGCGTGAGTATCTATGATATCGACTTCGAGTGGCTGGAAGGTGTTGAGCGCAAGCCGGTGGGCTGCGGCTTCCATACCCTGGATCACCTCACCCACAACGTGTACCGCGGGCGTATGCAGTACTGGGCCAACTACTACGAGAAATTATTCAATTTCAGGGAAATTCGCTATTTTGATATCAAGGGCGAGTACACCGGACTGCTGTCAAAGGCGATGACCGCCCCCGACGGCAAGATTCGCATTCCCCTCAACGAGGAGAGTACCGGTGGTGGCCAGATCGAGGAATTTCTCATGGCCTACAATGGTGAGGGCATTCAGCATATCGCCTTCGCCTGTGATGATATCCTCGCCTGCTGGGACAGGCTGAAGGCGCGTGGCCAGAAGTTCATGACGCCACCGCCGCCCACCTACTACGAAATGCTGGCCGAGCGCCTGCCCGGTCACGGTGAGCCGGTGGAAGAACTGCAGCGCCGGGGTATCCTGCTCGACGGCAGCACTGAGGGGGGCGAGCCCAGGCTGCTGTTACAGATATTCTCCGAGACCACCCTGGGGCCGATGTTCTTTGAGTTCATCCAGCGCAAGCAGGACGAGGGTTTTGGCGAGGGCAATTTCAAGGCCCTGTTCGAAAGCATAGAGCGCGACCAGAAGGCGCGCGGGGTTATCGGTTAGGCGCGGCATGGCCGGCCAGGGGGAGGGCCCATGAAAATCGAGAGAATTCACCACGTGGCGTATCGCTGCCGCGATGCAGCCGAGACCGTGGAGTTCTACCGCAGGGTAATGGATATGGAGCTGGTGCTGGCCATCGCAGAGGACCAGGTGCCATCGACAAAGCAACCGGACCCCTATATGCACGTGTTCCTGGATGCCGGCATGGGCAATGTGCTGGCCTTCTTTGAATTGCCGAATTCTCCCGGGATGGGCCGCGATGAGAACACGCCGGAGTGGGTGCAGCACATCGCCTTCAAGCTCGAGAGCGAAAAAGCGCTTATAAACGCAAAGACACAGGTGGAGTCCCAGGGTCTGGAGGTTGTGGGTCCGGTCCACCACGGCATATTCAAGTCGATCTATTTCTTTGACCCCAATGGCCATCGGCTAGAACTGGCGGTCGACATCGACCAGCCAGGTGACCTTGAGCGTCTGCACGAGGTGGCTCCGGCCATGATCGAGGAGTGGGCGGCCACCAAAAAAGCGCCACGCCATGCGGCCTGGCTGCACGAACGGGAATTTGGGGAGAAATCATGAAGCTGGCCTCCATCAACAGCGGCCGCGACGGCGCCCTTGTCGTCGTCTCCACCGATTTGCGGCGTTGCCTTGCCGCCGGCATGACCCTGCAGCAAGTGCTGGACGACTGGGAGCGTTATAAGCCCGCCCTGGAGTCATTGGCGGTGCGCGTCAATGCAGGGGAGGGCGAGCCCTTTGACCAGGGCGCCTGCGCCTCGCCGCTGCCACGGGCCTACCAGTGGGCGGATGGCTCCGCCTACGTCAACCATGTGGAGCTGGTGCGCAGGGCTCGCGGTGCGCAGATGCCGGAGACGTTCTGGACCGATCCCCTCATGTACCAGGGCGGCTCGGATACATTCCTGGGTCCGCGCCAGGACGTGGTGATGCACGACGCCGCCTGGGGAATCGATTTTGAGGGTGAGGTGGCTGTGATTACCGCCGATGTGCCCATGGGGGCCAGCCTCGCCGAGGCGCGCTCGGCGATTCGCCTGGTCATGCTGGTCAATGATGTTTCCCTTCGCAACCTTATCCCCGGCGAACTCGCCAAGGGTTTCGGCTTCTTCCAGTCCAAGCCGTCCAGCGCCTTCAGCCCCGTCTGTGTCACCCCGGACGAACTCGGCGACGCCTGGGACGGCGGGCGGCTGCACCTGCCGTTGGAGGTCGCCTTCAACGGGCAGCCGTTTGGCAGGGCCAATGCGGGCGAGGATATGACCTTCGATTTTCCCACCCTGGTGGCGCATGCGGCCCGGACGCGGCCACTGGCCGCCGGTACGATCGTCGGCTCGGGTACGGTCTCCAACAGGGACGCGGACGGCTCCCCCGGCAAGCCGCTGGCTGCCGGCGGTCTCGGGTACAGCTGTATCGCCGAGATTCGCATGATCGAGACGATTGCCGACGGCCAGCCCAGCACCGCGTTTATGCGCGATGGCGACAGCGTGCGCATCGAGATGCACGACCGGGAGGGGCAGTCCGTGTTCGGTGCCATCGAACAGACTGTTGTCATCCGTCCCAGGGAGTAACCCGGCCTCGTTCGGATGAGACTCCGCAGCGCGCGGGTTCCGCTGCGGGGCTATTCAGCTATACTTCGCCCACACTTTTGATCAGAACGGAGACCGACGCGTCATGGCGGACACTTTCAATGCAATCGTAGCGGAAAAACAGGACGGCAAGATCGTCGCGGCACTCAAGCAGATCGGCCTGTCTGACCTTGCGGACGAGGATGTGCTGGTCGACGTGGCGTACTCCACTGTCAACTACAAGGACGGTCTTGCCGTGTCCGGCGCCGCGCCGATCTGCCAGGTGTCGCCGCTGATCTGCGGTATCGATTTGTCCGGCACCGTGGTCGAGTCGCGTGATCCTGCCTTCAGTCCCGGTGATCGCGTGCTGGTTAATGGCTATGGCCTGTCGGAGCGTTTTAACGGTGGCTACAGCCAGAAACAGCGCCTCAAGGCCGAGTGGCTGGTGCGGGTGCCGGACAATATGAGCCTGGAGCAAACCATGGCGATCGGTACCGCCGGCTACACGTCCATGCTGTGCGTCCAGGCACTGCAGGATGGCGGCATAACACCCGCAAGCGGCCCGATCCTGGTCACGGGTGCCGCCGGCGGAGTGGGTTCAGTCGCCGTTTCCCTGCTGGCGGGTCTGGGTTACGAGGTGCACGCCAGCACCGGGCGGGTTGAGGAGGCCGGACAGTTCCTGCGTGACCTGGGCGCCACCGCTCTGGTGCCCCGTGACCAGCTGGCCAGGGATTGCAAGCCTCTGGAGAAGGAAACCTGGGCGGGTGTTATCGACACCGTGGGAGACAAGACCCTCGCCACTGCCATTGCCCAGACCCGCTACGAGGGGGTCGTAGCGGCCTGCGGGCTGGCGGGCGGTATGGCGCTGCCCACATCTGTGATGCCCTTCATCCTGCGCGGGGTGACCCTGCGCGGGGTCGATTCGGTGATGGCATCGCTGCCCCGCCGGCAGCGCGCCTGGGACGCGCTGGCGCAACTGCTGGACCTCGAGAAGCTCAAGTCGATCTATGAAGTGGTTCCGCTCGCGGCGGTTCCCGGCCTGGCGCGCGACATCATCGCAGGCGGTGTGCGCGGTCGCGTCGTGGTCGACGTCAACAGCTGAGACAGGTCAAAAAGCCGGTCCGGCCGGCGCCGGAAACGGCTTCGAAACCTGGCAAAGGCCGCTGGTGACAGCGTTGAAATTCCTCCCTGTTATGGTTGAGCCTGCAGGGGGCTACCCACGTACGATATTTGATGAACGGGCGCATCCCCGCAAGCCACCCTGCTGCGGCTTGACTGGTAACGGCGGGTGCGGGTAAACCACCAGCGAGGTGATTGGCAATGTCTGACTTGGAAAGGCCGCTTGAAGGCCTGCGGGTGATCGAAATGGGCCAGCTGCTGGCTGGCCCCTTTACCGGAACCATACTGGCCTATTTTGGCGCGGAGGTTATCAAGGTGGAGCCGCCGGGGGGGGATCCCGTGCGTGGCTGGCGGGTGCTGCGCGACGGCACCTCCCTGTGGTACCGCAGCCTGGGACGCAACAAGAAGAGTGTCACCCTCGACCTGAAATCCGAACAGGGCAGGGAGCTGGCGCTGAAGCTGCTGACCACCGCTGACGTGGTGGTGGAGAATTTTCGGCCCGGCCTGATGGAGGAATGGGGCATGGGTCCGGAGGAGCTCAAGGCGCTCAATCCGGGGCTCGTCTATGCGCGCATCTCCGGTTATGGCCAGACCGGCCCCTATGCCAGCAAGCCGGGCTATGCGTCAGTCACCGAGGGCTTCGGCGGATTCCGCTACATCAACGGTGAGCCCGGCGAGGCGCCGGTGCGACCCAATATCAGCCTGGGCGATACCGTCGCTGCCATACATGCAGCGCTGGGGATCGCCCTGGCGCTGATCCAGCGCGCGCGGCCTGGCTCGGGGGCGGGACAGGTTGTGGACGTAGCCCTGTACGAGTCGGTCTTCAACCTGATGGAAGGGATTGTGCCTGAATTTGACGGCGCCGGCGTCATCCGGGAACCTTCCGGCACCACGATAACGGGGATCGTGCCCACCAACACCTACCGCTGTGACGACGGCAAGTACGTGGTGATTGGTGGCAACGGTGACTCGATTTTCAAACGCCTGATGATAGCCGCGGGCCGCTCGGATATGGCGGAAAACCCGGCCATGGCGGATAACGCGGGTCGGATAGTGCACGAAAGCGAGATCGATGAGGCCCTGGGCCTGTGGTGCGCCGGGCACTCCTCGGCCCATATTATCAATACCCTGGAAGAGGTGCGGGTGCCGGTAGGGCCCATCTACAGTGTTGAGGATATGATGCAGGATCCCCAGTACCAGGCCAGGGGTATGTTTGAAAGCGTGGAGATTGACGGCAAGCCGCTGAAGATCCCCGCCATCATGCCGAGGCTGGACGGCAGCCCGGGCCGCACCGACTGGCCGGGACTGGCGATTGGCAGCCATAATGACGAGGTGCTGCGGGAAATCCTCCAGCTTGACGACGCCCGGATCGAGCGCCTGCGCGCCGATGGAGTGATTGCCTGATGTGCGCGCGGTACAGTCCCGCTTGCGGGGCTTGAAGCGCCGCCTGGCTGGCGGATTTATCCAGCAACTGCGGGACCTGATGGTATGGATCTGGAACATAATAGCCTCGGACTGGGTGACAAGCCCGCGCTCATCGTTGTGGATATGACCAGGGGCTTTACGGACCCTGCCTCCCCGCTGGGTTGTGACTGTGCCGAGGTGGTGGCGGCCAACTCTCGCCTGCTGGAGGAATTCCACAAGCGCTGCCTGCCCGTGTACTTCTCCACGGTGATGTATCGCCGGGACGACCAGGCCCGGGTGTTTCGTGATCGCATAGAGGCGTTGAATATACTGACACCGGATTCCGACTGGGTGCAGGTGGATGAGCGGCTGGCTGTTGGGCAGGGGGATGTACTGATCGAGAAACAGTGGGCCAGCGCGTTTCACAAGACCGATCTGGACCAGCGCCTCCGTGCGCAGGGGGTCGACTCGCTGGTGGTGACCGGTTTGACGACCAGCGGCTGCGTCCGCGCCACGGCGGTTGATGGCTTGCAGTACGATTACCGCGTGGTGTTGGCGCGTGAGGCGGTGGGTGATCGCAACAGTGCCGCGCATGAGGCCAACCTGTTTGACCTGCAGGCGAAGTACGCCGAAGTCATGGGGCTGGCAGATGTCATCGCGCTGCTCCCCGACCCGGCCTGCTGGCAACGTTGAGGATATGAAACCGAATATTAATAAGGTGAAGACGCCCGTATGACGCAACAGATCGTAGTTACTGATGTCGGCCCCCGGGATGGCCTGCAAAACCAGCCTCGGCTGCTTGCTGTGGAGCAACGCCTGCAACTGATTGCGGCGATCGCGGATGCCGGGGTCAACAGCATCGAGGTGGGTAGTTTCGTCTCTCCCAGGGCAGTGCCGGCGATGGCGGGCACGGACGTGGTCATGGCGGCACTGTCCGAGGATGGGCCCGTCCACTACACTGCCCTGATTCCGAACATGAAAGGTTACGAGCTTGCCAGGGCAGCGGGCGCCCGTTCCGTAACAATGGTCTTGTACGCCAGCGAGGGCATGGCACAGAAGAACGTCAATATGGGCATGGCAAAGGCTGAGGCGGTTACCGCCGATATCCTCGCCGCCGCGCGGGGTGACGGGATCGAGGTGATTGCCACTATCGCAGTCGCGTTCGCCTGCCCTTTCGACGGGCCGACTGACCCTGGCGTGGTGCGCGCTGTGGCCGACAAGTTTTTGGCTATGGGCGCAGATCGGATCGTCATTGCGGACACCATAGGCGCCGGCCACCCGCAGCAGGTGCGCAGTCTCACCGCCGAGCTTGTACGCGATCACGGCGCCGCCCGCCTGGGTTGCCACTTTCACGATACCCGTGCGCTGGGCCTGGCCAATGTATTTGCCGCGGTGGAATCGGGTATCCGCCGTTTTGACGCCTCCATCGCCGGCCTGGGTGGCTGTCCATTCGCCCCGGGCGCCAGCGGCAACGTCGCCACCGAGGACGTGGCCATGATGCTGGAGCAGATGGGCTTCGACACCGGTATCGACCTGGACGCCCTGCTGCGGGCATCGGACCTGGCGGAGGAGCTTACCGGCACTGCCCCTGGCGGGCGGGCGAAGGCGTGGTTGAAGCCATGGCTGGCGAAACGGGCTGGTTGACGGGTAATCGCCTGCAACAGACGGTCCCGTCAGGCGGTAGCAGGTTCGACACCCGGTTTTTTTGCGCTATAAGGAGAAAAAAATGAGCTACAGGCTGGGAGTGGACGTCGGGGGAACCTTCACCGACCTCCTGCTGATCAACGAAGAGACGGGTAAGACCCACACCGCCAAGGTGCCCTCCACGCCGGAGGATTCCTCCATCGGAGTGCTGAACGGGATCGCGCGTATCTGCGACGAATCGGGTATCGACCCGGCCCTGGTGAACCGGGTGATGCACGGCACCACGGTGGCGACCAATGCCGTACTCACCGGCAAGGGCGCACGGGTGGGCCTGGTCACCACCAGTGGCTACGAGGACACCCTGCAGGTGGCCCGCTCGTTTTGCCCCGGCGGCCTGGGCGGCTGGGTCAGCTTCGTCAAGAAGCCCCTGTTGGCCCCGCTGGAGCTGACCATAGGCGCGAGCGAGCGCATCGGTGCCGATGGCGCTGTGGTGCGCAGCCTGGACGAGGACAAATTGCGGGCCGACCTGAAGGTACTGCATGCCAGGGGCGCCGTGCAGGCATTGACGATCTGTTTCATCAACGCCTACCTCAACGGCGAGCATGAACGCCGGGCGCGGGATATCGCCGCAGAGATTTTCACCGAGACGCCGATCTCGATTTCCAGCGAAGTGGTGCCGGAGATGCAGGAGTACGAGCGCACCGAGACTACGGTGGTCAACTCCTACGTGCGCCCGGAAGTGGCCAAGTACGTGCGTAACCTGCAGGCGGCCCTCGATAAAAAAATGGGCAGTGACACCCAGCTATCCATCCTGCGCTCCGATGGCGGCCTGGCCTCGGCCCGGGGCGCCGGAGAGTCGCCGGTGAACCTGTTGATGTCAGGCCCCGCCGGCGGCGTGTCCGGCGCCATCTATTTTTGCAGCCGCGCGGGCTTCGACAACATCCTGACCTTTGACATGGGCGGTACGTCCACCGATGTGGCCCTCATCCAGAATTCCCGCGCCCGGGTGCGGCGCGAGACCATCGTCGGCGATGTGCGGGTGCGCGCGCCCTCGGTGGATGTGCGCACTGTGGGCGCCGGTGGCGGTTCTATCGCCTTTGTGCCGGAGCTGACGAAAGCCCTGCGGGTGGGCCCGGAATCCGCCGGGGCGGTGCCGGGTCCCGCCTGCTACATGAAGGGTGGGGAGCTGCCCACGGTCTGCGACGCCAACGTGGTGCTGGGTTACCTGCCATCGGATGTTCAGCTGGGCGGCAAGATGGAGATCAACCGGGATGCCTCTGTGGCAGCAGTGCAAAAAGTGGCGGACGCCATGGGTATAGGCCTGATGGAAGCCGCGGAGGGTATTTGCAAGATCGTCAACGAGTCCATGTTCGGGGCGCTGCGGCTGGTATCGGTGGAGCAGGGCTATGACCCGCGGGACTTTGCCCTGGTTGGATTTGGTGGCGCCGGGCCGTTGCACGCCAACTCGCTGGGTATCCTGGCGGAGGCATGGCCGGTCATCATCCCACCCGGTCCCGGGGTATTGTGCGCCTATGGCGATGCAACCACCCAGGTCCAGGATGAAGCGGCCCGCACCTACCTCGCCATGGCGGGGGAGCTCAGCGACGACCAGTTGCTGGCAGACCTGCGTGAGTTGCAGCAGCGCGCCGGCGAGTCACTGCTTGCCGACGGGATACCGGTGGAAGACCACGAGGTAAGCTTCCAGGCCGACCTGCGCTATGCCGGCCAGGCTTTCCAGATCACCGTGGATTTTACGGAAGACGAGTTGCAAGCCCGGGGCGTCGCGCTGCTCACCGACCAGTTCGACGCCGAGCATGAGCAGCTGTTCACCTTCAAGCTCGGCGACGGCCACGAGATCCTGATGATTCGCGCCCTGGCCAAGGCGCGGACTCGCGCCATCGCCGAACTCAAAACCGGCAGGGCAGGTACCACGCTGGAGGAGTGCCGGATCCACGACAGCCGCTTTTACCACGAGGGCCAGTGGCACGAGATTTATATCTACGACCGCAACCGCTTGCACGAGGGTCTGGTTGTACCGGGCCCGGCCATTATTGGCGAGATGGATTCCACCACCGTGGTATTGCCAGGCTTTGCAGCCGCTGTCGACGCGGTGGGCAACCTGCTGATCAATCCGGCGAAGAAGGGGGCTTAGGGATATGAGCGCAACGATTATCCAGACGAACAAGGCAGCATTCGCCAGGGCCGAAGTCGACGGTGTCACCGTTGATATTATCGAGAACGCCCTGCGCAATGCCCGTGAGGAAATGGACGCGGTGCTGTTTCGCACCGCCATGTCGCCGGGCATTCGCGAGCAGGGGGACTGCTTCCCGATGATCGCCAGCCGCGAGGGCAAGATGGTGGTGGGGCAGTTCGGCTCTTTCATCGGCCCCTTCCTTGAGGCCTACGACGCCGAGATCGAGGAGGGGGATGTCATCCTCACCAACGATCCCTATATGTGTAACGCCGCGGTCTCTCACCTGCCGGACTGGGTGGTACTGGTGCCGGTGTTCAAGGACGGCCGGCACATCGCCTGGTCGGCCATGTTCGGGCATATGTCGGACAATGGCGGCATGGTACCGGGCTCCATTCCCATCCAGGCCACCACGATCTACCAGGAAGGTATCCGCATTCCGCCGATCAAGCTCTACAAGAAGGGCGTGCTGCAGGCGGACCTGCTGGAGTTGATCCTGCACAATGTGCGCACCCCCCAGTGGAACCGCTTCGACCTGAATGCACTCGTGGCTGCCTGTAATACAGCCGCGAAACGCTGCGTGGAGCTGGCCAACCGATTCGGCGACGACGTGCTGGTCACCACCATGGATATCATGCTGCAGCGCAATTACGACGCCATGAAGCACATCATCGGCATGTTTATCCCGGAGGAGCCGCGGGTGTTCGAGGACTACCTGTGCGACGACGGCATGGGCATGGGCCCCTACAAGATCAAGTGCAAGATGTGGCGCGAGGGTGAGGTGGCCATATTCGATTTTGACGGCACCGACCCCCAGGCCCAGAGCTCCGTGAACTTCTATCTGAACGAGGACATGTTCAAGATGTTCTTCGGCTCCTTCACAATCAACGTGGTGGATCCGCAGATCGTGTTCAACGACGGCTTCTACGATCTGGTGGATGTGCGCATTCCCCGTGGCACGCTGCTCAAGCCCAACTTCCCCGCGGCCCTGTCGGGCCGCACCCACGCCCTGGGCCGGATCTTCGACCTGCTGGGTGCCCTGCTGGGCATGGGTGCGCCGGAGCAGATGCTCAACGCGGCCGGCTTTTCCGACTCGCCCCACCTGTTCTATTCCGGTTACGACAAGAAAGGCGAGTGGTTCCAGCTGTTCCAGATCGGTTTCGGTGGTATTCCCGGCCGACCGGTGGGCGACGGCCCCGACGGCCACTCCCTGTGGCCGGGCTTTACCAATGTGCCCAACGAATTTATCGAGTCCTACTTTCCCCTGCGTATCGAGCGCTACGAGACCATTCCAGACTCCGGCGGCGCCGGCCTGCACCGGGGCGGCAACGGCCTCAGCGTGGTCTACTGCTTCCTCTGTGACGGCGAGATCGGCATCCACGACGAGCGCTGGCTGATGTATCCCTGGGGTGTGTTGGGTGGCGAGACCGGCCTGCGCTCCACCAAGCGCCTGGTCCGTGCCGATGGCTCCGAAGAGTGGTTGCCTGCCAAGGTGGAGGGTATCAAGGTGAGGGAGGGCGACCTGCTCTACTTCAACACCTGGGGCGGAGGTGGCTGGGGCGACCCCTTCAAGCGCGACCCCGAACTGGTGCGCCAGGATGTCGAGCGGCGTCTGGTGACCCGGGCTGGCGCGCAGCGTTACGGTGTGGTGATAGGAGAAGATGGCACTGTGGACGCCGGGGCCACTGCTGAGCTTCGCACAAAACTTGTAGCGGCAAGAGGGGAGGATACCAGCCTGTTCAACTTCGGCGGCGAAGTGGAGGATATCCGCGCCCGCTGCGAGGCGGAGACACACCTGCCGGCTCCGGTGAAGCCGACATTCAGCGCGGGTGGTGCGAGGTAGCCACCGGCAGATGTCTCCGCGAATACGTGAGACATATCTTATGAAGGGCTAATACCCGTGCCTGCCGTGGCAGGCTTGCGAACAGGGGTATTTCGCGCCCGGATGAGGCAGGAAAATATAGTGGAAATTCCCCCTTGTGGCGGTTGACCCGGCAGGGGGGTCTACCTATAATGCTGAGCCTCGAATTTGGGCCGGGATGACGAGATCGGCTCAGTGTGAAGCGCCAAGGGGCCTTCACGGCGAGGAAGTTTTGATGCGGGGTGGAGCAGCCTGGTAGCTCGTCGGGCTCATAACCCGAAGGTCGTCGGTTCAAATCCGGCCCCCGCTACCAATTGATCACTACCAGCTCCACAAACGGGTAGTGTGAATATGAAAAAGCCCCTTTTTAGGGGCTTTTTCATACGTGGAGAAAAGTTTCTGCCCATGGCGACCAAAGATCAGCAGATAACCGACTTGCTGCGGGCAACTGTAGATGCCCTTGGCTTTGAGCTTTGGGGCGTAGAGTACCTGTCCCAGGGCCGGCACAGCATTCTGCGGGTCTACATCGATGCGGAAAACGGCATCACTGTAGAGGACTGTGCCCGGGTCAGTGAGCAGGTGGGAAGTGTGCTGGACGTGGAGGACCCCATTACAGGGGAATACACGCTGGAAGTGTCTTCTCCCGGCATGGATCGGCTGCTGTTCAGGCTGGACCAGTATCCCGGGTATGTGGGTGAGATGGTGGAACTGCGTTTGCGCGTGCCTTTCGAAGGGCGGCGTAAATTCAAGGGAATTTTGACGGGTATAGAGGGTGAGGATGTCGTGATCCGGGTGGATGACCACGAGTACCTGTTACCCCACAGCGCCATAGACAAGGCGCGGATTCAACCCCGCGTATAACGCGGCAAGTGAACAGGCGAGGCTTGAGATGACAAAGGAAATTCTGTTGGTGGCTGAAGCCGTCTCCAATGAGAAGGGGGTGTCCGAGGACATCATTTTCGAGGCGATAGAGCTGGCGCTGGCCACGGCTACCAAAAAACGGTACGACGAGGACTCGGAAATCCATGTCACCATCGATCGCAAGACCGGTGACTATGTCACGGTGCGGCGCTGGCTTGTCGTTCCCGATGACGAAATGGCCCTGCTCGGCACCCAGTTCACCACCGAGGAAGCTATCGAGATGAACCCCGACCTGAAGCCGGGAGACATTTACGAGGAGCAGGTGGACAATGTCGGCTTCGGCCGTATCGCCGCGCAGACTGCCAAGCAGGTGATTGTCCAGCGCGTGCGCGATGCAGAGCGCGCCCAGGTCGTGGAGCAGTACATGAGCAGGGTTGGCCAACTGGTGGCCGGCACCGTCAAGAAAGTTACCCGCGACAACGTTATCGTCGACCTTGGGAACAATGCCGAGGGCTTGCTGCCGCGCGACCAGCTGGTGGGCCGGGAGACATTCCGGGTCAATGACCGGGTCCGTGCGATCCTCAAGGAAATCAGCGAGGAGTCCCGTGGTCCCCAGCTGATACTGAGCCGCTCCTGCCCGGAAATGCTGATTGAGCTGTTCAAGATCGAGGTGCCGGAAATCGCCGAGGAGGTTATCCAGATCCGGGCGGCGGCGCGTGATCCCGGCTCCCGGGCCAAGATAGCGGTGAAAACCAACGACCAGCGCATCGATCCGGTAGGTGCCTGTGTCGGTATGCGCGGCTCCAGGGTGCAGGCTGTGTCCAATGAGCTGGACAACGAGCGTGTGGATATCGTCCTGTGGGATGACAACCCTGCCCAGCTGGTGATCAACGCTATGTCACCGGCAGAAGTCGAGTCCATCGTGGTCGACGAGGATAGCGGCACCATGGACGTGGCGGTGTCCGAGGACAACCTGGCCCAGGCGATAGGCCGTTCCGGCCAGAATGTGCGCCTGGCCAGTGAGTTGACCGGCTGGACCATCAACGTAATGAGCCTGGAAGAAGCCGCTGACAAGCACGAGGCGGAAGCCGGTCAGGTTATCCAGCTGTTTGTCGAACAGCTGGATATCGATGACGAAGTTGCGGAAATACTGGTTGAGGAAGGTTTTACCACCCTCGAGGAAGTGGCCTACGTGCCGCTGGAAGAAATGACCGCCATTGAGGGTTTCGATGCGGATATCGCTGCAGAACTGCGTGCCCGTGCGAAGGACGCGCTGCTCACCCAGGCTATAGCCTCCGAAGAGCAACTGGGCGCGCGGGAGCCGGCGGAAGACCTCCTCACTATGGAGGGCATGGATCGCCACCTGGCCTACATTCTTGCCAGCCGCGAGATCGTTACCATGGAAGACCTGGCGGAACAGGGTGTCGATGACATCATGGACATTCCGGACATGACTGAAGAACGTGCGGGCGAGTTAATTATGACCGCAAGAGCACCCTGGTTTGCCGAGGCAGAGTAGTCAGCGGAAACAGCTAGCTAACAGGCATAGAAACAGGGTACCAAGGAGATTACTGAATGGCGCAGGTGACAGTACAGCAACTCGCAGAAGTGGTGGGCGCTTCCGTTGATCGTCTGTTGACGCAGATGAAAGAAGCGGGATTGCCTCACTCTGCTGCGGGTCAAGCTGTGTCCGACGAGGACAAGCAGACACTGCTGGCCTTTTTGAAGCGCAGCCATGGCGAATCCGAGGCTGCACCCAAGCGCATCACCCTGAAGCGCAAGACGATCAGCACCCTGCGTACCGCCGGTTCCCAGGGCAGAAAAACGGTCAACGTGGAAGTGCGCAAGAAGCGCACTTATGTCAAACGCGACCCGAGTGAACTGGCCGGCGAGGCGGATCTGCAGGAGCAGGAGGCGCTCGAAGTCGAGGCTCCGGCAGAGGAAATCGCCGCGGTGGCAGAATCCGCGACTGAGGTCGTGGCTGAGGCACCGGTAGAGGCAGTCCGGGAGGCGCCGGCAGTCGAGGCGCCGGCCGAGCCCGAGTTTGTCGAGGAAGACCTGTCGAATGTCGATCCCGAAATACTGCGCCAGCGTGCGGCCGAACGTCGCAAGCTGAAAGACGCCGAGGACGCAGCAGCCCGACAGGCCGCGCTGACAGCGCGCAAGGAAGAGGAAGAGCGGCGCAAGGAAGAGGCCCAGGTACGCAGCCCCGCCGATACCACCAAGGACGCGGTCAAGCGACCCAAGCGCTTGCATGAGGTGCGTACCACCACCCAGGATGATGATCAGAAGCGCAAGCAGCGCGGCAAGCTCGATCGTACGTCGCCGCTCGCGCGCGGCAAGAAGCGCGGACACAACCTGTCCCTGTCGGATCTCGAGGCAGCTGAATCCGGACTGGCCCGCCGTCGCGGCGGCCGCAAGAAAATCAAGGCGTCGCACGCCGAGCACTCCAAGCACGGATTTGAAATGCCTACCGAGAGAAAAGTTCACGAAGTACAGCTGGCGGACATGATTTCCGTCGGCTCGCTGGCCCAGCAGATGTCGGTCAAGGCCGGTGAGGTGATCAAGGAGTTGATGAAGCTGGGCGTGATGGCCAACATCAACCAGATGATTGACCAGGACACGGCGACCCTGGTTGTCGAGGAGTTGGGACATACCGCCAGGCTGGTCAGCACCGACGTGCTGGAAGAGAAGCTCGAGGAGACTCTTTCGCTGCAGGAAGGAACCCAGGAATCCAGGGCACCGGTGGTGACCGTAATGGGGCACGTGGACCACGGCAAAACCTCCTTGCTGGATTATATTCGCAAGAGCCGCGTGGCATCGGGCGAGGCAGGTGGCATTACCCAGCATATCGGCGCCTACCACGTCGAGACAGATCACGGCATGATCTCTTTCCTGGACACCCCCGGCCACGCAGCGTTCACCGCCATGCGGGCGCGCGGCGCCAAGAGCACGGATATTGTTATCCTGGTGGTGGCGGCCGATGACGGTGTCATGCCCCAGACCATCGAGGCCGTGAAGCACGCCAAGGCAGCCGGAGTGCCGCTGATCGTTGCCATCAACAAAATGGACAAGGAAGGCGCGGACCCGGAACGCGTGAAGAATGAATTGTCCGCGCAGGAAGTCATCCCGGAAGATTGGGGCGGGGATACCCAGTTCATCCCGGTTTCTGCCCATACCGGCGAGGGTGTCAGCGATTTGCTGGACGCCGTGCTGTTGCAGGCCGAGGTGCTGGAACTTACCGCGGCCCGGGACGTCCCGGCCCAGGGTATCGTTATCGAATCCCGTCTGGACAAGGGCCGTGGCCCGGTTGCATCGCTGCTCATCCAGAGCGGTACGCTGCGGCGTGGCGATGTCGTGCTTGCCGGCCTGCAGTTTGGTCGGGTACGCGCCATGCTGGATGAAAATGGCCAGCCGATAGAAGAGGCCGGCCCCAGTATCCCGGTAGAGATCCTGGGCCTCAATGGTACCCCGGACGCAGGGGATCAGTTTGCCGTGGTCGAAAGCGAGAAACGGGCGCGCGAGATCGCCGATTTCCGCCAGACCAAGAGTCGCGACAGCAAGCTGGAGCGCCAGCAGGCCTCCAAGCTCGACAATATGTTTGCGAGCATGACCGCCGGCGAGCGCAAGACCCTCAACGTCGTGCTCAAGGCCGATGTCCGCGGCTCCCTGGAGGCCATCCAGGCCGCCCTGATGGAGCTGGGCAATGACGAGGTCCAGGTCAATGTCGTGGTGGGTGGTGTCGGCGGTATTACCGAAACCGATGTCAACCTGGCAGTCACCTCCGGTGCAGTCGTTTTCGGCTTCAACGTGCGCGCTGACGGCGCCGCTCGCAAGCTGGTTGAAAGCGAGGGCGTGGACCTGCGTTACTACAACGTTATCTACAACCTGATTGACGATGTGAAGCACGCGCTGACCGGCATGCTTGCACCGGAATTGCGCGAGGAAATCGTGGGTATTGCCGAGGTGCGCGACGTGTTCAGTTCGCCCAAGTTCGGGCAGATCGCCGGCTGTATGGTCATCGAGGGTACCGTATACCGTTCCAAGCCAATCCGGGTGCTGCGTGACAACGTGGTGATCTATGAGGGTGAGCTGGAATCCCTGCGTCGCTTCAAGGACGACGCCAGCGAGGTGCGTAACGGCATGGAGTGCGGCATCGGTGTGAAGAACTACACCGACGTCAAGGTGGGAGACCTCATCGAGGTATTCGAAGTCAAGGAGATCGCCCGCACCCTGTAAGCGGGTGAGTGGCGGTCGGGATCGGCTAAAGTGGCAAAGGAATACAGTCGTACCCAGCGGGTGGCGGATTACCTGCAGCGTGAGCTTGCAGCCCTGATCCAGCACGAGGTGCGCGACCCGCGGGTAGGGATGGTCAGCATCACAGGTGTCAATGTGAGCAGGGATCTCGGCCATGCCAGGATCTATTTTACAGTGCTTGGCTGTGACTCCAGCGAGGACGCGGTTGAGTCCACGGAGGCGCTGAACAAGGCCGCGGGATTCCTGCGTTCCCAGTTATCCCGCGACAGCAATATGCGTAGCGTGCCACAGCTGCGGTTTTATTTTGACACCAGTGTGGGGCAGGGCCGCCACCTGGAAGACCTGATCCGGCGTGCGGCCGATGCGGACCGTCACCTGGGTTTGCGCGACGAGGAACCCGGAGAGGGGCAGTAGGCGGTGGCCAGGCAGCGCCGCGGCCGGGCTCTCGATGGTATCCTCGTTCTGGACAAGCCCGCCGGCCTCAGTTCCAACCGCGCCCTGCAGGCGGTCAAGCGTCTCTACGGGGCCGCGAAGGCAGGCCATACCGGCAGCCTGGATCCACTCGCTACGGGGGTGCTGCCCCTGTGTTTTGGCGAGGCGACAAAGTTTTCACAGTTTCTGCTGGATGCGGACAAGGCCTATGAAAGCACCTTCGTGCTGGGCGTCGCCACGGACACCGGTGACGCCGAGGGCCAGGTGCTCGCAAGCCGGGATGCCTCGACGTTAGGCGAGGCGGATGTAGCCGCGGCGCTGGAGGCCTTCAGGGGGGAGATCGAACAGGTACCCTCCATGTTTTCGGCATTGAAGCACCAGGGGCAGCCGCTGTACAAGCTGGCCCGCCGGGGCCTCGAAGTGGAACGCAAGGCGCGCAAGGTTGTCATAAAGCAACTTGAGCTGCGCGCTTTTCGCGGCGGGGCCCAGCCCGAGGTAGATATATACCTTGAGTGCAGCAAGGGCACTTATGTGCGCTCCATCGCCGAGGAGCTCGGCGAGCTGCTGGCCTGCGGGGCGCATGTGGCCAAACTGCGCCGCACCAGGGCCGGTGCTTTCACGCTTGCCGACAGCGTGAGCATGGCTACCCTGGAGGCGTTGAAGGCCAATGACCGGCTCGCCGACATGGATGCCCTGCTGCTGCCGGCAGACACGGCAGTAGACGACCTGCCACTGGTTCGCCTCAGCGCATCGGGTGGGTTCTATATACGCCAGGGGCAGCCGGTACTGGTGCCAAATGCGCCCTGTGATGGTATGGTGCGCGTCGCTCTGGAGACCGGTGAGTTTCTGGGGGTGGGAGAAATATTGGACGATGGGCGCGTGGCGCCGCGTCGACTGATAGTCACCGGAAGGTGACGCGAACCTGTCTGTAAATCTGCACGGACAGGCTCTTTTTACTAACGAAGGGTAGAAGTACTACCCAAGGCAGATTCAACGAGAGGAAATCAACATGGCTTTGAATGCTGAACGTAAGGCAGAAATCGTAAAAGAGTACCAGGTAGGTGAGGGCGACACGGGGTCCCCGGAAGTACAGGTGGCGCTGCTGACAGCGAATATTGAGCAGTTGCAGGGGCACTTCCAGTCGCACAAGCATGATCATCACTCACGTCGCGGTCTGATCCGCATGGTAAACCAGCGCCGCAAACTGCTGGACTACCTGAAGCGCAAGGACGCCACGCGTTACACGGGCCTGATCAAGCGACTGGGTCTGCGTCGATAAACTGTCCCTGATAGCGGGCTGTCCGGGCGGGTGCCACAGGGTTCCCGTCCCGGCTGCCCGGTATTCATATAAAGAATTGGAGAAAAATTGTGAATCCAGTAACTAAAACATTCCAGTATGGTGGCCAGACAGTCACTCTGGAAACCGGCCGTATTGCCAGGCAGGCTTCCGGGGCGGTTCTGGTGACAGTCGAAAATACCTCGGTACTGTGTACCGTCGTGGCTGAGAAAACAGCGCGGGAAGGCCGGGATTTCTTCCCGCTTGCCGTGCACTACACTGAAAAAACCTATGCTGTAGGCAAAATCCCGGGTGGCTTCTTCAAGCGTGAAGCGCGTCCCAGTGAGAAAGAAACCCTCACTTCCCGGCTGATCGACCGTCCCATCCGTCCCCTGTTTCCGAAAGGGTTTATGAACGAGGTGCAGGTTATATGCACCGTGATGTCTGCAGACAAGCACATCGACCCTGATATTCCCGCCATGATAGGCACATCCGCGGCTCTGGCCATTTCCGGTTGCCCCTTCAATGGTCCTATTGGCGGCGCCCGGGTTGGCTTCACCGAAGAACACGGCTACCTGCTGAACCCGACCTACCCCCAGCTGGCAGAAAGCAAGCTCGACATGGTTGTTGCCGGTACCCAGGACGCGGTGCTGATGGTTGAGTCCGAGGCGAAGGAGTTGACCGAAGACCAGATGCTGGGTGCGGTGCTGTTCGCTCACCAGGAAATGCAGGTTGTCATCCAGGCTATCAACGAACTGGTAGCCGAAGCCGGCAAGCCCCGTTGGGAGTGGGAAGCAGCGGCGGTAAGCGCTGATTTGGTGGCTGCAGTCGAAGGTCAGGCCAAAGCCGAGCTGGGCGAAGCCTACCGAATCACCGACAAGGCCGAGCGCTACGAGCGCGTGGGCGCCATCCGCAATGCCTGCGTTGAGGCACTGGCCGTTGCAGGTGGCCC
>JAHEBL010000184.1 GCA_024642265.1 Haliea sp. | reverse complement strand
GATGACCGTCTGCTGGATTACCTGAAACAGAGAACGCTCAAGTCACTGGAAATCGATAATCCCAGGTATTCCGGGTACCTGCAGGCGTGTCAGCGGTGGCTGGCCGATGAAGGAGCCGTTTGAATCTGTTGGAACTCAACTTTGACTGTGCTGTTGAAGAGGTCTATGGGCTCCTGCTGCCGGGTTGAACAAGGCGCCGCCGCCAGGGTGCCCCTGCCGGGTTCGAGAATCGAAAAATTCGCCGTCAGCCAGGCCTTGGAGGACTGCGAGGCGGATATGGACTACCTGGCCGCAAGGCTCCCCTGGACCCACTTCTTCCGCAGCAAGGCGCCAGAAAGGGCGCCCGCTATGCCCTTTTACCCCGGTTGCCTGCCCTGAATCACCTCTATTCACAGTTTGGCTGTGCCAGATCAATGTCGCCCCGTCAAGAGTGTGATTAGGTGCCAATGTGGGTACATTGATCTTTGAGTATGTTTTTCCATTAACCAGAATTCAGGATTACAGCTGATGTCATTCCGGAATAAGCGCAAATACACACGGGCCATGGATCAGGCCGAGAACTACCAGCAGTGGACGGAGGCGGCCAGGGGTTTTGACGCCGCAACCGGGATGGAGCGCTGGCGCATGCGCGATCAGTCCAGCCAGTTTGACAATGTTTCCATCCGTATCCGCCTGGACCGGCTGCGCGCGATGCGCGCCCGCCACGACTATCGCGGCCTGTTGTTCACTCTCAATGAGGGCATACATGGCAATATGGCCGGCATGGGCAAGTCTGCCCTCTATGAGCGGTCGATGTTCGGTACCAAACAGCTCATTCACGACTATGTCGAGGAAATCGTCGATGCACTCGAAACTCTGGCTAGCCCGGCTGTGGAAGAGATAAGCTTTGAGGAAAAGCTGGAATTCTTCCGTCGCGCCCACCACTGTTTTGGTCGCACTGCCCTGCTGATGAGCGGTTCCGGAACCCTCCTTTATTTCCATGTTGGAGTGGTAAAGGCGCTATGGGAACAGGGCTTGCTGCCTGGCATTATGTCGGGCTCCAGTGGCGGCTCTATCGTCGGCAGTCTGCTGTGCACCCACAACGATAAGGAATTAAGCAATATTTTTACCCCGGAATTCCTGCTCAACGAAGTGGAGCAGGAAGCCGGGCTGCTTCGTTCGCTCGGTGGGCTTCGCCCCCGGATGCTGCAGGTGGAAGAGGTGCAGCAGATGATCGAACGCCTGATCCCCGATATGACATTCCAGGAGTCCTATGAGCACAGCGGGCGCATGCTCAACGTGTCAGTAGCGCCAGCGGAAACCCACCAGACCTCGCGTTTGCTCAATGCCACTACTTCCCCGAATGTGTTGATTCACAAGTCGGTGATGGCCTCCGCGGCAGTGCCGGGAGTGTTTCCGCCGGTAACCCTGGAGGCCCGGGACAAGTGGGGTGATCGCCAGCCCTACCTGCCATCCAGGAAGTGGGTGGACGGCTCGGTCAGCGACGACCTGCCTACCAAGCGACTGGCGCGCCTGTATGGTGTCAACCATTACATCGTCAGCCAGGCGAACCCCGCAGTACTGCCCTTCGTCACCGACGGACGCCGGCAGGATGGCACTCTGGCCATACTCACCAACGCCACCAGACGCACCGCGAGGGAGTGGTTGAACGCCGGCGCTGCCATTATGCACAAGCCCCTGAGCAGGGCAGGTACCCTTGCGAAAGTTGCCAACACAGCCCTGTCTATGGTCAACCAGGACTATGTTGGCGATGTCAATATTCTGCCGCGCAACCGTTTTTACAACCCGCTCAAACTGCTGGCGCACCTCTCGCCTGAGGAGATCATGAAGCTGGTGTCATCCGGTGAGAGATCCGCCTGGCGCAAGATTGAGATGATCAGGGTGCAGACCCATATCAGCCGCAGCCTGGATACGATCCTGGAAAAATTCGAGGAGGAGGCCCTGCGCGGCAGCCATCCCTCGCGGAAACGTCGCAAGGCGGCGTAGGCATTGCCTTGCGCCCCGGCAGCTCTCGGCTGCCGGGCCTTTGTAACAAAATGTCAATTTCAGTAACAGCTGGGGTCATTGCATAGGCAGTTGCCAGCCAGCACTATCCTCCACAGCTTTTTTTGAACCCGCTACCTGTGGCTGAACCACAGTCACCCAGCCCCCGGAGACCCCGATGAGTAATCCAGCTTATATTTTCGACGCTGTTCGAACCCCCCGCAGCAAGGGCAAGCCCGGCGGCAGTCTGTATACCGTCAAGCCGATTGACCTGGGAGCCGGCCTGCTGCGGGAGTTGCAGTCCCGCCATGACCTTGACACATCCTATGTGGATGACGTGGTCATGGGCTGCGTCACCCCGGTGGGGGAACAGGGCTCGGATGTCGCCAAGATGATTGTCCAGAACGCCGACTGGGACGAGTCCGTCGCCGGCGTCCAGCTTGATCGCTTCTGCGCCTCCGGCCTGGAGGCTGTCAATATCGCGGCCCAGAAGGTCGCCTCCGGCTGGGAAGACCTGGTGGTCGCCGGCGGTGTCGAGTGTATGTCCAGGGTGCCGATGGGTTCCAACGGCGGAGCGATGGGTGGCGACCCGGCGTTCAGCCTCAAGACGGGCTTCGTCCCCCAGGGCATTGGCGCCGACACCATCGCGTCCCTCGAGGGCTGGACCCGGGAAGACGTCGACGCCTTTGCAATGGAGTCACAAAAACGTGCGGCCCACGCCCGGGACAATGGCTATTTCGACAAATCGGTGGTGCCGGTAAAGGATTACAACGGGCTCACCGTGCTTGAGAAGGATGATTTCATCAAGCCCGATACCACCATGGAGGGTCTGGCCGGGCTGAAGCCCTCTTTCGGGATGATGGGTCAATTCGGTTTCGACGACATCATCCTCTCCAGGTACACCACGCTGGATAAAATCAACCATGTGCACACGCCGGGTAACTCCTCGGGCATAGTCGACGGCGCCAGCGCGGTGCTGATCGGCAGCGAGAAGGCAGGCAAGGATCTTGGCCTCACGCCCCGCGCCCGGATAGTCGCCACGGCAGTGTTGTCCACCGACCCCACCATAATGCTGATTGGCCCGGGGCCCGCTGCGAAAAAATGCCTTGAGAAGGCGGGACTGAAGGTGTCCGATATCGATTTGTGGGAAATCAACGAAGCCTTCGCGGCAGTGGCCCTGCGTTACATGAAGGACCTGGGCATAGAGCACGCCATCACCAATGTAAACGGCGGGGCCATCGCCATGGGTCACCCGCTGGGTGCGACCGGCGCCATGCTGGTAAGCACCATGCTGGATGAACTGGAGCGCCGCGACCTCCGGCGCGCCATGCTGTCACTCTGTGTCGGCGGTGGCATGGGTATCTCCACCATTATCGAGCGAGTCTAGATATTATGAGTGTATTCAAGTACGAGAAAGACGCGGACGGAATTGTGACCGTGACCATGGATATGACCGGTCCGGTAAATGCGATGAATGAAGAGTACCGGCAGGCCATGGCAGAGACCATTGACCGTCTCGAGGCTGAACAGGGCCTTAGCGGTGTCGTGTTCGCCTCTGCAAAAAAAGTATTCTTCGCAGGCGGCGACCTCAACGAACTGCTGGCTGCCGAACCAGGTAATGAAGCCGGGTTTATGGAGATGCTGCGCGTCACCAAGCACAACCTGCGCCGTCTCGAAAAGCTGCCTGTGCCGGTGGTTGCGGCGATCAATGGCGCGGCCCTGGGTGGGGGTTTTGAACTCTGCCTGTGCTGTAACCACCGCATCGCCTGGGATGACAAATCGGTCCAGCTCGGTCTGCCGGAAGTGAGCCTCGGCCTGCTGCCGGGTGGCGGCGGGGTGGTGCGGATGGTCAACCTGCTTGGGCTCGAGAAAGCCCTGCCATTCCTGCTCGAGGGTAAGCGGGTGTCTCCCCCGGTGGCGCTGGCTGAGGGCATGATTCATGAAACCGTGGATAATGTTGCAGACCTCGTGCCGCGGGCAAAGGCCTGGATACTGGCGAGTAAAGACGCCGGGGATGCGGCGGTGCAGCCCTGGGATCGCAAGGGCTTCCGTCTGCCCGGCGGTAACGCCAGTTCCCCGAAACTGGCCCAGCTCATCATGGGTGCGCCAGCTATGCTGCGGCAAAAAACCCGCGGCCTGCTGCCTGCACCGGAAAAAATCCTGGATTGTGCCGTCGAGGCGACACGGCTGGACTTCGAATCCGCGCTGGAGGTTGAGTCCCGGGGGCTCACCTTCCTGGCAGTCACGCCAACCGCCAAGAATATGATTTCCACCTTTTTCTTCGGTATGAACAAGGTCAACGGCGGCGCCAGCCGGCCCCGTGACGTCGAGCCCTGCACGACCAGAAGAGTAGGTGTGCTGGGGGCGGGCATGATGGGGCAGGGTATCGCCTATGTATCCGCCATGGCCGGTATCGAGGTAGTGCTCAAGGATATTTCCATGGAGGCGGCCGAGAAAGGCAAGGCTTATACGCAGAAGCTGCTGGACAAGCAGGTCGCCCGCGGCCGCATGACCGAACAGCGGATGGGCGAGACATTGGCTTTGATAAAGCCAACCGCTGCCGATGCGGACCTGCAGGGCTGTGACCTGATCATCGAGGCGGTGTTTGAGAACATGGAGCTCAAGCACAAGATTACCCGGGCGACCGAAGGTTACCTGGCCGCTAACGGTGTGTGGGGGTCCAACACGTCCACCCTGCCCATTACCGACCTGGCCAAGGCCAGCAGCAAGCCGGAAAACTTCATCGGTATACACTTCTTCTCGCCGGTGGACAAAATGCCGCTGGTCGAGATCATCTGTGGCGAGAAAACCTCGGATCAAACCCTCGCCCGGGCCTTCGATTACACCCGCCAGATCCGCAAGACACCTATCGTCGTAAACGACTCCATGGGTTTCTTTACCTCCCGGACCTTCGGCACCTATCTGGACGAGGGCGTGCGACTGCTGAATGAGGGCGCGCACCCTGTGCAGATCGATGCGATGGGCAAGGCTATCGG
>JAHEBL010000068.1 GCA_024642265.1 Haliea sp. | reverse complement strand
TGGTGGAGGCGGCGGGAATTGAACCCGCGTCCGCCAGTACTCTGCCTTCGGCTCTACATGCTTAGTTTCCGTTAATTGATTTAGCCTCATACAGCCCAACGGGCAGGACGTAATTGGCGATCCTGTTAAGTTTTAGCAGATCCACCCCAGGCAGGCTTCACAGCGATCCAGTTCTATATGACAGTCAGTAGCGCGGGGCTGGCACCTTGCTAAAGACCGCTAGGGCCGAAGCCACTAGATGGTGTTTCGCGTGACTGCTTACGCAGCCAGTTGAGCACCGTAGTTGTCGTCATTGGCAACTAATAGTTTGCAGCTTTGGATTAACGTGATTGGCTACCATCACGGCATGCACCTCAGGGTTCGTTACCGTCGTCGAATCCGAATCGCCCCCGTAGTGAGCGCCTATTATAGCGCAGTTTGGTTCCTGTGTACTCCGGATAGAGTTTCCTGAATACGCACTAATAGACAGTTTTTTTGTGGGAAAGTTCAGTTTGGAGGGGTTGCCCGGTAAATGAAGGCCGAATCAATTCGGCCTTGCAGGGGGGTGGGGCGGCTTATTACGGCCGCCCCCGGTCGGCTGCTCAGAAGTCTGCGCAGTCGTTGGGCTCCATGGCGTTGATCCAGTCGGCTATCAGCTGTACGCCCTCGGTGTGGATAACGCTGCGGCCGATCTCCGGCATGCGCACCGCGGTCTCGTTGGAGTCCATGCGGAAGGTCATGATGGACTCGTCCGAGTCTCCGGGCACGATGTCGTAGTCCAGGTCACCGGCACCGCCACCGGCGGCAACCGGCGGCTTGCACAGGCCCACCTCGGTGCCGAAGGGACGGAAGTACTCCAGGAACAGGCCTGAGGTTCTTGCCGCGCCATCGGGCTCGTGGCAGTGCATGCAGTTGATATCCAGGTAACCGCGTGCGCGATCATCCAGGTCGGCTGTGGTGTCGCCCCACAGGGGTATGGTGTCAATGGAGTCCTTGTCGTCCGGGGCGCCTATGAGAATGCCCTGGTCGGTCCAGTAGTCCAGCTGGTTGGCGGTGCCATCTGCGTAGGCGTAGTCCTTGTTGAGCGAGCGCGCCTTGGGCCCGATCGGCCGCAGGGTTCTCTCGTTGTGGCAGTTGGCGCAGTTATTGGTGTTGGGAATAACGTAGCCGGTGGACTGCTGTTCGCCATTGATGTCGATCCAGCTGACGTTTTGGGTGCCGCCGGCGACGCTGAGTACCGCATCCGTCTTGTCCTCGTTCCAGATGTAGGGCAGCGCTCTCCAGCCTTCCTTGCGATGGATCAGTATGCGGGTTTCGATGATTTCCTCCGCGCTGCTGTCATCGCGCAGGTCCGCCTGGATGGTGAAGGTCTTGGCGA
This sequence comes from Haliea sp., assembly GCA_024642265.1. Taxonomy (GTDB): domain Bacteria; phylum Pseudomonadota; class Gammaproteobacteria; order Pseudomonadales; family Halieaceae; genus JARRPM01. Next base: position 17,920 of record JAHEBL010000068.1, on the reverse strand, counting down.
TCACCGTGCCCACCGGGAAATCGAACACGTCCTGTGAGCGATAGGCTGCCTGGGTGCCCTCCGGTACGAACACGAAGCGGTACTTGTTGGCGTAATCGGTGAACAGGGGGGTGTTCAGGTCATAGATGATGCCGCCGCCGTTGGCGTTTTCCATCGGGTTGCCGGCATCGGCGAACAGGCGGTAGTCAGACAGTTTGGGGCAGTCGGCCACAAACGCGTCGCTGTTCAGGTCGGTACCCTCGGCGCCGCACAGGGCTTCCGGGTCGACCACCGGGCCGTCGGGATCACCCGGCTCTACCGGGGGTTCCAGTACGATGGCTGGCAGTGAGGCGTGCCGGCAGTTGAAGAATTCGGGGTCGGTCGAAATGTCCGCTTCGCCGGGAATGCCATTGAGCAGGACCGAGGCGTTGAGCCTGCCCCAGGTTGCGCCGGGGCTGTCGTCCAGGGCGCAGATCGCCTGGCTTTCGCTCAGGCCGTCGGGGAATTCAAGCAATAGCATACCGGAATCGGTGCCGACGCCCGAGCTGTCATAGAAGATCTGGGGCAGGCTATCCGGGAACACCAGGGCTACCAGTGCGGCGAGATCCTGCGGGTCGTAGGCATTGTTGCTCATCTCGTTGTCGTGGAAGAAGATTTTCTCCGGTACCGGGTCATAGGTCGGCTTGGTAACGAAGGGATCGCTGATGTAGTAGCTGACGATATAGATACCGCCGGACTGGTTGCCGGTGATGGTGTTGCCGAATATCTCGATATCGTCATTCGCCATTACCATGATGCCCGTGCCGGTCGGCACGGTGGCCACGATGTTGCCTTCCGGGGCGAAGTTTGGTGTGTTGTTATCGTAGATCTTGTTGTTGAAAACCCGGGTGGCCTCGCCGCCCTGTACGGGGGGGCCGGGCAGGTCGAACACCAGTACGCCGCCGGTGTTCGCGGTGGTTTCGTTGTCATAGACGTCGGCAAACTTGGAGTTCTCGATCTCGATACCCGCCACGTTCTCCCACACGTAGTTGCGGCGCACGATGATCACCTCGGACTGGCCCACGTAGACGCCGGCATCGCTGGCGCCGCGCACGTTACAGTCTTCAATAAGCACGTTGCGGGTCTGTACCGGGTACAGGCCGTAGGCGCCGTTGTTCTCGTCCGGGCCGTTGGTCCACTCCACCCGCACCCGGCGAATGGTCACTCCGTTGGAGCCCTCCACCTTGATCGAGTCACCGGGCGTGTTTTCTATCGCGATGTCTTCCACCACGAAGTTGTTGCCGGTAGCCAGAATGCCCTGGGCGCCGCTGGTCTGGTTGTCGAAACGCAGCACGGTGCCGTTTTCGTTATCCATACCGGTACCGCGTATCACGATGTTGTCGACACTGGTGCTGAGCTCGCTGGTGAAATCGTAAATTCCGGCAGGGAACTTGATGATCGTTTTCGGTGACGCGGTTATCAGGGCTTCAATTGCCCTGGTTTCGAGGTCTTCACCGGCTTCGAGTTCTACCAGGGTGTAGTCCGGAAATTCGGGGTCGACAATCTCCGGCGGTTCCGGTATTTCCGGTTCCTTGTTGCCGTTATTGTTGTTGCCGTCGGAACAGGCGCTTACCAGGGTGAGCGCGAACAGCAGGGCCAGGGGCTTTGCCCAGCTTGAGCTCAGGCATGATTGTAGTGTGGGCATGATTTTCCTCGGTTTTATTTTTCTTGGTCTGTGCTCGGAGTTCGAATTTATTATTGTCTTTATTTGCGTCGCGCATTTTGAACGGGCTGGTTTGATAATGCAAGTTGGCCAGCGCAGGCGCGGGTTGCGGGCAACAGTGCGGGGAATAGAAAGAAGCCGCAGTCACATGGCGCCGTGCCAGGCAATTGCGGCTTGTGGGCTGTTAGCCAGAACGGGGACACCGCATTGCGCATACGTCCCGCGACCGGCACTCTCCTCCATGGGAAAGTATTGCGGCATGTAGCCGTATACCCTGCACCCGACGGCGGTTGGTCCGGGCTCGCTAACCCGGCTGCAAAAGCCACCTCTCGGGCACACTTTCAATATGGTCGTTACGGGCGCCCGGCGCAAGGCGCTGCTTAGACCGTGTAAGCCTAAAATCCGGCGCTGTAATAAACGGGCAGCTTATTGCTTGACGTTTTCCCGCACGATTCTCTGCTTCTGGCGGCTCCAGTCACGGTCCTTTTCCGCGTCGCGCTTGTCGTGCGACTTCTTGCCCTGGGCGAGGGCGATGCGGGCTTTCACCAGGTGGCCTTTCCAGTAAAGCTGGGTGCAGACGCAGGTCTGGCCCTTCTGGGCGGTGGCTGCCAGTATCTTCGCCAGTTCCTTCTTGTGCAGCAGCAGTTTGCGGGTGCGGGTGGGGTCGGTAACAAAATGCGTGGAGGCGGTCTCCAGTGGCACAATCTGCGTGCCGAGCAACCAGGCCTCGCCATCCTTGATCAGCACATAGGAATCGCCCAGGTCCGCCTTGCCCATGCGCAGGCTTTTTACTTCCCAGCCGGACAGCACCACGCCTGCCTCGAAGGTTTCCAGCAGTTGGTAATCAAAGCTGGCACGCTTGTTCCGGGCTATAACGTTGCTTGAATTCTTTGGCTTTTTCTTCGTCATGGCGCGCATTATACGGGCAAGGCCTGCGGGTTAAACGTGAATCTTTCCCTTTTCAGTTTTCCGGGCATGGGGCACTCTAAGCACATGATAATTTTGAGGTTTTTACATTGAGCGTGGCACAGAGAGGGGAGCTGGGCGGCTGGCAGAGTCGCACCACCTTCGTGCTCGCCCTGTCCGCCGCGGCCATCGGCATGGGCAGCCTGTGGCGTTTTTCCTACATGCTCGGCGAGAACGGCGGGGGCCTGTTCATGCTGGCCTACCTGCTGTGCCTGTTCCTGGTGGCGGTACCGGTGATGATCGCCGAGGTGATCATCGGCAGTCACGGTCGTGCCAGCCCGGTGGTGGCCATTCGCTGGGCGGCCGACCGCTCGCTGCTGTCGCGCGGGTGGATGCTGCTGGGTTGGCTGGCCTGTCTCACGGGGCTGCTGATCCTGTCCTACTACGCGGTGGTGGCCGGCTGGGCGCTGGCCTACGCCTGGGGCATGTCCACCGGCCTGTTCGCCGCCGCCAGTGCCCCGCAGGTGGCCCAGCAGTTTGAGTTGTTGCTCGACGATGTGCTGCTGATGATCTACTGGCAGACGCTGTTCCTGGTGCCCGCGGTGCTGGTGGTTGCGCTGGGCATCCGGCGCGGCCTGGGGCTGCTGGCCTGGCTGGCGGTGCCCTGCCTTTTTACAATGCTGGCGGGACTGGTCAAGTTCGCCTTTGACGTGGGTGATCTCCCGGCCACCCGGGACTTTCTGTTTTCGATCAGGCCCGTCGATTTTGGCTGGGGGGCGCTGCTCGCGGCCCTGGGGCAGGCGCTGTACACCCTGGGCGTCGGCGTGGGTACGGGCATAAGCTTCGGCGCTTATTCCCCGTCGCGCCTGCCCATAGGGCGCTCGGTGATGGCGGTGGCGGTGTTCGACACCGCCCTCGCCCTGATGGCTGGCCTCGCGATCTTCCCCATTGTGTTTGCCAATAATATGGAACCCTCGATGGGGCCGGGGCTGTTGTTTATCGGCCTGCCCTACGCCTTTGGCAATATCATGCTGGGGGAGTTGTTCGGCACGCTGTTTTTTGCCCTGATCGCGCTGGCGGCGCTGGGCTCGGTGGTGGCCATCATGGAGCCGGTGGTCGGCGTGCTGATGCAGCGCCTGCGCCTGCGCCGGGTCAGCGCGGCCCTCGTGGTGGGCGTGCTGGTGTGGTTGCTGGCGCTGCTGGTGACCCTGTCCCTCGCTCCGGGCGATGACAACACCCGGCTCGCGAACGGCAGCCTGTTCCGGCTGGTGGATGAGCTGAGCGCCGAGGTGCTGCTGCCGCTGGTGGCCCTGCTGACGGCGGTACTGGTGGGCTGGCGGCTGCGGCCGGAGATACTGCGCTTGGAACTGTACCGGGAAATGGACCTGTTTTTCTCCCTGTGGCGCCGCCTGTTGCGGTATATTGCCCCGCCGGCGATAGCCATCGTAATGGTTGCCGCACTGTTGGCCCGGTTCTCCTGAGCCGTGACAGACTTACAGGTGATGAGATGACCGGAAACGACACAATCAGGGTGGAGGTAGCCTACGCCCTGCCGCACAAACAGGCCATTGTGGCGCTCGATGTCAGCCCGGGCACCACGGCGCTGGACGCCGCCCGGCAGTCGGGCATCAGCGATAAATTTGACGGTATCGACCTGGAAAACGCCAAGCTGGGAATTTTTGGCGGGTTGGTGTCCGCGTCCCAGGTGCTGCAGGAGGGGGACCGGGTGGAAATCTACCGACCGCTGATCGCCGACCCCAAGGAAGTGCGCAAGGCGCGGGCCGCCAGGGCCAGGGAGCGGCGGGCGGGCGAAAAGCCTGCCTAGCTGCTGGCTTCGTCCGCGGCCGGCTCTTCGACAGGCTCGTCCAGAGGATCGTCGCCGGCCTCGATGTCGCCCTCATACCTGACCAGGTTGTCGCCGTCGAAATAAACCATCAGGCGCGATTCGCTGAGCACCTTCAGGCCGTTGCGCTTCACGTAGGGGTAGTCCCAGCGCGACTGGTCAAAGGGATCCTCCAGCAGCGGTGTACCCAGAATGAACCTCACCTGGCGGCGGGTCATGCCGGGCTTGAGCTGGTCCACCATCTCCCGGGTGACGATATTGCCCTGCTCCACATCGATCTTGTAGACGCCGGGGAAGCCCACAAAGCCGCAGGCACTGAGGCAGAGAACTGCAAGCAGGGTAACGAGGACGCGCATGGGTTAAAACTTCCACTTCTCCAGACGGGGTGGCATGATAACGCTACTGGACTGCACAGAGAACCCCTCCCGACATGACCGATGAAAACCAGGAGCTGCGCAAGGCGGGCCTGAAAGTAACCCTGCCGCGTTTGAAAATCCTGCAAATTCTTGAGTCTTCCGAGGAGGGGCCCCAGCACCTCAGCGCCGAGGACGTGTACCTGGCGCTGCGGGCGGCGGGGGAGGAGGTCGGGCTGGCCACGGTTTACCGGGTGCTCACCCAGTTTGAAAGCGCGGGCCTGGTCGATCGCCACAATTTTGAAGCCGGTCACTCGGTGTTCGAGCTGTCCAAGGGCGACCACCACGACCATATGGTGTGTGTGGGCTCAGGCGAGGTCATCGAATTCACCGACCTGGTCATCGAAAGACGCCAGCGTGAAATCGCCGCCGAACACGGCTACGAGCTGGTTGACCACTCCCTGGTGCTCTACGTGCGCAAGAAGAAGTCCGACAGCTGACGGCTCAGGCCTGGCTTTCCAGCATTTCGCGGGCGTGGGCCAGGGTCTGGGCGGTAATCTTCACGCCACCCAGCATTCTGGCAATCTCATCGATTTTTTCCTCATCCCGCAATGCATCCATGGTGGTTTGCACTGACTTGCCGTCGATGATCTTGCTCACCCGCAGGTGCTGGTGACCCTGGGCCGCCACCTGCGGCAGGTGGGTGACACACAGTACCTGGGCCTGCTCGGCCAGGGTGCGCAGCAGTTTCCCCACCACCTCTGCCACGGCGCCGCCGATACCCACGTCCACCTCGTCAAACACCATGCTTGGCACCGTACCACTGCTGGCCGTCACCACCTGGATGGCGAGGCTGATGCGGGATAATTCGCCCCCGGAGGCAATCTTGCCCAGTGGCTGGGTGGGTGCGCCGGGATTGGTGCTGATCAGGAATTCAAGGTCCTCGCTGCCATGGGGGTGGGGGGCCTTGCTGCTGCGCGGCGCCAGCGCGATCTCCAGCTGGCAGTGGCCCATTGCCAGCGACGCCAGCACCGTGGAGGCCTGCTTGATGAGTTTGGCCGCCGCGCTGCGCCGCTGCTTGCCCAGCTTCGTCGCGCAGGTGGCGTAGCGCTGCGCCAGTTCGGCCAGCTCGCCCGCCAGCTGCTCGACGCGTTCACCGCCGTCTGCGAGCTCCTGTAACTCCTGGCGCAGGCGCAGGTGCAGCTCGCCCACTGCTTCCGGCAGTACCCGGTGCTTGCGCGCCACATCGTAGATATCCGCCAGCCGCTGCTCCACTTCCTCGAGGCGCTCGGGGTCAATCTCAACGCTGTCGATATGGTGTTGAATCTCGCCGGCTGCCTCGTTGAGCTGGATGGCGGCCGAGTCCAGCAATTCCCGGGCACTGGTGGCCGCCTTGGTTACCTGGGCGTCGCCGCTGAGCAGCTGCAGTGCCTTGCGGACACCGCTTTCGTGTTCTTCACACAGTTCCAGGGCCTGGTGCGAGGCTTTCAGGATGTGTTCCGCGTTGGCCAGCAGCTTCAGTTCCTGCTCCAGAGTGCCCAGCTCGCCCTCGCGCAGGTTCAGTGCGTCCAGCTCGTCCACCTGGTAGGCCAGCAACTGGGCGCGCGCGGTTTGCTCGTCCCGGGTGCTGGTGAGAAGGTCCAGTTCGCGCTGGCCCCGCAGCCAGTCCGAGGCGATCTGCTCGACCTCCCGGGTGAGCGGCAGGTGGCCGGCATAGGCGTCCAGCAGTTCGCGCTGCACGGGCTTGCGCAGCAGCGACTGGTGGGCGTGCTGGCTGTGGATGTCGATCAGCAGGGCGCCCAGCTCGGCGCAATCCTGCGCGGTGGAGGCGGTGCCGTTGATGTAGGCGCGGCTGCGCCCCTCGGTGGTGACGATCCTGCGCAGCAGGCATTCCTCGGAACTGTAGAGGTCCCGTTCCTGCAACCAGGCTACCGCCTGGGGGATTGCGCCGACATCGAAGCCGGCGACGATCTCCGCCCGGTCACAGCCGTGGCGCACTGCCTTCGGGTCGGCCCGGTCACCCAGGCATAAACCCAGGGCGTCCAGCATGATGGACTTGCCGGCGCCGGTCTCGCCGGTGATGACGGTCATGCCGCGGGCGAAATCGATCTCCAGCGCCGCAACGATGGTGTAGTTACTGATACTGATATGAGTGAGCATGGGGAAAGCCTGCAGGTTTGCGCATTTATACCCCAGATTATGGGTGGCATAAATACCTTCTTTGTCCGACTCCGGATGACATCCCCTCTTGTAAATAGCAGGCGCTGTGATAAAACCTGCACAGGCACTCGTTGTGAGCAGGAGAGGCAATGGCTGATATTTCCGAGCGGGCACGTATTTTGTTGAAAACACTGGTGGAGCGCCACATCCGCGACGGGCAGCCGGTGGGATCCAGAACCCTGCTGGAGGAAGCCGGCCTGGGGGTGAGCGCCGCCACTATCCGCAACGTCATGTCGGACCTGGAGGACAAGGGCTACCTGCACTCCCCCCATACCTCCGCGGGCCGGGTGCCCACGGCGCTGGGCTACCGCCTGTTCGTCGACAGCCTGTTGCAGGTGAGGCCGCTGGACGAGGAGGCCGTCTCCAGGATGCGGGCCGAGCTCAATCCGGACAAGTCATCCACCGAGCTGGTGCAATCCGCCTCGGCCCTGTTATCCAGTATTACCGCCCAGGCAGGCCTGGTCACGGTGCCGCGGCAGGAGGCCCTGCAGTTGCGCCAGGTGGAGTTTCTGCCCCTGTCCGGGGACCGGGTGCTGGTGATCCTGGTGATCAATGAGCGCGAGGTGCAGAACCGCATCATTCACACCCAGCGGGTGTTCACCGAGGCGCAATTGCGGGAGGCCGCCGCGATGGTCAACCAGCGCTTCGCCGGCCGGCCGCTGCACCTGGTGAAGGAGCAGATCCTGCAGGAAATGCAGGACGCCCGCAGCCGGATCGACAGTTACCTGCAGGCCTCCCTGGACCTGGCCAACCAGGCCCTGCAGCAGGACGCCGACGGCGAGGAGTGCATGGTGGTGGGCAAGTCGCGCCTGGTGGGCAATGCCACGGCGGAGGAAATGCTCCAGTTGCGCGGCCTGTTCGACGCCTTTGAGCGAAAAAAAGACCTGTTGCACCTGCTGGAGCGCTGCAGCCGGGCCCAGGGTATCCAGATTTTTATCGGCGAAGAGGCCGGCTACAAGGTATTTGGCAATTACAGCGTCATTACCGCACCCTATAACGACGGCGAGCGGATGCTGGGGGTGCTGGGCGTGATCGGCCCCACCCGCATGGCCTATGAAAAGGTCATTCCCATCGTCGATGTCACTGCCCGCATGCTCAGCTCGGCCCTCAGCAGCTAAATCCGCTCCCCCCGCCTTGAATTGGCGGGCCCCCATCCCCATATTCTGAAGCACACAACCTGCGCGCCAGCCCGGTCGGGGCGGGCGTGTGCCTTAATTTGACCCGTAACAGCCATATATGGAGGGCAGGCGTGGCCGATCACAAACAGGAACAGGCAGAAACCCCGGAACAGCAACAGCAGGACTCCCCGGACGCGGAACTCGAGGCGGGCACCGCGGAGGCAGGCGAGAGCGGTGAGGCGGTTGCAGGCGAGCTCTCCCCGGAAGCCGTCATCGAGCAATTGCAGGAGGATCTGCTCACCGCCAGGGACGCCGCCCTGCGGTCCCAGGCCGATGCCCAGAACGTCAAGCGCCGGGCCGAGCAGGATGTGGAGAAAGCCCGCAAGTTCGGCCTCGAGCAATTTGCCCGCGAGCTGCTGCCTGTGGTCGACAACCTGGAGCGGGCCCTGGAGTCGACCGTCGGCAACGAGGAGAACGTAAAGCCCATCGCCGAGGGGGTGGAGTTGACCCTCAAGAGCTTCCTCGATGCGCTGCGCAAGTTCAATATCGAGGCGGTCGAACCGATGGGCGAGCCCTTCGACCCCAATCTGCACCAGGCCATGAGCATGGTGGAAAACCCCGATGTCGAGCCCAATTCGGTGATTGCCGTCATGCAGAAGGGCTACACCCTGAACGGCCGCCTGTTGCGCCCGGCCATGGTCATGGTCAGCAAGGCGGCCGGATAAGGCCCGAAAGTCAAAGAATAATGCCCCGGGCCCTTGAATTTGGCCGTGCTGGGCCAATATAGAGAACATCGCAACAGTGGCAGGCGGCGCCTGTCCAACCAAACGGAGAAATACACATGGGCAAGATTATTGGTATCGACCTTGGAACCACCAACTCCTGCGTATCGGTGATGGAGGGTGGCAAGGCAAGGGTCATAGAGAACTCAGAGGGCGACCGCACCACGCCTTCCATTGTCGGCTACACCGATGAAGGCGAAATCCTGGTAGGCCAGAGCGCCAAGCGCCAGGCCGTGACCAATCCGCACAACACCCTGTTTGCGGTGAAGCGCCTGATCGGCCGCAAGTTCAAGGACGACGTGGTCCAGAAAGACATCAAGATGGTCCCCTACAAGATCGTGGAAGCGGACAACGGCGACGCCTGGGTACAGGTTCGCGACGAGAAAATGGCTCCCCCGCAGGTATCCGCCGAGGTGCTGCGCAAGATGAAAAAGACCGCCGAGGAATTCCTCGGTGAGCCGGTGACCGAAGCGGTCATCACCGTGCCGGCCTATTTCAACGATTCCCAGCGCCAGGCGACCAAGGACGCGGGCAAGATTGCCGGCCTCAACGTCAAGCGTATTATCAACGAGCCCACCGCGGCGGCCCTGGCCTACGGCATGGACAAGGCCAAGGGCGACCACACTATCGCGGTCTACGACCTCGGTGGCGGTACCTTTGATATCTCGATTATCGAGATTGCTGAGGTGGACGGTGAGCACCAGTTCGAAGTGCTGTCGACCAACGGCGACACCTTCCTCGGTGGTGAGGACTTCGACATGCGCCTCATCGAGTACCTGTCAGCCGAGTTCAAGAAAGAGAGCGGTATTGACCTGCACAAGGACCCGCTGGCCCTGCAGCGCCTGAAAGAGGCGGCTGAGAAGGCCAAGATCGAGCTGTCCAGCGCCCAGCAGACTGAAGTCAACCTGCCCTACATCACCGCGGACGCAACCGGTCCCAAGCACCTGGTGGTCAAGCTCTCCCGCGCCAAGCTGGAATCGCTGGTGGAAGAGCTGGTAAACCGCTCCATGGAGCCGGTGAAAATTGCCCTGAAAGATGCAGGCCTCAGCCCCAGCGACATCCACGATGTCATCCTGGTGGGCGGACAGACCCGTATGCCCATGGTGCAGAAGAAAGTGGCGGATTACTTCGGCAAGGAAGCGCGCCGGGATGTAAACCCGGATGAAGCCGTGGCCATTGGCGCCTCCATCCAGGGCGCGGTGCTGTCCGGCGACGTGAAGGACGTGCTGCTGCTGGACGTCACCCCGCTGACCCTGGGTATCGAGACCATGGGCGGCGTTGCCACTCCGCTGATCGAGAAAAACACCACCATCCCGACCAAGAAGTCGCAAATATTCTCCACCGCGGATGACAACCAGACCGCTGTGACAATCCACGTGGTACAGGGTGAGCGCAAACAGGCCACAGGCAACAAGTCGCTGGGCCGCTTTGACCTGGCGGACATTCCGCCGGCACCGCGCGGCATGCCGCAGATCGAGGTTACCTTCGACCTGGACGCCAACGGTATCCTGCACGTTTCGGCCAAGGACAAGGCGACCGGCAAGGAGCAGTCCATCCGGATTACAGCCTCCGGCGGCCTGAGCGATGAGGACATCGAAAAAATGGTGGCCGATGCGGAGCTCAACGCCGAGGCGGATGCCAAGTTTGCCGACCTTGTCACCTCGCGCAACACGCTCGATGGTCTGGTGCACGCCGCACGCAAGACGCTGGAAGAGGCGGCAGAGCATGCCACCGACGAGGAAAAAGCAGCCATCGAGGCGGCTCTGACCGAGGCGGAAGCAGCGCTCAAGGCCGATGACAAGGACGCTGTCGACGCGGCGGCGGCCAAGCTCACGGAAGCGACCAGCCCGGTGGCCCAGAAGATGTATACGGCCCAGGCCGCGGCAGCTGAGAACGCGGCCGGTGGCGGCGCCGAACAGGCGGAAGCTTCAGCGGATGACGTGGTTGACGCCGAGTTCGAGGAAGTGAAAGACGACAAGAAGTAAGGCGGAGGGCACTCCTCTATAACAGGTCTGTTTACCGGCCGGGAAATCCGGCCACGGACAAAACCATGACGACGCGGGACTTACGAGCCCGCGTAGTCATTTCAGATGAGCGGATGAAAAACCGCGGGGTTTATGTCAAAACGCGATTATTACGAGGTGCTCGGCGTCACCAAGAGCACTGACGACAAGGAAATCAAGAAGGCCTACCGCCGGGTGGCGATGAAATTTCACCCGGACCGCAATCCTGACGACCCGGACGCCGACCACAAGTTCAAGGAGGCCACCGAGGCCTACGACGTGCTGATGGATCCCGAGAAGCGGGCGGCCTACGACCGCTTCGGCCATGCGGGTGTGGACCCGAGCATGGGTGGCGGCGCCGGCGGATTCGGCGGTGGCAATTTCAGTGACATTTTCGGCGATGTGTTCGGTGATATTTTCGGGGGCGGCGGTGGCCGCGGCCGGGGAGGGCCCCAGCGCGGCTCTGACCTGCGCTATACCCTGGATATCTCGCTGGAGGACGCGGTGCGCGGTACGACCGTGGAAATCAAGGTTCCCAGCCTCAGCACCTGCGAAAAATGTGACGGCTCCGGCGCGAAGAAGGGCAGCGCGCCCACTACCTGCGGTACCTGTGGCGGCGCCGGCCAGGTGCGTATGCAGCAGGGCTTTTTCCAGGTGCAGCAAGCCTGCCCCACCTGCCGCGGTCGCGGCAAGACAATCTCCGATCCCTGCAATGCCTGTCACGGCCAGGGCCGGGTCGAGAAAACCCGCACCCTGTCTGTAAAAGTGCCTCCCGGCGTTGACACCGGCGACCGCATCCGCCTGTCCGGTGAGGGCGAGGCGGGGCCTGACGGCGGGCCGCCCGGTGACCTGTTTGTGCAGATGTCGGTGCGCTCGCACAATATTTTCGAGCGGGACGGCAAGAACCTGTACTGCGAAGTGCCCATTACCTTCGTGGACGCGGCACTGGGTGGTGAGCTCGAGGTGCCGACCCTCGATGGTCGGGTGAAACTGAAGATTCCCGCCGAGACCCAGACCGGCAAACTGTTCAGGCTGCGGGGCAAGGGCGTCAAGCCGGTGCGCGGCGGCAGCGTCGGGGACCTGTTGTGCCGGGCCGTAGTGGAAACACCGGTCAATCTCAACAAGGAACAGAAGTCACTGCTCGAGCAGTTCCAGAAGACCCTCGGCAAGGGCGGGCACGCCCAGTCCCCGCGCCAGACCAGCTGGTTCGAGGGCGTGAAAAACTTTTTTGACGATCTGAAAATATGACCACCAGAATCGGTATCACCGGCGCGGCCGGCCGCATGGGACGCACCCTCGTGGAGGCGATAGCCCTGTCCGGGGGCGAGCTGAAACTGGTCGCCGCGGTCGAACAGCCCGGCAGCAGTTTCCTGGGTGCGGATTCCGGCGAGCTGTCCGGCCAGGGCCGCAACGGTGTGCCCGTGGTGGGCAGCCTGGCGGAGGTGATCGGGCAGATCGATGTGCTCATCGATTTCACGGTGCCCGTCGCCACCCTTGCCAACGTGGCGGAGTGTGCGCAGCACAATGTGGCGGTCGTCATCGGCACCACCGGTTTTACCCAGGAGCAGATGAAGGATATCGAGCGGGCAGCGGGCTCGGTCGCGATTTGCAAGTCTTCCAACTTCAGTACGGGTGTCAACCTGTGCTTCCAGTTGCTGGATATGGCCGCCCGGGTACTGGGGGACGAGGTGGATATCGAGGTCTACGAGGCTCACCATCGCCACAAGATTGACGCGCCGTCCGGCACCGCCCTGAGCATGGGCCAGGTGGTTGCCAGGGCCCTGGGCCGCGACCTGGACAAGGTGGCCGTGTATGGCAGGGAAGGCCAGACCGGTGCGCGCTCGCGTGAGACCATCGGCTTTGCCACCGTCCGCGCCGGCGATATCGTGGGAGATCACACGGTAACCTTCGCCGCCGATGGCGAACGGGTGGAGATTACCCACAAGGCCTCGAGCCGGATGTCCTTTGCCCGGGGCGCGGTGCGCGCAGCGGGTTGGCTGGCGGGCCGGCAGGCCGGTTTATATGACATGCAGGATGTGCTTGGTTTGAACAAGCTGGGCTAGCCAGATAGTGAAAAATCCTCAGGAGGAAAGGCCGCATGAGTAATTTCATCGTTAATATTGACGAGTCCAATGCGGCTCAACTGCTCATCGATGAGTCCCACAAGCGCCCCGTGGTGGTGGATTTCTGGGCCGACTGGTGTGAACCCTGCAAGGTCCTGATGCCCCTGCTGGAAAAGATCGCCAACGAGTACAAGGGCGCCTTTTTGCTGGCCAAGGTCAACGCCGACGATCAGCAGATGATTGCCCAGCAGTTCGGGGTACGCAGCCTGCCCACCGTCATGGTGATGCAGAATGGCCAGCCGGTGGACGGCTTCGCCGGTGCCCAGCCAGAGACCCAGGTGCGCCAGATGCTGGAGAAGTATTTGCCCAAGCCCTGGGACGGGCTGCTGCAGATGGCCATGGAGGCCATGGACGCCGGGGATTTTGGCGCCGCCCTCTCGCCCCTGCGCCAGGCCTGGGAAGATTCCGGCCGGCGCCTGGATATCACCCTGGCCTATGCCCGCGCCCTGATTGAAAGCCTGCGCCTGGACGAGGCGGAAACGGTGTTGGCCACCGTTCGCCTGGCAGACCAGGACGCCGCCTGGGAACAGCTGCGGGCCCAGCTGGAAATCAAGCGCGAGGCGGCCAAGAGCCCGGAGATCGAGGCACTTGAGCAGCGTCTCGCCGCCGCGCCCGACGACCTCGATGTGCGCCACCAGTTGGCGGTGCAGTACACCAACACGGGCCAGTTCAAGGATGCCATGGAGTGCCTGATCGGGATTCTGCGGCTGGACCTGGGCCACGGCGACGGCGCCACCAAAAAGCTGCTGCTGGATACCATCGCCAGTCTCGGCAAAGGCGACCCCCTGGCCGCCGAATACCAGCGCAAGCTTTACAGCCTGCTGTACTGAGCTCGCCGCGATTCTGCCCAGCCGCACGCCTTGTTTTGTGGCCCCGGAATCGCTATGGTACATGCCCCAAAAATGAAAAACATACTCAAAAGTCAAACCAGCAACCCGACACGAGAGGCATGACAGTGGATACATCATTTACTCCGGAAGATCTGGCGTTTCGCGATGAAGTGCGGGAATTCCTTTCCCGGTCCTACGACGAGGAGCTGCAGGCGCGGCTTGCCTCCGGTGAGCCCCAGGTATACAAACAGGCAGTGATCGACTGGCAGAAGCGGCTGCACGAGAAGGGCTGGATCGCCCCGAACTGGCCTGTCGAGTACGGTGGCACCGGCTGGGACGCTACCCGGCAGTTCATTTATGACAGCGAGCGCGCCGCCGCCGGTGTGCGCGACGTGGTGCCCTTTGGCCTGAAGATGGTCGGCCCCGTGTTGTACACCTTCGGCACACAGGAACAGAAAGACCGCTTTCTGCCGGCTATCCTGGCCAGCGACGAGTGGTGGTGCCAGGGCTATTCCGAACCCGGCTCCGGCTCGGACCTGGCTTCCCTGAAAACCAGGGCGGTGCTGGATGGTGACGAATACGTGGTCACCGGCGCCAAGATCTGGACCACCTACGCGCAATACGCCGACTGGATTTTCTGCCTGGTGCGCACCAGCAGCGAGGGCAAGAAGCAGGAGGGCATCAGTTTCCTGCTGATTGACATGAAATCCCCGGGCGTGAAGGTCAACCCGATTGTGTCGATCGATAACCACCACAGCCTCAACGAGGTTGAATTCAACGAGGTGCGGGTCCCGGTTGCGAATCGTATTGGCGAGCAGGACAAGGGCTGGACCTACGCCAAGGCCCTGCTGGCCCACGAGCGCACATCCATAGCCGGTGTGGCCGATACCAAGCGCGGTCTGGCGCAGATCAGGGACTTCGCGGCGCAGGAGATCAACGGTGGCAGGTCACTGCTGTCGGACCCCATGTTCCAGGCGCGCATGTCCGATATCGAGATTGAACTGATGGCGCTGGAGTTTACCGAGTTGCGGGTGCTGGCGGCGGTCGCATCCGGCGGCGCTCCCGGCGCCGAGTCCTCGCTGCTGAAGATCAAGGGTACCGAACTCCAGCAGGCCGTGCAGTCGCTCACCATGGAAGTGGCGGCCTACTACCAGGGCGTTTTGCCGAACGAACTGACGGCGGAGCAGCTGGGCCATGAGTTTGGCAGCAAGGCACGCCAGTCTTACATGTATGGGCGGGCAGCCACCATTTACGGCGGCTCCAATGAAGTCCAGAAGAATATTATTGCCAAGGCCGTGCTGGGCCTGTAACGCCGGTTATCGAGGTTAAAGAGATGAATTTTGAATTTTCTGAAGAACAGGTAATGCTGCGCGACAGCGTGGCGCGTTTCATCCAGGATGATTACAGCTTCGATACGCGCAAGGCCATAGCGCATTCCGAAGAGGGTATGAGCCGGGACAACTGGCGTACCTTCGCGGAGCTGGGCTGGCTGTCCATTCCCTTTGCCGAGGAGCACGGCGGTTTTGGCGGTGGTCCGGTCGATATCATGCTGGTAATGGAACAGCTGGGCAAAGGCCTGGTGCTCGAGCCCTACCTGGCAACCGTTTTGCTGTTCGGTGGCCTGTTGCAGAAGGGCGGCAGCGCGGAGCTCCAGTCTGAACATATTCCGAAAATCATAGACGGATCCTGCCTGGGTGCCTTCGCCTATCTTGAGCGCCAGAGCCGCTTCGAGCTTGCGGACGTGGCCACCACGGCCAAGGCTGTCGATGGCGGCTACCGGCTCGACGGTGAGAAAGTGGTGGTCTTCAATGGCGCCAATGCCGACCAGTTGATCGTGTCCGCCCGCACCAGCGGTGAGCAGAGCGATGAGAGCGGCATCAGCCTGTTCCTGGTGCCTGCCGATGCCGCGGGTGTCGAAAAGCTCGATTACCGGATGATGGACGGCCAGCTGGTCGCCAACCTGGTGTTTAGCGGTGTGGAGGTGCCCGCGGCAAATCTCGTGGGGCAGCCTGGTGAGGGCTTTGCCCTGATGCAGGCGGTGATCCTGGAGGCCACCATGGCGCTGGGCGCCGAGGCGGTGGGCATCATGGAGCAATTGAACGCGAAAACCCTGGAGTACACCAAAACCCGCAAGCAGTTCGACGTGGCGATCGGCAGCTTCCAGGCCCTGCAGCACCGGATGGTCGAGACCTTCATGGCCTATGAACAGACCAAGTCGCTGCTGTACCGCGCGGTCTGTGCCTTCACAGACGAGAAGGAAGACGCAGCCACCGCGGTGCACGCACTGAAGGTGATGGTGGACCGCGCGGGCAAGCTGGTGTTCGGCGAGGCGATACAGCTGCACGGTGGTATGGGCCTGACCGATGAACTGGATATCGGCCATTTCGCCAAGCGCCTGATGATGATCAATACCACGTTCGGCAACGGCGATTACCATCAGGCGCAATTCAACACTTTGCGCTATAACTAGCTGCTGGCACTGCACTTGACGGGCCGGACCCGGCCCCTACGACTATAACTGGAGCGTTATCATGAAACTGGGCTTTCTGCTGGGCTATTCCGGCAAAAAAATTCATATCCCCATCGACCTCATCAAGCACGCGGAGGCCATGGGGTACGACTCGGTGTGGACCGCGGAGGCCTATGGTAACGATGCGGTAACGGCCGCCTCCTGGATTCTGGCCCAGACCCAGAAAATCAAGGTTGGCACCGCCATCATGCAGATGCCGGCGCGCAGCCCGGCCATGTGCGCAATGACCTCCATGTCGCTGGACCAGCTGTCCGGCGGACGCTTTATCGTCGGTCTGGGTGCATCCGGACCCCAGGTGGTCGAGGGCTGGCACGGCGTACCCTACGGCAAGCCGGTGACCCGCACCAAGGAATATATCCAGATCATGCGCAAGATCATGGCGCGTGAGGGGCCGGTGGAATTCGAAGGTGAGATCTATAACCTGCCGCTCAAGGGGGAGGGCACGACCGGCCTTGGCAAGCCGCTCAAGTCTATCCTCGAGGGCAATCCCGACATTCCGATATACACGGCGTCCATCACGCCCGCGGGCCTGCGCTGCGCTGCCGAGGTGGCCGACGGTGTATTCCCCGTGTGGATGGATCCCAACAAGTATTCCGTGCTGGGCGAGCACCTGGACAAGGGCTTTGCCAAGGCAGGTGGTGGCAAGTCACTGGCGGACTTCGATGTGGCGCCCTTTGTCATGGTGATGATGAACGACGACCTGGAGGCGGCCTACAATGCCCTGCGCCCCTGGCTGGCCCTGTATATCGGCGGCATGGGCGCCAAGGGCAAGAATTTCTATCACGACTACACAACACGGCTGGGCTACGGTGACGTCGCCACCCGTATCCAGGATCTCTACCTGTCGGGCAAGAAAGCGGAGGCCGAGGCACTGGTGCCGAATCAACTGCTGGATGAGGTGGCGCTGATTGGCTCCGGGGACCGTATCAGGGAACGTCTGGCTCCGTGGAAGGAAGCCGGCAAGCGCGGTGAAGTGGGTACCATGCTGCTGAGCGTGCAGGACCCCGTTATCCTCGAACTGCTGGCGAAGGAACTGCTGTAGTGGAGGTGAGTGGCAAAGTCGTTATCGTCACCGGTGGTGGCAATGGTATCGGCAAGGCGCTTTGTGAGCGTTTTCACCAGGCCGGTGCCCGCAAGGTAATCGTGGCCGACCTGGAGCAGGACGCCGCTACCGCAGTTGCCGATGCCATCGACGGCGACGCCTTCCGCGTCGACGTCCGCGATGAAAGCCAGATTCAGGACATGGTGGCAACGGTCGAGCAGCGCTACGGCGCCATCGACCTGTTCTGCAGTAACGCTGGCATCATCGCCACTGACGGGGAACCCTGGTGGGCCACCTCCGCACCCAACAGCACCTGGCAGGCCATGTGGGATATTCATGTGATGTCCCATGTCTATGCCGCCCGGGCTTGCCTGCCCGGCATGCTGGCGCGCGGTGCCGGTTATTTCCTCAACACCGCCTCGGCCGCAGGGCTGCTCAACCAGATTGGCGACGCCGCCTACTCGACCACCAAGCACGCCGCCATAGGCT
>JAHEBL010000183.1 GCA_024642265.1 Haliea sp. | reverse complement strand
AAACCTTGTTAATCGATATTGCCATGGTGGGAGCTGGTCTCGCCCTGCTGGTCGTCGCGGCCGATTTACTGGTTAAGGGCGGGTCCTCCCTCGCGGCCAGGTTTGGGGTTTCCCCACTCACGATCGGGCTCACGGTAGTGTCATTCGGGACTTCCATGCCGGAATTATTTGTCAGCGTGACTTCGGGACTACAGGGCAATGCCGATCTCGCCATTGCCAATGTACTTGGCAGCAATATCTTCAATGCCCTGGTCGTTCTAGGCGTGGCGGCCATGATTTGCCCGCTGCCAGTGAGGAACTCAACGGTTCTGACCGAGATACCGTTTTCAGTGACCGCCGCACTCCTTCTGGGTTTCCTCGCCAATGCAGCACTGTTTACCAGCAAACCTGATTTGATCATCAGCTCGGTCGATGGTGGGATCCTGTTGTTCTTTTTCCTGTTGTTTATGCTGTATATCTACTCGAACTCGCGTGTTCGGGGAGGTGATACTTCCGAACTTGCCCCGACGAGCCCGGTTGCGCGTTCGATCGTTTTTATCCTCCTGGGTGTCGCGGGGCTCTACTTTGGCGGGCAGTGGGTGGTTGACGGAGCGGTGGGACTCGCGCGGCGATGGGGGGTAGGCGACGCCCTGATTGGATTGACCATTGTCGCTATCGGGACCTCCCTGCCTGAACTGACGGCATCCGCTGTTGCTGCATACCGAAAGGAAGTCGATATCGCCGTGGGCAATGTGGTGGGTTCCAATATCTTCAATATCCTGTGGATTCTGGGGCTGACCTCCAGCATTCAGGAGTTGCCCTTTGATGCACTCAGCAACATCGATATCACCATGGTTGTCGCATCCGGGGTGATGATAGTGCTCGCCGTCTCGACGAGTCGCACGGCCGCGATTACCCGGGGTTGTGGTGCGCTTTTTGTCGGGCTATATATTGCCTACCTCGTGTATGTGATACAGCGCGGATAGCCGGTTTCCGGGTAACAGCGCAAGGCACTATGTCAGGCCTTTCCTGCGCAGGTCATCCTTCAGGTAGGCATAGTAAATGGGGGCGGCTATCAAACCCGGAATGCCGAAGGCTGATTCCAGGACCAGCATCGCCAGCAGCATCTCCCAGGCTTTGGCCCGAATATGGCTGCCTATGATCCGCGCATTGAGAAAATATTCCAGTTTATGGATCACAATAAGGTAGCCGAGTGCTGCGAATGCCACGGCCAGGGAGTGACTGAGACTCACCACGAAAATGACCGTATTGGAAATCAGATTTCCGAGAATCGGCAGCAGGCCGATAACGAATGTCAGGACTATCATGGTCTTGGTAAACGGCAGTTCAATGCCAAAGAGCGGCAGAACCACTACCAGGTAGAGCGCGGTCAGGGTCGCGTTGATTCCCGATATCCAGACCTGGGCGAACACTACCTGGCGAAATGCAACGCTCAAACGCAGGCTGCGGTCGGCAATTTCGGCAGTCAGGGGCCCGCCGGTATGGGTGGACACCACCTTCTCAAGAGACAACAGCGCGCCTATCACCATGCCGATCAGGATGTGGGCGAACGTGCGCCCAATGTCAGCTCCCGCCACCTGGAACAGCGATGCGTTGCCGCGCAACCATTCCACCAGGGTGTGGCGTAACTGTTCAGCGTCTGCCGGCATGTACTCCGAGAACCAGACCGGCATCTGGTCACGGGATTGCTCGATGATCTCCGCCATGCGATTGATCAATAGCGGCAATTTGAGATTGCTCTCCCGCAGAACCGAGCCGGCTGAAACGCCCAGCAGCACGATCAGCCCGATGACAATCGCAGCAATAATTGAGACCGCAAGCAGTCGCGGTCCGTCACCCCACAATACGCGGGTGTTGAGCAGGGGCGTCAGCAGGTTGACCAGGGTGAAAACCAGCAAGCCGGCAATCAGCGCGGGCAATAGTTCCAGGTAGAGAATCAGGAGCAGGATTGCCGCGCTGATCAGCCATGCAGCGACGTCTTTACGCCCCGGGTTTGGTGTATTCATGATGGCCAACGCAGTTCAGGTTGAGAGACGGCAGAAGATACCCGTTGTGAATGCTACTCGCCAGCCCGATTCAAAAAAGTAGGCCCGACTGAATACCACCCTGTTCGTTCGTTTTGCCCAGGCAGCCGGCCCGGGTTTGCAAACAGGAAACGTTCCGGCCTCCCCAATATCCTGATACGAGCCCCGAATTAATTGGTTAGAATCGGCTCATTGTCAGTGTGCAACACTAATGCTGACGCCCAATGAGGCGAAGTGGTCGATGTATTTGTTCAGGCGCAGCGTGAAGGAGCGGCATCACTGGAGCTCGATAGGATCCCAGCCCAGCTTGGCGCGCTCACTGTTCATATGGTCTTCCAATGCCTGTTGGATCAGCTGAAACTCCGGACTCGAACGCAGGGAATCAAACTCAGGTAACGACAGGTCCGCCCAGCTCAGGTTGTAGTGCTGCAGGGCCTCGCGCAGGCTGGCAAGCGCGGCGGCCTGATCGTCCAGCAGCATCTGTGTACGTGCCAGAAAAGCGAAATAGTCGGGTGGCTGGCCATTGGCAATCGCGTTTTCCACCAGAGTCGACAGGCGGTAGCCCAGTTCACGGGACTCCCCCTGCCTGCCGGTCGATTTCAGGCATGCGGCGTAGCTCAGGGCCAGCTGCGCATGGGACATGCGACCGCCGACGTCGCCGAAAATATCGGAGTTTTCGTAGTCCTGGCTCCGCAGTGCCTTCAGAACCTGCGGACACTGGCCGGTTAGCGTCAGCGCAATCACCTGCGCGCCAAGCGCCAGAAGATCGTGATCTTCTGGCGCACGCAGTGGCTTGTCTGCGAGAAATTCGGCCGGGTACGCCACTGCCTCGAAAATGGGTTGCACAATCGGGACAGCGATCTCCAGGGCGAGTTCTGTGTTCTTGAGGTCGAAGAGGTAAGTGAAACCGAGACCAACCTTCAGCTGGAAGTCACGGCCCGTTTCAGCTAAATCCAACCCTTTATTAAAATCGATAACGGCGTCTGCCCAGCGGCCTTCGTTGCTGTGGATAACCCCCTCCAGTGTATAGGCCTGGGCAGTGTCCGTTGTCACCATTGCACGCGCTTTTTCGACGTCGAGGTTATCCGCATATTGCTGCAACAGGTTGTTGCGAATAACCGGGTGCAGCGGGTCGACTTCGTAGGCTCGCTCCAGCGACGCCAGTGCCGCGTTATAGTTGCCGACGTCGACGAGCGCATTGAAGCGCCAGGAGTACAGGATGCCCTCGTTGGGGTTCAGCTCGATGGCGCGGTTCAGACTGGCGAGCGCCTCGCGGGGCCGGTTGAGGTTGCTGTAGATGAGCGACTGGGTCGCGTGCCCCCAGGCGGAGTCGGGATCAAGCCCAAACGCCACATCAAGCATTGCCTGGGCGTCGCGATTGGCTTCGGCGAGACTCAATTTGCCATAGTTGTTTACAGATAACAGGGCTGTGGCAAGCGCTTTCCCGACCCAGGCATCAGCGTAGCTGGAATCAATATCGATCGCTTTCTGGAATTCCTTACTCGCCCGCTCAATAGACGCCTCGGTGCGCTCACGCAGGCTGTGCCTTCCCAGCAGGTAAAAATTGTATGCCTCCAGGTTGACTGCCTTTCTGGTGTTGACCGCTTCGGCCTGACCCAGGTGCACCTTCAGAGCATTGACGATGGCATTGGAGATTTCGTCCTGGATGGCAAATATATCGGTCAGGTCACGGTCGTAGGTGTCTGACCACAGGTGATATCCATCCTCGACGTTGATGAGCTGAGCGGTAATACGCAGCCGCTGGCCCGATTTTCTGACCGAACCCTCCAGCACGGTGGCGACCTTGAGCTGCTCGCCAATGGCAGTGATATCCTGGTTTTTACCCTTGAACGCGAAGGATGAGGTGCGCGCCGCTACCCGCAAATCGGCAATTTTGGCCAGGGCGTTGAGCAACTCTTCGGAGATACCGTCGGAGAAATATTCCTGTTCCGGGTCGTTGCTCATGTTGACAAAGGGCAACACGGCAATGGATTTCGGTTTCTCCTGCGCAGTGTCGGCCGGGGTATTCTCGACGCGATCGGCAGTGACCACACTGGCTGCGATTGCGGGGCTGTCATCGGGCCGATTAACAAGCCGCTCCGCCAGCAGCAGGACAATCGCTATCCCCATCAGTGTGATGGTCAAGCGGTTGAGCTTGCCGGCGGTTTCACTTGTTATCGACGCATCCGGATCGACGTCCTGGGTGCGGCGCAATCCCTCGGGGGTCAACTCGAAGGCCCAGGCAAAAACCAGGGCGAAGGGAAAGCCGACAATACCGAGGTAAAGGGCAAACGAGACGGTCCAGGGAGGAAGTTGCAACAGGGGGGCGAGAAACTCCGCTACCTGCATAACAACCCAGCCCACAACGATATAGGCGAACGCAACCCTGAAAACGTTACGACGTCTGAGCTCGGCAATTAGTGACGCCATCGACTCTTGTATCCCTGAGGGTACCAACTACTGAAGCTGCCAGCTTATCAGTTCATCTTATAAATTACACACGTCACCCTGCAGTTGTACGGATGTGTCGTATGTGACGGATGTGGATGCGCTGCCGGTTCCCTGAGTCAAATCAAGTAGGCTCCAGTTCCCAAGCTGCTATTTTTAAGAAGTGTTGTCCCTCGCCAACGGGGAGGTTCTGGATGGAAATGAACGACTAATCGGCATTATTCCTGGAGCGCTCTGCGCTTAGCCCGCCAGAACCGATCATAGGGGGAATACCATCGATAACGGGGAGCGCTTGAGCTGGCCTCATCGAGCCAGTGTTTATGCCAATCAAGCGCCTGGGCGCGGCGCTCACCGACAGGCAGCGAGGAATCGAACTGGACCGACTCCAGCGTATCGCGACTGGTACGGAGTCGGCGACTGAATTCCGGGTCGCCGAGTGCTCTATGGTGCACGGTTTCGAATTGATGCCACAGGGCGATGGCTTCACCAGGGAATTCGGTACTACCGTCCCCCGGCACCGGGAATGACACTGGCTGGAAAAGCGATA
>JAHEBL010000067.1 GCA_024642265.1 Haliea sp. | reverse complement strand
CAAGCCGGGCAAAGACCCGGGGGAATGAGTCCCTCAGGAACTGCTGGAATGCGGCGAATT
The DNA here is from genome assembly GCA_024642265.1 of Haliea sp. Taxonomy (GTDB): domain Bacteria; phylum Pseudomonadota; class Gammaproteobacteria; order Pseudomonadales; family Halieaceae; genus JARRPM01. Next base: position 19,349 of record JAHEBL010000067.1, on the reverse strand, counting down.
CACTGTATTTGATCTGATCGTGGTCCTGGTAACTGATTGTCTCAAACCTTACAGCTGCCCCAAGCCGCTCCGCCGGTGACGCGGCAACAGCGCCAGCCCCAAGACCCAGCAATACAAATGGCATCACAAAAGCGAGACTGCGCGGCATGGTTACTCTCCGGTGGTATTCATGGCTGCCTACAATTGGCGGGGAAACAGGCTGAATTCGATTAAGGCACAACCTTGCCGCATGTCCTGCCAGCGGTCAATCTGCAGCTGCAGCTCAAGGTAGCCGGCGGTGGGAAGGTTTGGCAGTCCGTCATCCCTTGCCAGGGCATTCACCAGGTCGGTCAGCGCAGGGTTATGGCCGATGATAAACAGCGACTGCTGCCGATCGTCGCGACCCAGCAGCCATTCGAAAAGGTCTTCCGAGGAAAAAGTGTAAAGGTCCTCATCCGTCACATGTTCGCAGTCGGCCAGCGCCGGCCAGCCCTCGCATAAACCCTCGAGGGTACGCTGCGCCCGCACTGCGGGGCTCACTGCAACAGGCATCGGCGCCATGCGCCGGGAGAGCGCCTCGCCCATGCGCGGCGCATCCCGTTTGCCGCGCTTGTTGAGCCCCCGCTCCCGGTCGGACAGCCCGGGTTCATCCCACGCTGATTTGGCGTGGCGCAGCAGGTGCAGGGTTTTCATAGGCTGTTCTCCAAAACTGCTCGCCAGTTTGTAGCTTATGGGATCGCGCTGCAACTCGCCCTGCGCACGGCCGCCTCCGGGACGGAGCAGAGTCATCCGGCATTGCGGATCAATGACAGTCAGGCCGCTGCTTAAGCCAGTTCCCTTTTGCGGGGGCTTTCTGCGAGGACTGTTCGAATCCCGATTTTTCGCGCAGCGAGAAATGGTTGAGTTCCGCAGCAGCCCACAAAAGGGAACTGGCTTGCGGCCGTCATTGATCCGCAATGCCGGATGACTCTGCTCGATATCAGTAGATAGTTTGACTGATCAAAATATAATCAGCTACAGCAATTTTCCGAGACCACCTTGCGTTTGGTTTTCAACCTCGCTAGAGTCGAAGCGTATCAAGTGGTAACTGTACCAGGTCGATTTACTTACCCAAGTGGTTGGTAGTACGGGCAAGTGACCTCCATGAACGCCCTTCGGGAAGCGTGGAGTTCCAATGCTAAGACGCGAAACAGTAGCACCATGTTACCGACAGATCGCCTTGTGCGAACTGCCAGAGCCCCCTTTATTCCCGATTTTCCCAGCCTTTCCGAAACTCTGCCCACGCGGGGCACTGCCCATTGAATGAGGCGGTGACATCCCTGTGGCCCTTCGTGGTCTACTTCATCGCAGTTCTGCTGCTGGTGGCGACCATGCTGGGACTGTCCTGGATACTCGGCCAGCGCCGGGCCAACAAGGCCACCGACATGCCGTTTGAATCCGGGGTGTTGTCCGTGGGCTCGCCGCAGATTCATATGGCCGTGGAGTTTTACCTCGTCGCCATCTTCTTTGTGATCTTTGACCTGGAAACCGTTTTTATTTTCGCCTGGGCCGTGGCCTTTTTCGAACTGGGCTGGGAGGGCTTTGCCGCGGTGTTGGCGTTCATTGTCGTTCTCGCCGTCGCACTGGTATACGAGCTTAGCACCGGGGCACTGGACTGGGGACTGAAGACCCGCACCGGCAAACCGCAACAGAGCTCTCACCCCGAGGTACAAGGCTGATGGAATGGAGCCTCAGTAAACCCGGGGACCTTATTGCGAGCTCAGCACCGGGCGGTTCAACAAACAGCGTGGAGGAGCAGGTTCGGCGCAATGTCTTCTTCGCAAAGCTGGAGGACCTGGTCGCCTGGGGCAGGGCCCACTCCCTGTGGCCTTTCAACTTCGGCTTGTCATGCTGCTACGTGGAGATGGCCACCTCGTTTACCAGCCGCCACGACATCGCGCGATTTGGTTCGGAAGTGATCCGCGCCACTCCGCGGCAGGCGGACCTGATGGTCATCTCGGGCACGGTCTTCCGCAAAATGGCGCCCGTGGTGCAACACCTTTATGACCAGTTGCTGGAGCCGCGCTGGATCATCTCGATGGGCTCCTGTGCAAATTCCGGCGGCATGTACGACATCTACAGCGTGGTGCAGGGTGTGGATAAATTCATCCCGGTTGATGTGTATGTGCCCGGTTGCCCACCGCGGCCGGAAGCACTCATGCAGGGCCTGATGATGTTGCAGGACGCCATTGAGCAGGAACGCCGGCCACTGAGCTGGGTGGCCGGCGATCAGCGCATCGTCAAGCCGCAGTTTACGCCGCGCCGCGACCAGCTGAAGGAACAGAGAAACCAGGCGTGCAGCCTGCGAGGCCCGGATGAGGTGTAAGCAACGCTGACAGACACGGTCAGTCAATAACAAAGAGGCCCGACCAGCCCGGAGACAGGTATGCAGCAGGCGCATGCAAGGAGCGCGGATAACGCGGTGGACGATCTGTTCGCCCGCTTCGGTGCGCCGGCATTTGTGCCACAGCCTGGACCGGATAACACGCCGACACTGTGGGTAGACAGGCAGCAGGTACTGGAGGTGCTGGCCCATCTCAAGCCACGCTTTCCCATGCTGCTTGACCTGTTCGGCATGGACGAGCGATTGCGCGAGCACAAGCCTGCCGGCGCCGCGGACTTCACGGTTGTCTACCACCTGTTGAACATTGCCGGACGCGAAGAGATACGGTTGAAGGTCGCGATGACAGCGGCTGATCCCAGCGTGCCTTCCGCCGTCGATATCTGGCCCAATGCCAACTGGTACGAGCGTGAGGCCTGGGACATGTACGGCATCACGTTTACTGGCCACCCCAACCTGCGTCGCATCCTGCTTCCTCCCACATGGGAAGGGCACGCACTGCGCAAGGACCATCCCGCCCGGGCAACGGAAATGGAACCCTTCAGCCTGGACCAGGAAAAACAGGACGCGGAGCAGGAGGCCCTGCTGTTCAGGCCCGAGGAATGGGGTATGGCCCGTGCCACCGCAGACACGGAGTTCATGTTCCTCAACCTGGGGCCCAACCATCCGTCGGTACACGGTGTATTTCGCATCGCCCTGCAGCTGGACGGGGAGGTGGTCGTCGATGCCGTACCTGACATCGGCTACCACCACAGGGGTGCCGAAAAAATGGGTGAGCGCCAGACCTGGCACTCCTTCATACCCTACACCGACCGCATCGACTATCTCGGCGGGGTCATGAACAACCTGGCCTATGTAATGGCGGTTGAGACCCTGGCCGGCATCAGCGTGCCGGACCGGGCGAAGGTCATTCGTATCATGCTGGCAGAGCTGTTTCGTATCTCCAGCCACCTGGTCTTTTACGGCACCTTTGCCCAGGACGTGGGGCAGATGTCACCGGTGTTTTACATGTTCGCGGACCGGGAGCGCCTGTTCGGCATCATCGAGGCCATCACCGGGGGGCGCATGCACCCGGCCTGGTTTCGCATAGGGGGTGTTGCCCAGGACCTGCCGCGGGGCTGGGAGCAGCTGGTACGCGAGTTCATCGACGGCATGCCGGCGCGGCTGGATCAATACCAGGTGATGGCCATGGACAACAGCATATTGAAACAGCGCACGGTTGACATCGGCAGCTACAGCACCGCGGAAGCGCTGGAGTGGGGCATAACCGGCCCATCACTGCGGGCCACCGGCATGGATTTCGACCTGCGACGGGACCGCCCCTACGGTGGCTACGACCAGTTCGAGTTCGAGGTGCCCGTCGGCCACAAGGGCGACAGCTACGACCGGGCCGTGGTCAGGGTCGAGGAGATACGCCAGAGCCTGCGCATCGTTCGCCAGTGCCTCGACAATATGCCGGCGGGGCCTTACAAGAGCGACCATCGCCTGACCACACCACCCCCCAAGGAAAGGACCCTGCAGGATATCGAGACCCTCATTCACCATTTCCTCAATGTGAGCTGGGGGCCGGTGGTTCCGGCGGGGGAAGCTTCCTTCCCGATCGAGGCAACCAAGGGTATCAACAGTTACCACCTGGTAAGCGACGGCGGCACCAGCGCATACCGCACCCGCATTCGCACGCCATCATTTCCCGCGCTGCAGCAGATTCCGCTGATCAGCCGGGGGCTGATGATCCCCGACCTGATAGCCATCATCGCCAGTATCGATTTTGTCATGGCGGATGTTGACCGGTGACTGCATGAGCGAACTTATCCCGGTAGTCAGCGACGGCGAAACCGCATTGAGCGCGGCGGAGATAGCACTCATCGATGCCGAGATCGCCCACGTACCCTACCGTTCGGCGGTTGCGATCGACGCGCTGAAAATTGTGCAGGCACAGCGGGGTTGGGTATCGGACGAGAGCCTCAGGGCCATCGCCCGCCACCTGCGTATGTCCGCCGCGGAGCTGGATGGTGTCGCCACGTTTTACAACCTGATCTTCCGGCGCCCGGTAGGTGAGCAGGTGATCCTCCTGTGCAACAGCATCAGTTGCTGGATCAAGGGCTGCGACACCCTGCAGGCGCAGATCAGCGAGCGACTGGGCATAGGCCTTGGCGAGACCACCGCGGACAACCGTTACACCCTGCTGCCAGTCACTTGCCTGGGCGCCTGCGACAAGGCACCGGTGCTGATGGTAGGGGAAGAGCTGCACGAGGATGTCAGCGCACAAAGCCTGCGCGAGCTGCTCGCCGGCAGTGGAGACGACAGGTGAGCCTTGATCTGCCGCTGACCCGCAATGTGCGAGCGGACCGCTCGCCCACGGACCTCAAGGCCTATGAAGCCAATGGCGGTTACCGGGGCATGAAAGCGGCCATCGGCAAATTGTCTCCCGCCGACTGCCTGCAAATCATCAAGGACTCCAATCTGCGCGGGCGCGGCGGCGCGGGCTTTCCCACCGGCATGAAATGGAGCTTCGTGCCCATGGACGACGCCTCGCCGGGGCACAAGTATTTGATCTGCAATGCGGACGAGATGGAACCGGGCACCTTCAAGGACCGCCTGCTGCTGGAGTGCGACCCGCACCAGCTGATCGAGGGCATGATTTGCGCCGCCTATACCATCCAGGCGGACCTGGCCTATATTTTTATTCGCGCGGAATACCACAAGGCGGCAGAGCTTCTGCGTGAGGCGATCGCCGCCTGCTACGAGCGGGGCTATCTCGGCAATAACATCCTGGGCTCCGACTACAGCCTGCAGATGCAGGTGCACAGCAGTGCCGGGCGTTATATCTGCGGTGAGGAAACCGCGCTGATCAGCTCGCTGGAGGGCAAACGGGCCAACCCGAGGGCCAAGCCGCCGTTCCCCCAGGTGAGCGGCTTGTGGGGCAGGCCCACCATCGTCAACAACGTGGAGACCCTGTGTAACATCCACCACATCATCGAGCGCGGCGCCGACTGGTTCCAGGGCCTGGGGCTGACCGAGGACGCCGGCACGAAACTCTATGGCGTGAGCGGGCGAGTAAAAAGACCCGGTTGCTGGGAGCTGCCCATAGGTACCCCCATCCGCGAAATTATCGAACGCCATGCGGGCGGCATGGAAGACGGCTACCGGCTGCGGGGGTTCCTGCCGGGTGGCGGCTCCACCGACTTCCTCACCCCCGAGCACCTGGACCTGGCCATGGACTACGGCACGATCGGCAAGGCGGGCAGTCGCATGGGCACGGGGACCATGATCATTCTCGACGACAAAACCTGCCCGGTCGGTTTCGTCAAAAACCTCATGGAGTTTTTCGCCCGGGAATCCTGTGGCTTCTGCACCCCCTGCCGGGACGGCCTGCCCTGGTCAGCCCAGGTCCTGGATGACATCGAGGGTGGCCGGGGACGACCGGAGGACATGGACACCCTTGCCCGCCAGGTGGAGTTCATCGGCGCCATCGGCAATACCCATTGCGCCCTTGCGCCGGGAGCGATGGAACCGCTACAGAGCGCCATGAAGTATTTTCGCGAGGACTTCGAGCGCCATATCAGCGGCAGCGCCTGTCCGTTCTGTGACGGGGGTGCGCACTGATGCCAACGATCACTATCGACGGCGTTGCCTACGAGGTGGAAGCGGGCCGCAACCTGCTGGAGAGCTGCCTGTCGCTGGGGCTCGACCTGCCCTATTTCTGCTGGCACCCGGCGATGGGCTCCATCGGCGCCTGTCGCCAGTGCGCCGTGGTGCAGTACCAGAATGCCGAGGATAACCGCGGTCGTATCGTGATGGGCTGCATGACGCCCGTGACAGACGGTGCGATCTTCTCCCTGTCCGGAGACAAGGCCCGACACTTTCGCGAGGCTATCGTCGAATCACTGATGCTCAACCATCCCCACGACTGCCCGGTGTGCGCGGAGGGCGGCGAGTGTCACCTGCAGGACATGACGGTAATGGTGGGCCACCGGGACCGACATTACAGGGGCCGCAAAAACACTCATCGCAACCAGTACCTCGGGCCATTGATCAACCACGAGATGAACCGCTGCATCACCTGTTATCGCTGTACCCGCTACTACCGTGACTACGCGGGCGGCACCGACCTGGCCGCCATGGCCGCCCACGACCATATCTACTTCGGACGCCACCAGGAGGGCGTGCTGCAAAGTGAGTTCGCCGGCAACCTGGTGGAAGTGTGCCCCACCGGTGTGTTCACGGATAAGTCACTGGTGCACGACTACACCCGCAAGTGGGACCTGCAGTCCGCACCCTCTGTATGCACCGCCTGCGCGGTGGGCTGCAACACCATACCCGGTGAGCGCTACGGCCGGCTCAAGCGGGTGCACAACCGTTTCAACGCGGAGGTCAACGGTTACTTCCTGTGCGACCGGGGCCGTTTCGGCGCCGGCTTTGTCAACAGCGATCGGGCGCTGGAATTCCCGGGGCTGCGCGAGGCGGATGGCCGCTACCGGGCGCTGGACCACCACGACGCCCTGCACCGGATGATGGATTCCTGCGCGGCAGGCAAGGTCGCCGGCATCGGCTCGCCCAGGGCGTCGGTGGAAGCCAACTACCTGCTGCGACTGCTGGCAGGCACTGACAATTTTGCGCCGGGCTTCAGTGACGCCGAGCAGGACCTGGTCAATCTCGCCCTGCGGCTGCAACAGCAAAGTGCCGCGGTGACACCGGATATCCGGACTATCGAGTCGGCAGACGCGGTGCTGGTACTGGGCGAGGATGTGACCAATACCGCACCGCGGATCGCCCTGGCGCTGCGCCAGAGCGTGCGCAACAAGGCCTATGAAATGGCCGCGGGGCTGCGCCTGGAAACCTGGCAGGACGCCGCCATTCGCAACCTGGCACAGCAGCAGCGCAGCCCGTTATTTATCGCTGCAGTGGCGGACACGCCGCTGGATGACGTGGCCACCCGACGCCTGAGCCTCGCGCCGGAGGGCATCGCCGCCCTCGGCCAGGCGGTAGCAGCGGGGATCTCCGGGGCAGCGAGCGCCACCCCGGGTAGCACGTCCGGGGAAGCGGTGGACATTGTCGCGGCGCTGGCTCGCGCCAGCAGACCACTGGTTATCGCGGGCACCGGCTGCGGCAGCGCCGCTGTCCTGCAGGCGGCGGCAGAGGTGGCCAACGCCCTGTGCAGCTCAGGGCGGCAAGCCATGCTTTGCCTGTGTGTACCTGAAGCGAACAGCCTGGGACAGGCGATGCTGGCCGGGCCGAAAGCGCCGAACCTCGGAGCACTGGAGGAGCGCGCAAGGGCTGGCGAAATAGATACCCTCGTCGTATTGGAGAACGACCTGTACCGCCGCGGCAACAGCGCCGGGATTGATGCGCTGCTGGCGGAATGCCGCAACGTGATCGTGCTGGACGGCCTGGACAACGCCACCACCTCAGCGGCAACGCTGGTGCTGCCCGCCGCAAATTTCGCCGAGAGCGAAGGCACACTGGTGAGCCTGGAGGGCCGCGCACAACGGTACTACCCGCTGTTCCAGCCGCGCGAGGAGCGCCGTCCATCCTGGGTCTGGTTGCTGGCCTGCATGAAGGAGCTGGAGCGACCGGATGTTCACTCGCTGCATCATTTCGACGATATCACCCGCGCCTGCGCTGCCGACATTCCCGCCCTGGCAGGCATAACCGCCGCGGCCCCGGACCTGCACTACCTCAACCTGGGCGTAAAAATTCCCCGCCAGCCGAGCCGCTACAGCGGGCGGACTGCCATGCGTGCGAATATTTCCGTGCACGAACCGAAACAGCGGGAGGATGAGGAAACGCCCCTGGCCTTTACCATGGAGGGGCTCAACAGAAGCCAGCCCGGTGCACTGCTGCCCTGGGTCTGGTCACCGGGCTGGAACTCCAACCAGTCGCTGCACAAGTTCCAGACCCATGCCGGCGGGCCGCTCAAAGGGGGCACCGCGGGCGTGCGCCTGTTACATCCAGGTGCAGCGGGCGGCCACAGGATCAGCGACATCACCGCCCCGGCCACAGCAGCGGCGAGCGCCGCGCCGGATCTCTGGCAACTGGTGCCGCGCCCTCGTATTTTCGGCAGCGATGAGCTCTCAGCCCTCAGCCCGGGGCTGGCCGAGCTGGTGGTACCGGGCTTTATCGAACTCAGTCCCGCAGACGCGGGCAGACTGGGCGTGGCAACCGGTGACGGTGTAGATGTCGGCGATGGCATCGCCACCCTCGAGGTGCGTGTCAACGCAACGATGACCACAGGCTGCGCCGGTTACAGCGCCGGCTTTGCAGGCAGCGGGAATCTCGCACCGCTGGCCAGGGTTACGCTGCAACGCGCCGCCAACTGGCAGCGTCGGCCGCAACTGATCGGCAGTGACAGGGGCAACGGGTCGGGGAGCAGCCATGTCTGAGCTCGATACCATCGGCTTCGGCCTGATCCTGATCGCCGCGGCAGTCGGCGGGGCGGCCATTCTCACCTGGTTCGAGCGGCGCCTGCTGGGGGTTTGGCAGGACCGCTACGGCCCCAACCGGCTGGGGCCCTTCGGCGCGCTCCAGGTAATGGCGGATATGATCAAGCTGCTGACCAAGCACGACTGGGTGCCGCCCTTTGCGGATCGCGCGGTATTTGTATTTGCGCCCACCGCCATCGTGGTCGCCATGCTGCTGGGCTTCGCGGTGGTGCCCTTTGGACCCGAACTGTACATTCTCGACCTCAACATAGGTCTGCTGTTTTTCCTTGGTATGACTTCCCTGGCGGTGTACAGCGTACTGCTGGCGGGCCTCGCGTCGAATAACAAATACGCACTGCTGGGGGGCCTGCGCAGCGCGGCCCAGATGGTCAGCTACGAGGTATTCATGGGCTTGTCGCTGATGGGCGTGGTGATGCTCACTGGCAGTTTCAGCCTGCGCGCCATTGTCGAGGCCCAACGCGACCTGTGGTACTGCATACCGCAGTTCCTGGGCCTGTTCACCTTCCTGATCGCGGGCATCGCCGAGAGTCACCGCCTGCCGTTCGACTTGCCCGAGGCGGAACACGAACTCACCGCGGGTTTCCACACAGAGTATGGCGGCATGAAGTTTGCCATGTTCATGCTGGGGGAGTACCTGGGCCTGCTGCTGATTTCCTGCATGATCACCACCCTGTTTTTCGGCGGCTGGCTGGGGCCCTGGCTGCCGCCGATCGTATGGTTCAGCATCAAGGTGTTTGCGCTGATCTGCTTTTTCATCCTCCTGCGCGCCGCAATACCACGGCCGCGCTACGACCAGTTGATGGCACTGGGCTGGAAAGTGATGCTGCCCCTGACCCTGCTCAACCTGCTGCTCACCGGGGTCATCGCCCTGCTGCTGGAGGGCGCGTGACATGCTGAAGTCACTGACCAGCCAGCTGCGCACAATCTGGACCATCCTGCAGCACAGTTTTACCAAAGCCGAAACCGTGCAGTACCCGGAGCAGATGCCCTATCTCGCCCCGCGTTATCGCGGCCGCATCGTGCTCACCAATGACCCCGACGGGCAAGAGCGCTGCGTCGCCTGCAACCTTTGCGCTGTTGCCTGCCCGGTGGACTGCATTGCCCTGCAGCAGGGCGTGAAGGAAGACGGGCGCTGGTACCCGGAGTTTTTCCGCATCAATTTTTCCCGCTGCATCATGTGCGGCATGTGTGAGGAGGCCTGCCCCACCAACGCGATCCAGCTCACGCCGGACTTCGAGATGTGCGAATACGACCGCAGCAATATGGTCTACGAAAAGGAGCACCTGCAGATCGCCGGCACCGGCAAGTACCACGACTACAATTTCTACCGGGTGTCCGGCCTGGCCATTGCCGGCAAGGACAAGGGCCAGGCGCAACACGAGGCCCCGCCCATAGACGTGAAGAGCCTGCTGCCATGATGGCAACACTGTTCTACCTGGCCGCCTTCATCGCCCTGCTGGCAACCGGACTGGCACTCACCCGCACCAATGCCGCACACGCCCTGATCTACCTGATCGTTTCACTGCTGGCGGTCGCGGTGCTGTTTTTCCTGATGGGCGCGCCGTTCGCGGCCGCCCTTGAGATCGTGATTTATGCCGGCGCGATCATGGTTCTGTTCGTGTTTGTCATCATGATGCTGAATGTGGGTCAGGAAGGCATCGAGCGGGAGCGGGAGTGGCTGAGCGCTCGCAACTGGGTCGTCCCGGGGGTGCTCGCCGCGATACTGTTGCTCGAGCTGCTGCTGGCACTGCGCGCCGCTCCCGCCACCACCTCGGGTGTCGCGGTAACCCCGAAAGAAGTGGGCCTGGCACTATTCGGTCCCTATGTGCTGGCGGTGGAGATCGCCTCCATGCTCCTGCTGGCTGGCCTGGTCGGCGCCTACCACCTGGGCCGCCGGTTCATTGTGCGCAGGGAGAGAAGACGCTGATGAGCGGCCTGCAGATCCCCATGGAACACGTCCTCGCCCTCGCCGGCCTGTTGTTCAGCTGCGGGCTCATGGGCCTCATGCTGCGGCGCAATATCATTTTCATGCTGATGTCACTGGAGGTAATGCTCAACGCGGTCGCCCTGGCATTCGTGGCAGCGGGCGCACAATGGGGCCAGGCCGACGGCCAGATCATCTTCCTCCTAATCCTGTCGGTGGCAGCCGCAGAAGTGGCCGTGGGGCTTGGACTGGTGCTGCAGATCCAGCGGCGTTTCAAGACCCTGGATATGGATCAGGCGCGGAGGCTGCGAGGCTGATGGCGGGCGTCTGGCTCATTCCACTGCTGCCCCTGGCCAGCGCCCTGCTGCTGATCCTGAGTACGGGAAAAATGCCGCGACAGCTCGTTGCCCTGCTGGGCGCTGGCTCGGTCGGCCTGGCGGCCATCTGCGTGGCTTTGCTGGCCCGCGACTTCCTGGCTGACGGCGAGGTGCGGCAGCTCACACTGTGGACCTGGCTGGCGGTGGGCGAATTCACGCCACGTATCGCGTTCTACATTGACGGGCTGACCGTGGTCATGATGTCCGTCATCACCGGCGTGGGTTTCCTGATTCATCTTTACTCCATCGAATTCATGTGGGATGACGAGTCTATCTGCCGTTACTTTGCCTACATGAACCTGTTCGTGGCAGCCATGCTGGTACTGGTGATGGCCGACAACCTGCTCCTGCTCTACCTGGGCTGGGAAGGGGTGGGGCTGTGCTCCTACCTGCTGGTGGGCTTCTGGTACCGGGATCCAGCCAATGGCAGGGCAGCGCGCAAGGCCTTTATTGTGACCCGGGTGGGGGACACTGCCATGGCACTGGGGCTGTTCCTGTTGTTCACCGAGCTTGGCACCCTGGATATCCAGCCAATGCTGGTGGCCGCCAACAGCCATTGGCAGGTGGGTGACAGCCTGCCCATTCTGGCCACCGCACTGCTGCTGGGTGGCGCCGTGGGCAAATCGGCCCAGCTCCCCCTGCATACATGGCTGCCGGACGCGATGGCCGGCCCCACCCCGGTCAGCGCCCTGATCCACGCGGCCACCATGGTGACAGCCGGTGTCTACCTGATCGCCCGGACCTTCGGCCTGTTCCTGCTGGCCCCGCCGACACAGGAGGCGGTGGCCTGGATAGGCCTGCTCACCCTGCTGCTGGCCGCATTTGCCGCCCTCGCCCAATCGGACATCAAGCGCATCCTGGCCTACTCCACAATCAGCCAGATCGGCTATATGTTTCTGGCCCTGGGGGTCGGCGCATACGCATCGGGCATCTTCCACCTCGTCACCCACGCTTTCTTCAAGGCCCTGTTATTCCTCGCCGCCGGAGCGGTGATTCACTGCCTGCACCACGAGCACAATATTTTCCGCATGGGTGGCCTGCGCACGCGCCTGCCGGTGATTTTCTGGAGTTTCCTGATCGGTTCGGCAGCACTGGCCGCCCTGCCCTTCACCTCCGGCTTCTACAGCAAGGACGCCATCCTGCTGTCCGCCTGGGAGATACCGGGCATCGGGCCCTGGCTCTGGGCGGGTGGCCTGCTGGGCGCCATGCTCACGGGCATCTACAGCTTCCGGCTGGTTTTCGTTGTTTTCTTCGGCTCGGCCCATACCGAGCCGGATCGGCAACCGGGCTGGAAAATGGCGACACCCCTGATTGTGCTGTGTGTCCTGTCCCTGCTGGGCGGCCTGCTGGTACTGCCGCTGTCAGGCGTATTTCCACCGGCGGCTCACCCGGCCGCCAGCCATGCCGTCGAGTACATCAGTATCGGCACGCCGCTGCTGGGTCTGCTGCTCGCCTACCTGCTGTTTCTCGGGCGGCAGCTGTCAATCGACACGCTGGCTGACGGGCCGCTGGGCCGTGGCCTGAGCGATCTGTGGCTCAAGGGCTGGCGCATCGACCAACTGTATGACGCGGTGTGGGTTCGGCCCTATCTGGGCCTGTCACACTGGTGGCGCAATGAGCCGGTGGACCGCATCTACAACGCCCTGGTCTCGCTCTGTCAGTGGGCTCATCACCGGTTGTGCGCACTGCAAACGGGTCAGCTGCGCTGGTATGCCACCTCCATGGTATTCGGCCTGGTATTGCTGGTTGCCATCATGCTGAGGAACGCCACATGAGCATGGCGGTGCTTATCCTGATGCTGCTGGGCGGTGGCCTGCTGGCCTGGCAGTCGGAGCGCATCCATCCCGACCTGCCACGCTGGACAGCGCTGGCCACGGTCATCGTCGCGCTGGTGTTTTTGCTCGTCAGCCTGCCCCCGGAACAACCCACTCTGCCGACGGACCCCCGGGGCACCGGCGACTGGCTGTTGCACCTGAAGCTGGCCTGGATGCCGCGCTTCGGCATTGCCCTGGAGCTCGCGCTGGACGGACTGAGCCTGCTGCTGCTGGTGCTGACACTGCTGCTGGGCCTGATCGCCATCGCGTCCTCCTGGTCGGAGATCGACTTCAAACCGGGCCTGTTCCAGGCCAACCTGTTGTGGACTCTGGCCGGTGTCTGCGGCGTATTCCTGGCGGTGGACATGTTCCTGTTCTTCCTGTTCTGGGAAGTCATGCTGATTCCGATGTACCTGCTTATTGCGATCTGGGGACACGAAAACAAGACCTACGCCGCTACGAAATTTTTTATCTTTACCCAGGCTTCCGGGCTGCTGATGCTGCTGGCGATCGTCGTGCTGGCCTGGCAGGGCCTGGCTGCCAGCGGACGGCTGAGTTTCAGCTACTTTGATCTCCTGGGCCTGACCCTGGACCCGCGCCTGGGCTGGTGGACAATGCTGGGCTTCTTCCTCGCCTTCACCGTAAAATTGCCCGCCTTCCCCTTCCATACCTGGCTGCCGGATGCGCACACCCAGGCGCCCACCGCCGGCAGCGTGCTGCTGGCGGGCATCCTGCTCAAGACCGGCGCCTATGGACTGCTGCGTTTCTGCATTCCGCTGTTCCCCGAGGCATCGCTGCAGTTCGCACCCATTGCCATGGGACTGGGTGTCGCCGGGGTGATCTACGGCGCCGTGCTGGCCTTTGCCCAGAGTGACTTCAAGCGGCTGGTGGCCTATTCCAGTGTCAGCCACATGGGTTTCGTGCTGCTGGGCCTGTATGCCTGGAACCAGCTGGCGCTGCAGGGGGCGGTGATGCAAATGGTCGCGCACGGCATCAGTACGGCCGCCCTGTTCATGCTGGCCGGCGCACTGCAGCAGCGGCTGCATACCCGGGATATGGGACGCATGGGCGGCCTCTGGCACCAGGCGCCGCGCATGGGTGCCTGCGCCATGTTCTTCGCCGTCGCCTCCCTGGGCCTGCCCGGCCTGGGAAATTTTGTCGCCGAGTTCCTTGTGCTGCTCGGCCTGTTCGCGGTGCAGCCGTGGCTGGCCGCCCTTGCCGCCCTGGGCCTGATCACCGCAGCCATTTACTCGCTGTGGATGATGCAACAGACCTTCCAGGGCAGTCCTGATGAGCAGCGCAAGCTCGCGGATTTTGACGTCCGCGAGATGCTTGCCATGGGAACCATGGTGGTTGCCCTGGTCTGGCTGGGTCTCTACCCTCAGCCGGTACTTGACCTGGCCCAACCGGTAATCGACAGCCTGCAGCACCTGGTGCCGTCTGATAACGCCGTGGTCGCACTCGCTCCAGGCGCGGCGGTGAACAAGCCATGACCGTCATGGACTTTCAGGCACTGCTGCCCCTGCTGGTGCTGGCTGCGGGTGCGACCTTGCTCATGTTGCAGATTGCATGGGTGCGCAGCCCCGACCTTACCGGTGCACTGGCTGCACTGATCCTGGTACTGGCCGCGCTGTCCTGTCACTTCGCCGTCGCGGCAGCGCCACTGCAGGTAACTCCCCTGCTGCTGGCTGACCGCTACGCCCTGCTTTTCTGTACCCTGTTCTGCCTGGCAGGCGCGGTTACCGCGCTGCTGTCGCGGGATTACGTCAGCCAGGGAGACCAACCCGAGGAGTTTTTCCTGCTGCTGGTGCTCGCCACCATGGGTGCCTGCGTGCTGGCCTGTGCGGTCCATGTTGCCTCGCTGCTGCTCGGCCTGGAACTGCTGTCGGTCTCCCTCTACACCCTGATTGCCTACCCCAACAAAAGCATTCTGCCACTGGAAGCAGCAGTCAAATACCTGGTGTTGTCCGGTGCGGCCTCCGCCACCGCGCTGTTTGGTTTCGCCCTGCTCTACGCCGCCACCGGGACCCTGGGCTTCAGCGCCATCGGGCAGGGACTGGAAGAGACGGGCATGGGCCAGAGTGTGCTGCTGCCGGCCGCGGTGATGATTTTTACCGGACTCGCCTTCAAGTTGTCGGTGGTGCCATTCCACCTGTGGACACCGGATGTCTACGATGGCGCCCCCGCACCGGTCACCGGCTTCCTCGCCTCCGTGGCAAAAGGCGCCGTGTTTGTGGTGTTGTTGCGCCTGTTCCTCGATGCCAACCTGTTCCGCTACTACAGGCTGGTGGAAGTGACCGGACTGCTAGCCATTTTCAGCATGGTCGCCGGCAACCTGCTTGCGCTCCTGCAGACCAATATCAAGCGCATGCTGGCCTACTCCTCGATTGCCCATATCGGCTACCTGCTGATTGTGTTGATGGTCTGTACCAACAGCGCCAATCAGGCGCTTGCGGTGGAGGCGGCCATCTTCTACCTGATTGCCTACACCGCCACCACCATTGCGGCCTTCGGCCTGTTGACCCTCATCAGTTGTGATCCTTCCGGTAGAGAGAATATCCAGTTGCAGCAGGTCAGCGGCCTGTTCTGGCGCCAGCCCGTACTGGCCTGCCTGATGCTGGTGGCACTGCTGTCGCTGGCGGGCATTCCACTTACCGCAGGCTTCATCGCCAAGTTCTACCTGGTCAATGCCGCGGTCAGTGGACACCACTGGATACTGCTGTTCAGCCTCGTGCTGGGCAGCAGCATCGGTATTTACTATTACCTGAGGGTTATCCATTACATGGCGCGGCGCCCCGGGGAACACGGGACGGAGCACGAAACCATCAGCAACAGGCGCGGGCGTATCCTGTGCGGCCTGCTGATTGCCTGCATCCTGCTGCCGGGTATTGCACCGCAGTCACTGATGCAGTATTTAAGGGCTATACTTCACTGAGCGAAAGCAAATCCTAAGGGTGGGAGTAATTTATGCTGCAATCGGTCAACCTCCGGGACTATATGTTAACCAACCCGGTTAAAGTCAAACCGGATGACAGCGTCCTGGACGCGATGCGGGTCATCCTCGACAACAAAATTTCCGGGGTCTGCGTGGTCGATGTCGACGGCAATCTTGTGGGCATACTTTCAGAGCTGGACTGCTTGCGAGCCGCGCTGGGTGCCACCTACAACAATACCGGAGTAGGACTGGTGAAGGATCATATGACCGGCGATAACCTGCTGGTGGCCCACCCCGAGGAGAATATTCTCGATGTGGCGCAGGATATGCTGCTCAAAAAGCATCGCCGCCGACCCGTGGTGGAAAACGGCCGACTCATCGGCCAGATCACCTGTCGCCAGCTGCTTTCCGCGGTGAAGAACTTCAGGTAGGCAAAACAGGCACCGTGGCGCCGGGCCCACGCCCCGCCACGGCTGCTCAGCCGGCATATGCCTGGGCACAAAAATCGGTTGATATCCACATCGTAATGTCTTTCGAGCTGGCGCATAATCCCGCTTCCACGCAGTAATTCGCTGTCATAACCCCGAACCACAAGATCCTTATAAACCATGACCAAAGCCATTTCCCAGCGCATCGCGGAGGAACTCTCCGTACAATCAAGCCAGGTGGACGCCGCCATCAAACTCCTCGACGAGGGCGCCACCGTGCCCTTCATCGCCCGCTATCGCAAAGAGGCCACCGGAGCACTGGACGATACCCAGATGCGGCAGCTGGAGGAGCGCCTGCACTACCTGCGAGAGATGGAAGACCGCCGCCAGGCTATCCTCAACAGCATCAGCGAGCAGGGCAAAATGACCGCCGAACTGGAGCGGGCCATTCTCGGCGCAGACACCAAGAACCGGCTGGAGGACTTGTACCTGCCCTATAAGCCCAAGCGGCGCAGCAAGGCCCTGATTGCGCGGGAGGCCGGCCTGGAAGCACTGGCTGACGCGCTGCTGGCAGACCCGGGGCAGGAACCAGAAAGCCTGGCAACCGGGTATATCGACGCGGAAGCGGGCTTCGCCGACAGCAAGGCAGTGCTGGACGGCGCTCGGCAGATCCTGATGGAGCGCTTCGCGGAAAACGCGGACCTGCTGGCCAAGCTGCGCCAGTTCCTGCTGGACAACGCGCTGCTGGCAAGCCGACTGGTGGAGGGCAAGGAAAGCGAGGGCGCAAAATTTCGTGACTACTTTGAACACACCGAAGCCCTGGCGAGCGTGCCCTCCCATCGCGCGCTGGCCATGTTTCGCGGACGCAACGAGGGTGTGCTGTCACTCAACCTGATGCTTGATCCCGGTGAAAAACCAACCGACACACACCCCTGTGAGCCAATGATTGCACAGCACTGGGGTATCGAGGACCGGCAGCGGCCCGCTGATCCGTGGCTGCGGGAAACCGTGCGCTGGACCTGGCGTGTAAAGCTGCTCACACACCTGCAAACCGACCTGTTGGGCCAACTGCGCGAACGGGCCGAACACCAGGCCATTGAAGTATTCGCCCACAACCTGAAAGACCTCCTGCTGGCGGCGCCGGCCGGTCCCCGGGCAACCATAGGCCTGGATCCCGGCCTGCGCACGGGCGTAAAGCTGGCGGTAGTGGACGCCAATGGCAAGGTACTGGACCACGGTGCGATCTACCCCCACGAGCCGCGCAAAAGACTGCAGGAGGCAGAGGCTGCGCTGCTGCACATGATCCGCACGCACGCGGTTGAATTGATCGCCATCGGCAACGGCACCGCTGGCAGGGAAACCGACAAATTTGTCGGCGACCTGCTGCGACAACATCCCGAACTGAAGGTGAACAAGGTAATGGTGAACGAATCCGGCGCATCCATATACTCTGCGTCCGAATTTGCCGCCCGGGAATTCCCGGACCTGGATGTGACGATCCGCGGCGCCGTGTCAATTGCCCGCCGCCTGCAGGACCCGCTGGCGGAGCTGGTAAAAATTGACCCCAAGTCGATCGGCGTGGGCCAGTACCAGCACGATGTCAGTCAGCTGCAGCTGGCCAGGCAACTGGACAGCGTGGTGGAGGATTGTGTCAACGCGGTTGGCGTCGACGTCAACACGGCCTCGGTGCCGTTGCTGGCGAGGGTCTCCGGCCTGAACCAGAGCATAGCGGGCAATATCGTTGCCCTGCGCGACCAGCGGGGTAGCTTTGCCAACCGCAGTGAATTGCTGAATGTCACGCGGTTTGGTGAAAAGACCTTCGAACAGTCCGCCGGCTTTCTGCGGGTGATGGGGGGCGACAACCCCCTTGACGCCTCTGCTGTGCACCCGGAATCCTACCGGGTTGTTGCGAGTATCGCGGAGCGCCAGCAGCGTGATATCGGCAGCATGATCGGCGACGCCAGCTTCCTGCGGGCGCTGGACCCGGCAAAGTACACCGACGACCAGGTGGGCCTGCTCACCGTGAAAGACATTCTCTCTGAACTGGCCAAGCCCGGGCGTGACCCGAGGCCTGAATTCAGGATGGCGACCTTCCAGGAAGGCGTTGAAAAAATCTCGGACCTGGCACCCGATATGATCCTGGAGGGCACCGTGACAAATGTAACCGCCTTTGGCGCCTTTGTAGACATCGGCGTACACCAGGACGGACTGGTCCACATTTCCGCTCTCGCCGAGCGCTTTGTGAAGGATCCAAGAGATGTGGTCAAGGCGGGTGACATCGTACGGGTGAAGGTGATGGAGATAGATCCCCAACGAAAACGTATCGGGCTGAGCATGCGCCTGTCTGACAAAGCGGGGGAGCAGGCCGCTCAACGGAGGCCGACGACGGGCAAGCGCGGGGGTGACCAGAAAACGCAGAGGGAGAGCGGCAAGCCTGGCAAGCCGGCGGCAGGGGGTGCTTTTGCAGCAGCTTTCGCCGAAGCCCGCAAAAAACGCTAGGCCGGGGCATCCGGGGCGGTGCTAGTAGCCGAGTCCGTCCCAGCTTTCGACCAGCGACTCGAACTCATCCCGGGGCAAAGGCCTGCTGATGTAATAGCCCTGCACGAAGTCGCAGCCGAGCTTGCGCAGCATGTCCAGGCTCTCGCGGTCTTCAACTCCCTCAGCCACCACTTTCAGGCCGAACTGGTGGGCGATATGGATGATGATTTTCACCAGCTCCAGATCCTGCGCATCCACCAGCATTGAATCGACGAAGGACTTATCGATCTTCAATTCAGTCGCGGGGATGTGCTTGAAGTAGGAAAGAGAGGAATGCCCCGTGCCGAAATCATCGATGGAAATGGTAATGCCCATCTCCCTGAGCTTGACGAGGTTGTCGAAGCCCGACTGCTTGTCTTCAATAATGGCGCGCTCGGTGAGCTCTACGGTGACCCGGGCGGGGTTTACCCCCCAGATAGCCATCGCATCATGCAACAGGCCGGGCAGGTCGGGGTCACCGGCAAGGTTGGCAGGCACGTTCACCGCCAGGCCGATGTCCAGGCTATCCTGCCAGTAGCGGAGCTGCCGCAT
>JAHEBL010000182.1 GCA_024642265.1 Haliea sp. | reverse complement strand
TCCTCAAACGACTGGGCATAGGCAAAATGCGCCTGATGTCGGCGCCGGTGCATTTCAACGCCCTGTCGGGCTTCAACCTCGAAGTGACGGATTTCGTCCAGCCCTGATACCAGGGCTGAACGCCGTTAGCGCGCTTACTCTTCCAGGGTTGTCCGCCCTATCTCCTGGGCGTCACGCGCCGCTTCGCAGAAGGGCATGTCGATCCAGTTTCCGCTGGAATAAAGCTCCGTGGTATCCGCGTAATGCGGATTGGCTGGATCGGTGGACTGGGAGTAGGTAAGGATGGCGTAGGCATCCGGGCAATCACTCTCGTCCCAGGTCACGGCCTGAATGTAGCTGTTGCCATGGGTGATATTGGCGTAACCCTCACCATCGACCAGACTGGAGGTGATCACGCTGAACATCATAGAGCCGGAGCCGCCGTGAATGCCGTAGCGGGTACCGTTCTTCTCATCGAACTGTACCTCACCCCAGGGGGCATCCATGGCGATACCGGCCGTCACAAGGGTGTCGACACCATCGGCGAACGCCTGCGTGACCGCTGCCACCACTGCCTCATTGGCGGTATTGAGATCCCGGGGAGTGTTCACCGGATCGGCCGGGTCGAAGGGCACCGCCCAGAAGTCGTCAGTGCCACTCACTGCTTTCCAGAACTCATAGAAAACGTGGCCACCCACGCTGTCCAGCCTATGGGCCCCGTCCCAGTCTGCCAGTACCGAACAGGCCTGTGCGGCGGTCGCGGGGTTCTCGGAGTAGGCCGACCAGTCCTCCACCCCTGAGCAAATATCGATCACATCCGCGACTATCAGCTCAGCGGCGTGGTTGGTTGCCTGGTAGCTGAGTTGGCGGATATTGTCGACGTTGAAGCCGGGGGCGCCGAGGCCGTCGGTGCCTGCCAGGCGATTCTCAGCCTGGGTGAAAGTATGCCGCGTACGGATACTCTGGGTGACTTCCTCCTTACCGATGATGGGTGAGAAACCCGTCAGCAGCCGCCGCGGATTGGCGAGCCAGTAGCTGTCGTTGGCATTGGCCCCGTAGCTGCGCGTCTCCAGCTTGGGCAGGTTGTCGTAGCCGAAAACGCCCGCGGCGGTATCCGGGTCGTTGCCCCACTCGCAGGCAGAGTCAGAGCCATCCATGGTGACGAACCCCTGGTCCGTCAGCAGCGTCTGCAGCAGGCCGCGGATACAGCTGTTGTACTTGTTGGTGGATACGTTGGGCACCACGGAGATATCACTGTAGAGGGCGTCGCCGTAGCGATCCGCCGCAATGGTGTTGACCCAGGGAATACCTATAGAGCGCAGTGCCTGCTTGAACTCATCCAGATCGGCGGCCTGGCCCATACGCACCCACTGCTCCAGGCCGCGCAAGTTTTCCAGGTTGGCATCGCGATAAGTCAGCAGGGTGCCCGCCGCGTTGGGCCAACCGGCCAACAAAGGCGAGACCCTGCCCAGGTCCACGATGGGACCGAAGTGCGACAGGTAAAAAGTGTGTTCAACCGTCTCCACCGAGCCGTCGGCCTGCAGGTTCTGTGCGGTAACGGTGCGGCCCTCGATATCGCGAATCTCCCCGTCGTAGATGTACTGCATCTTGTTTTCGGGGTTCAGCTCCAGCTCGTAGAAGGTAAAACGCTTGCCGGTGCTGACCGTGTGCGACCAGGCCACATTTTCATTGAAGCCGATGACCGGGGCCGGCAGCCCCAGCAGGGCCGAACCCATCACGTCGTATTCGCCGGGCAGCGTAAGGTGGAACATGAAAAAGCGCTCATAGCCCTGCCACGGAAAGTGCGGATTGCCGAACAGGATACCGGAGTTGGTCTGGGAGGCGTCTGCCCCCACCGCGTAGGCGTTACTGCCTATCTCCTCCGCGGCCGGCATATCCATGGCGACGGCTACCGCCTCCTTGTCCAAGGTGGCGAGCAGTTGCTCTCCCGCAGTGATACCGGGCGGAAGCACACTGGCCATAGCGGTGTCGGGGGATGCGGCCACGGAGAAACCCGACAGCGGATCGGAGCTGGCGCGCAATATCTGTTTGTGCACTCGCTGCACGATATCCAGCGCATCCACCTGGCGCACCCAGGGACCACCGCGGCAGCCCTCGTCGCCCTCGGCAAGGTTGTCCACACCGGTATCAGCCAGATAGCGGTTCAGTCCCGCGGCGTAGCCGGTGAGATTTTGCTGCAGGAACTCGGGAAAGGCATCGAACATGCGCTGCGCGGCTTCATCGTCGTTGAACAGCTTCATGACCAGGTCGAGGTCGAGGTCGCCATCGCTACCGAAATAGCGCGCGGAATCGCCATTGCCATCGACAATAGCCCTCATAATGACGCAATAATTGGCCTGCGCGGCGACATACCCTGAGCCGTAACCCAGGCTGCCCCAATCCTGGGCGGTCACATGTGGAATACCGTATTCGGTCCAGACGATATCGGCTGAATAAGTGGTGTCTGTCAGCGGTGGGACCACCGGCTGGACACTACCGCCATTGTTGTCACAGGCCGCCAGCAAGGTCGCGGAAAGCAGCGCTACCAGCGGGCGCCAGTGGTGGGGTTTAGTCGAAGTCATAACTTTAGCCTCTTATTTTCTAGTCAATTTGCTTGCGCGCATGATACTAACTGTCGGCTGCAATTGCAGCCGCAGCAGAATCATGAGCGGCGTCTGTCCTGTAGCGGTGCTGAATATATTGCAAGGCAACTCGCTAGCACCTGCTGAAATCCGGCGCGCGCCGTTCCATGAAGGCGGTGACCGCCTCGATATTTTCCGGTGAGCCGGCCTGACGCATCATGCCTGCCTGTTCTGCCTTGATCGCCGTGTCGATGGCGGGGAGATGATGCAGGCGCAGGCTGCGCTTGATCTCCCGCAGCGAGTTCACGGGCCACTGGGCGATTTCCCGGGCCTTTGCGAGCGCGAGTTCAAACAAATCGCTATCCGGCACCACGGCGGCGACGATGCCATAGTGCAGCGCCTTGTCCGCCTCTACCCACTGCGCGGTATAAAACAGTTCGGCGGCGCGCTGGGCACCGATGTTGGCCTGCAACATGTAACTGCTGCCCCACTCTGGCACCAGCCCCAGGCTGGCGAAGGGCAGGCGCAGGCGCAGGCTCTCTCCCGCGTAGACAATGTCGGAGTGGAACAGCACAGTGGCGCCGCCACCTACCGCCACACCCTGCACCGCCGCCACCAGCGGCTTGTCGAATTCGACGACCGCGCGGGCGGCGGACTCAAAAGGGTGTTCCTCACCGGGCGCCATGTCGCCAAAACTCGCCAGGTCCACACCCGAGCAGAAGTGTTCTCCGGCGCCCACCAGCAGCACACAGCGCACAGTATCGTCATCTGCGGCTGCCCTGAAAGCCTCGCGCAGACCAACCCACATGGGATTGTTGATGGCATTTTTCTTTTCCGGTCGATTGAGGGTAAGCACCCGCACGCCGTCACGATCTTCCGAGAGCAGATGCTCGCTCATGGTAATCCCCGCCTTGTTATCAGGAGTGGAAGTAGACGCAATCGGCAAGGCCCGCCCGATCCGTCGCACAGCGGTTGACCGGCGCTTCCCGGTCGGGGACGCCGAAGGAAATACCGAACAGCAGCTTGTTGCTCGGGTCGATATCGAGCAGTTCACGGATGGCATCGGCCTCGAAACTCAGCGCGGTCTGGGGACAGCTGCCAAGGCCGTGGGCCGTCATGGCCAGCATCAGCGTCTGCGCGTACATTCCCAGGTCCGCCGCCTCCCGCAGGCCGAACGGCTCCGGCAGGAACAGGAAAGCCACATGGGGCGCGTCAAAGAACGTGAAATTGCGCATGAACTGTTCCTGTCGACGGGCCTTGTCTTCCCGCGCAATGCCAACGGCGTCGTACAGGGCCTGGGCAGAGCCGTACTGGCGCTCCTTGTAGGCACCCTGGTAGACGCCGTCGTAGGGAAAATCGAGGCTCATGTCCCCCTTCATGAAGCGGTTGGGCAAATCATCGCGCAGAGTCTGCAGGACGGCCCCGGAGGCGACATGGGTGATCCAGGGCTGGGTATTGCAGTTACTCGGAGCGCGCTGGGAAACCGAGAAAATCCGCTCCAGCGTAGCAGCAGGCACTGGTTCGGGCAGAAAAGCGCGCAGGGAGCGTCGCCCGAGGACGACTTCTTCAAATATTCGGGCCTGTTCAGCCATGGCAATCACTCGTCAGGAAAAAGGCGTCCATTATGCGCAGCGCCACTTCGTTTTGCCAGCCGCGCAGCTACTCACCGGTAAACACGGCGGGACGCTTTTCCTTGAACGCACGCATACCTTCCTTGGCATCCTTTGACGCGAACACCGGGCCAGCCAGCTGATCAGACGCCACCATCGCATCGGCTTCGGCCATGCACTCCTGGTGCTCCCGCAGGGAGCGCGTGACCGCGCGCACGGCCAGCGGGCCATTGGCACAGATTTTCGCGGCGAACTCCCGGGCCGCCGCCAGGGTCTGGCCAGCGGG
The DNA here is from genome assembly GCA_024642265.1 of Haliea sp. Taxonomy (GTDB): domain Bacteria; phylum Pseudomonadota; class Gammaproteobacteria; order Pseudomonadales; family Halieaceae; genus JARRPM01. The sequence goes on along the minus strand of JAHEBL010000182.1, from coordinate 584 downwards.
CACTATCCGGTTGATAAGCCCTATCTCCAGTGCCCGCTGGGCAGTGATGTGCTCACCGCACAGCAGCATCTCCGCCGCCAGGCAGTAGGGAATCTGCCGCCGCAGGCGTACCGTCGAGCCCGACATGGGATACAGGCCGCGGGCCACCTCGGTAACACCAAAAATGGCATTGTCCGCCGCCACCCTGATGTCTGTGCCTTGCAGGATCTCGGTGCCGCCGGCCAGGGCATAGCCCTCCACCGCCAGGATCAGCGGTTTATTCGGGCGGTTGTCACGCAGCAGGGCCTGCCAGTGCACGTTGGGCACCTCGGCCATAATCTCCATGAATTCCTCGGTGGAGCGCTGCTGCCCCTCCGCGCCCGCCTTGAGGTCCATGCCCGCGCAAAATGTATCGCCGTTGGCGGTGAGGATCGCACAGTAGAGGTCGTCATCCTCCTCCAGTCGCCGCCAGGCCTTATACATTCCCAGCAGCATTTCGGGGCTGAAGGCGTTCTTCGCCTCGGGACGGTTGAGGGTCACGATCAACACGTGGCCGTCCTGTTCTACTATGCAGTTTTTGGTGCTTATATCCAGTTCAGTCATTT
>JAHEBL010000066.1 GCA_024642265.1 Haliea sp. | reverse complement strand
CAGTTCGACCTGAGCAGTTTGCGCAATATCCAGTACGGTGGCGGACCCATGCCGCAGAAGGTGGTGGCGGCGGCTCTGGAGGCGTTTCCCTGCACGATCATCCAGGGTTATGGCCAGACCGAGGGCATGACCATGACCTTCCTGTCCCAGGAAGACCACCTGCGCGCCCTGCGGGGTGACCATCCGGAGCGGCTGGCGTCCTGCGGGCGCGAGGGTTTTGTCACCGAGGTGAAACTGGTGGACCCCGAGGGCAACACGGTGCCCAGGGACGGCCGGACCCCGGGAGAGATACTGGTGCGCTCCGAAGCCAACATGGTGGGCTACTGGCGCCGGCCGGAGCTGACGGCCCAGACCCTGCGAGAGGGCTGGATGTGGACCGGCGATGTGGCCCTGTGGGATGAGGACGGCTACATTTTTATCGTCGATCGCGCCCGGGACATGATTATTTCCGGCGGCGAGAACATCTACAGCACCCAGGTTGAGGCAGCAATCCACCAGCATCCGGCGGTACTGGAGTCCGCGGTGTTTGGAGTGCCTGACGAACAGTGGGGCGAGGCTGTAAAAGCAGTGGTGGTGCTCAAGCCGGGCACCAGCGCCACCGAGCAGGAGATCATCGCCACCGCCGCGAAACACCTGGCGTCCTACCAGAAGCCGCGCTCTGTGGACTTTGTCGACAGCCTGCCCAAGGCGCCAACCGGTAAGATTCTCAAGCGGGCGCTACGGGAACCCTACTGGGAGAGCAGGGAGAGCAAGGTATGAGCGCTTTGTTGAGTGAACAGCTGTTGGCGAATGTCGGCCGCAGCAACCCGCCCCGGCGGGAACTGGTAACGCGCCGGGATATTCGCAAGTACGCCGTCGCCACCGGCAACCGGCAGCGCAAATACCTTGACGGGGACCAGGCGCCACCCATGTTTCACGTGCCCCTGTTCTGGGATATCGTCGAGCTGGACCAGCTCACTCCCGATGGGGTTTCAATCGACACCCTGCTGCCGAAGTTCCCGCTGGAAAAGGCCATGGCAGGGGGCCTTGAAATCGAATACCACCGCGACATCTTCCCCGGTGACTGGCTAACCGCGACCCGCACCCTCACGGCTATATACGAGAAACAGGGTCGCTCCGGCCCCCTTATTTTCTATGAGGTGATCATGAATGTCGTGGATGACGACGGGCAGCTGGTGATCAGGGAAAAAACCACGAGGATACTGCGGTGACGGCAACGGGCAAGCTGGCGAGGTTCGAAACCATCAAGCCTGGCGAGGAGTTGCCGCAGCGTGCCTTCAAACCGGACAACGTGCAGTCGATGCTATACAACGCCGTGCTGTGGAACGGTCATCGAATTCATTTCGATGAGCCTTACGCGCGTGATGTCGAGGGCTATCCCGGCCTGGTGATTGCCGGCCCCCTGCTGGGCGACTGGCTCAATCAGTGCGTGGAGGAATGGCTGGGCGAAGACGGTAGGCTGGTGTCCATCGAATACTCGAACCGCATCGCCACCTATATTGGTGAGACCCTTTACTCGGGCGGCACCGTTACCGCCTGCCGGCCCGAGGGCGGCGAGTTGGACATAGAGGTGTTCATCAAAAACGAGGCGGGTGAGGTGGTGACACCGGGCAAGGCGCTGGTGCGCTTTCACAAGGCCTGACCCCGTGGCCAGCGGCAGTGAGGATTACTGAGCGATGGGAGCGCACAGCTTCAGCGGCAAGGTGGCAATCGTCGGCGCGTTTGACACGCCGGTAGGCACCATTGTTGGCAAGACGCCAATGGAGCTGTGTGTCGAAGCTGGACTTGGTGCCCTGGCAGACGCCGGCTTGCGCGCGGGGCAGGTGGACGGCCTGGTTACCTGTAACGCCATGGCGCAGCCGCTGCTGTACCACGCCGAGGCCATGGCCGAATACCTGCAGATATTCCCACGCTACTGCATGGCCGTTGGTGCCGGCGGTGGCACCACATTTTCGATCATCCACCACGCTGCCTCGGCGATCATAACCGGTATGGCCGATATCGTCCTGGTATCGATGGCGGACAGCCTGCGCAGCGGACTCTCGCGCGACCAGGCATTGCTGGTGCAGTCGTCCACCGGCCACCCGGAATTCGAGCAGCCCTTCGGTCCCACTGTCCCCGCCTACTATGCACTCATCGCCCGGGCCCACATGGCCCAGTACGGCACCACGGCGGAGCAGCTGGCTCAGGTGGCCGTGTCGGGCAGGGCCCATGCGGCGCGTAACCCCGCAGCGCAGATGCGCGATCCGATAACGGTTGCCGATGTGCTGGCCTCGCGCATGATAGCCGACCCCCTGCACCTGCTCGATTGCTCGCTGGTGTCGGATGGCGGCTCCGCCATCGTGCTCACGTCAGCGGAAGTGGCCAGGGACCTGGCGCAGCCGCCGGTCTATCTGCTGGGAGCCGGCGAGGGGCATAGGCACGAACATATCAGTCAGGCACATAGCCTCACCACTTCAGCGGCCCGCGAGGCCGGTGAGCGGGCTTACGGGATGGCGGGCCTGGGCCCGCAGGACATGGATTTCGCCCAGCTCTACGACTGTTTTACCCCTACCGTCCTCGTGGAGCTGGAAGACCTGGGCTTTTGCGCCAAGGGGGAGGGTGGTGCTTTCCTGGAGTCTGGCGCGACCCTGCCCGGTGGGGCACTGCCGGTGAACACACACGGGGGGCTGCTGTCCCATTGCCATCCTGGTAATCCTGGTTCCATGTTTGCACTCACCGAGACAGTCTGGCAGCTGCGACATGCCGCGGGTGCGCGCCAGGTGCGCGATGCCAGCCTGGCGCTGGTGCATGCGCAGGGCGGTATCATGTCTTCCCATACCGCGCTGATACTGGGCAGGGAGGCCGGCTGAGATGAGTAAAATACTGCCTCGTCCCACGCCGCTCAGCCAGCCCTACTGGGATGGCTGTCGCGAGGGCATACTGCGGCTGCAGCAGTGCCTCGACTGCACCCGCTGCCAGTTTTACCCTCGCGCTGTCTGCAGCCATTGTCACAGCGCGCGACTCGAGTGGCGGGCCGCCTGTGGTCGCGGTGTGCTGGCCAGCTATACCGTTGTGGAGCGTGGTATTTCCGCAGCATATCCGGCACCCTATGTGGTCGCGTTGATAGATCTCGCCGAGGGCCCGCGGATGATGAGCAGTGTGATCGGGGCCGACCCTGCAGACCTGCGGGTAGGCGCCCCTGTCGAGCTTGGCTTTGCCGAGTGGTCCGACGAGATACAGATGCCGGTATTTCACTTGATCGAAGATGCAAGAGGAGAGTTGTCATGAATGCAAACACCATTTCCCTGGCCGTGATCAATCCCGACGCGCCCGTGGACTCGCTGGAAGCCAAACAGCCGCATATCGATAACGGTACCGAGTGCTACGACAAGCAGGGCTACTTCAGCCGCGACTATATGGAGCGCGAGTGGGAGCGCATGTGGACACGCAGCTGGCTGATTGCGGGAGTGGAATCGGACCTGCCGGCCATAGGGGATTTCTTCCTGTTCGAAATTCGCGATGAGTCCATTATCGTTACCCGCACGGAACAGGGTATCAAGGCGTTTTACAACGTCTGCCCCCACCGTGGGACAAAGCTGGTGTGGGATGAGCGCGGTAACAAGAAGGTCTTTGTCTGCCCGTTCCACAGCTGGAGCTTTACCAATAATGGAGAATTGCGCCGTATCACCGACGAGTCGACGTTCCAGCCGGAAGTGATTTGTCATCGCCCGGGTCTGGCGCCAGTCGCCTGTGATACACACGCCGGCATTATATTCATCAACATGGATGAAAATCCCGCGCCGCTGTTGGACTCACTGGGTTTGCCGGCAGGGTATCTGGAAGCCTACCAGATAGACCGGATGAAAGTGGTGCGCCACGTGCGCAGCGAGTGGGGAGCTAACTGGAAGGTCGGGGTCGAGGCTTTTTATGAGAGTTATCACCTGCATGCGGTCCACCCGGAGACCCGTGGGGTAATGGGCGATCTCAATGTCCAGTACGACCTCTATCCCAACGGCGCCAGCAGGATGATCGTGCCCCTCGGACAGCCCAGCCCGCGTATCCATGACCAGGTTACCGTCACCGAGGGCCTGAAAATGATGCTGCAGGACGCCGGTATCGATGCCAGTGGTTTCAAGGGCACCGCAGCAGATGTGCGCCGGGCGATTCAGCAGGGCAAGCGTGAACGCGCCGAGCGGCTCGGGCTCGACTACTCCAGGTTCGAGGACGGCCAACTGTCCGACAGTTGGGCGACCGGCGTGTTCCCCAATGTACAGATCGGTTGCCATCCCGAGGCGGTGTTTATCATGCGCTTCCTGCCGCACGAATCCGACCCCGAGCGATTCTACTACGACACCATGACGCTGATCTTCCCGGCTGATGATCCCGACTACCGACCGCCGCTCTGGATGGGCCTGCCCGAGGGCATCGATGTCAGCGGCAACCAGCGTCCGGCCACTGAGCATTACACTATCGAGGAGGATGCCAGGCTCGGCCAGGTCCTGAGCCAGGATTCCGCATTGCTGCCGGTGGTGCAAAAGGGCATGCGCTCGCGTGGTTTCAAAGGGCAGCTGTGGGGAGAGCAGGAGCAGCGGCTCCGGCACTTTCACGTGGAACTGGAGCGGCGCCTGGCGCAGGAATGAGGCCTGCTGTTGCGCGGGATTTTTGCGGTAATTATTTACTTGACAAAGACAAGTAACAAGAACAATCTTGAATAGTATTCAAAACCAGCCGGACCTCGTGTGGATGCCCGCAAATGTACTCCACAAGGGCCTGGCTGTAGCGAACGCAGAGCGGTACGGGGTTCGACTTAGTGATGTGTGATGCGTCATGAGTTACACGTCATAAATATAAAAATGGTGACAGGAGCGAAGATAGATGAACAATAAAACTGTGTCAGGTGAGCAATCCCAACCACAATTTCGGGCCAGGAAACTGGTGACGGCAGTCGCGCTGTCCAGCGCTGCGGTGTCCGGTATGCAGGCGCTGCCCGCATTCGCCGCGCAGCTGGAAGAAGTGATGGTGACGGCCACCCGACGCACCGAGACCAATATCCAGACGACACCTATCGCCATTACTGCAATGACGAGTAGCGACATTGAGGAACTCGTGCCCCGCGACCTGGGTGATATTTCGGCGCAGGTGCCGAACTTCAGCGCCGGCAAGCAACCGGGCTTCAAGGCTGCCGCATTCGCCATCCGGGGTGTGGGCACCACCTCCATCATCGTTTATCAGGACGCCCAGGTGGGTGTCACCGTTGACGACTTTGTGCTTCCCTCGGTGCAGACCCAGAACATGGAAATGTTCGACATCGAGCAGATCGAGGTGTTGCGCGGTCCCCAGGGCACCCTGTTCGGCAAGAACACCACCGGCGGTGTCATCAACGTGAAGACCAAGCGCCCCCAGCTGAATGAAACCACTGTACAGCTGCAGGGCAAGGTAGAGGAGTACGGCCGCTACGAGGGGCGCTACGCTGCGAACTACGGCACTGACACCCTGGCGTTTCGCGCCGCCGGTGCCTATATCAAGTCAGACGGGTTTTACGAGAATGGCGCCTCCTATGGTCCGGTAACGGCCTTCGACCCCGCCAGCCCGTATTTGGGTACGTCCGGCAAGGGCAACGGCAACGATGTCGGCGGGGACGATTCTTTCTCGGGTCGCTTCAAAGCCCTGTGGCAACCCAATGAAGATTTCACCGCCCTCGCGCAATATGAAATCATCCGGGACGACGGCGACTCACCTCCCAGCGTCAACACCACGCCGCGCTCTGCCCCGATGGTTTTCAATGCTCTCGGCCTGACCCAGGACAGCGGTGATGCGATTAAAAATGCCGCGGTCACCAACAGGGATGATGCGCTGCTGCATATGTCTGATGGTCACCAGGTCGATATCGACGGCTATTACCTGAATATGGACTGGAACGTGGGCGAGTACACGCTCAGTTCCGTGACAGGATACCGCGAGCAGGACAGCGAGCTGCCCAATACCTACACCGGCGAAGTCGGTCCGAATTCCCTGTTTGATGCCAACCGACAGGACCATCGTGAAACCTTCCAGCAGGAGCTGCGCGTCGCGTCTGATTTCAGCGGCCCCATCAACTTTGTTGCCGGCGGCTTCTACCAGACGGACGACACCACTTTCTGTGTAAACCAGGTGCTGGGATTCCTCGATCTTTTGGGTGTCAGCTCTGAAAACTTCGGCGTTACCGACTTCTTTGATACAAACCCGCAGGTTCTTTGCAACGAGCAGGAGGCTGAAAACTGGGCGGTGTTCGGTGACGTCACCTATAACTTTGCCGAGCGGTGGTCCTTTGGCGGTGGTTTGCGCTGGACCGATGAAAAGAAAGACTGGACCGGTCGGAACCAGGTGTTTTACCAGGCACTGGAGGGCGGCTTCGATCCCAACCTGACCTGGCAGGATTTCAGCGAGCCGCTGGATGCCGCCAAATTCAACAAGTATCCGACCGGGGTGGTCAAGGACAGCGAAAGCTGGGACGAGCCGACCTATCGCGCTACCCTCAGCTATGAAATGTCCGAAGATCTGTTTACCTACTTTACCTATTCCCACGGCTTCAAGAGCGGTGGTTATAACGACCAGACGGGTACTTCGGGCGTAGCAATCACCCCGGCTTCCGCGGCCCCTACCGACCCGGAGAAGGCAGACTCCTACGAGCTCGGTTTCAAGAGCGATATGCTGGATAACAGCTTGCGTCTGGATGTCGCCGCTTTCTACGTTGAATACTCCGACGCGCAGCGCGACCTGGTGGCATCATTTGAAAACGAGTTTGGTGCGGAGTTCCAGGAGACGCGCTTCTTCAACGCCGCTGATATGGAGGTGTATGGACTGGAAGCGCAGTTCACCTATGCGGTCACGGATCACTTCACCCTGCGCGGCAATGCGAGTTACCTGCACAGTGAGTACAGTGAGTTTACGGCGGACACCGACTATGACGGTGTGGATGATGTCGACCTGAGTGATGCCGATGTCAACCGCGCGCCCGAATACCAGTGGAACATCGACGCTATTTACGAACACGAGCTGTTTGGCGGCGACGTGCGCTGGTTGGCCAATGCCAATTACGAGGACGACTCGATCTTTGTCTACTCGGTGCTGGGTCCCCAGTACGACGGTATGGTTGACGAGCGCACACTGTTCAACGCCAGCGTGACCTATACCGGCGGCGAGGGTAAATACTTTGTGCGGCTGTACGGCAAGAACCTTACCGATGAGGAGTACAAGGTAGGTGAATTGCCGGTGGCCGACTTGTGGACTTTCGCTTACTACGGCGAGCCGCGGGCATTCGGAATGGAAGTCGGTATGAACTTCGGCGATTAGAAATAACGCAGGGTCCTTGAGGGTCAGCATAAGCTGGCCCTTTTTTTACACAATAATTACAGGTACGTGGTATGGCTGAGATTATCCTGCACCACTTCGACAGCTCGCCCTTTGCCGAGAAGGTGCGACTCGCACTGGGATTGAAAAACCTCGACTGGCGCTCTGTAGAGATTCCGATGGTAATGCCAAAGCCCGCCCTGACGGCGCTTACCGGCGGCTATCGCAAGACACCGGTAATGCAGATCGGCGCTGATATCTATTGCGATACCCAGCGCATCGCCGTCGAACTGGAGCGGCGATTTCCGCTCCCCACACTATTTCCCTGGCACAGCGAGGCCCTGTCCATGGCGCTTAGCCAGTGGAGTGATAGCGCGTTTTTCCAACCCGGTGCGGGGCTCTCTATGGGCACCAACACCGCCTTACCGGAAGACATCCTGCGGGATCGTCGCGAGTTTTTTAACTTCCTGGATTTTGCGACACTGGAGGAGCAGTTGCCTCACCTGTATTCGCAATTTTGCGCCCAGCTGCAGCTCGTGGAGGGGATGCTTGATGACGGCCGTCTTTACCTGACAGGGGACCAGGCAGGGTGGGCCGATATCCTGGCCTACTTCCCGATCTGGATGTGTCGCGGCAACATAGCGAATGCCGGGGAATTGCTGCAGGACTTGCCCGCACTGCAGGCATGGGAGCAACGCATGCGAACATGTGGCCACGGCCGCTGCACCAAACTTGCTGCAGATGAGGCGCTGGCCATTGCGCGCAACAGTCATTCTGTTGCAGTGCCTGCAGTGGAACGTACAGCCTGGCCCAGGCTGGCAGAAAACACCAGGGTCAGTGTGACGCCCCAGGACTACGGGGCTGTGCCGGTCCTTGGCCAGTTGCTGTGTCTCAGCCATGCCGAGGTCGCCATCAGGCGGGAGGATCCGCTTGCTGGCGAAGTGGTTGTGCATTTCCCTCGTCGGGGTTACATAGTGGAGGCGGCGTGATGGTTCAAGGAAATATGGTCAGGATAGTTCTTGCATTGCTGGCATTGACTGCAGCGGGCGCCCTGCGTGCCCAGGCCGTCACCGCAGCAGACGGCGCTGCACTCTTCCAGCAGCACTGCGCGAGCTGTCACGGTGGCCAGGTTGCCAAGGCGCCGCCCGTCAGCCTGCTGCAGATCATGTCCGCCAGCTCGATTTTGCGCGCGATGGAACACGGGGTGATGCAGGAACAGGCCGCCGGCCTCACGGCCGAGCAGCGCAGGCTGTTGGCTGAGCACCTGACCGGCCAGCAACTGGGCGATACAGTCGCCGTGCAGCCCGCACCGCAGTGCGACGCGAAATTGGCCGCGTTTGATTTTGACGCTCCACCCGACGCCCTGGGATGGGGCGTAAGCCATGACAATCGGCGTTACTTTTCGCCCGGGATGGCCGGCCTTACGGCGGATGACCTGCCTGCGCTTGAACTCAAATGGGCCTTTGCCTTCCCGGATGCTATCCGGGCCCGCTCGCAACCGGTTACGGGTGGCGGTGCGCTCTATGTCGGCAGTCAGAACGGCACTGTTTATGCGCTGGAGCAGACCACCGGTTGTATTCGCTGGACTTTTTCCACTGTCGCCGAGGTGCGCACCGGCATCGTGCTGACCCCCTGGCAGGCCGGCCAGGCTGGCAACCCCTTGCTCTTTTTCGGTGATCTCGTGGGTAATGTCTATGCGATTGAAGCGCGCAGCGGCAAGCTGGTGTGGCGTGATCGACCCGATGACCACCACAGTCTCACCCTGACCGCAGCGCCCGTGCTGTATCAGGGAAGGCTTTACGTGCCCATGTCTTCTCTGGAAGTCACTGCCGCTGCGGACCCCACTTATGCCTGTTGCACCTTCCGCGGCGGCGTGGCGGTTTACGATGCGCTGACCGGCAGCAAGCAGTGGGTGGGCTACACCATTGACGAAGCGCCGCGGGTGGTGGGCAAGAACGCTGTCGGCACCGAGCGTATCGCCCCCTCTGGCGCGCCGGTGTGGGGCACACCCTCCATCGATGCGAAACGTGGCTTGATGTATGTCGGTACCGGTGAGAACTACTCCTCTCCTGCGAACGATACCAGCGACGCAATCCTGGCCCTGAGTCTCAAGGACGGCAGCATTGTCTGGCGTCAGCAGATGACCGCCGGGGACGCCTGGAATATGGGTTGCGAAACAGACGAAAAAATCAATTGCCCGCCGGAAAACGGCCCGGACTATGATTTTGGTGCGGCCACGATTCTGGCGACCACTTCAGATGGCAAGGACCTGGTGCTGGCGGGCCAGAAATCCGGAGAGGTTTTCGGCCTGGATCCCGACCAGGAGGGCAAGATACTGTGGCGGCGCAAGCTGGGGCGCGGCGGCATCCAGGGTGGTGTGCACTTCGGGATGGCGGTAGACGGTGACACGCTGTATGTGCCGATGTCCGATTTTGACGGAGGGCCGCGCTGGCCGGGGGTGGCCAAACCCGGCATGTACGCAGTGGATATCAGGACCGGCAAGACACTCTGGTATGCCCCTGCTGAAACCGGTATATGCGGCGAACGGGAATTCTGCCAGCCGGGATTGTCGGCAGCTGCCTCAGCCATGGAAGGCGCTGTCATCGGCGGTGCGATGGACGGTCACCTGCGCGCTTATAGCAGCAAGGACGGCAGCATCCTGTGGGACATTGATACCGCGGCCACCGTTGCCACCCTGGACGGTGGCAAAGCCCATGGCGGTAGCATAGGGGGTGCCGCCGGAGCCGTGCTCAGCGGGGGTATGTTATACGTGAATTCCGGTTACGGAATTTATTTCCACATGCCGGGCAATGTGCTGCTGGCATACGGTCTGCCCAAGGCGAAGTGATGGCAGGCCCCGCCCTCTTGTCGGAATGCCAACAATAATCAGTGCGCTTCGAAAATACCCGGCCCGTCAACTATTGCTGAAGTTGCACTCTTTTTCGAGCACCTGGTTCAGTGCGTCGGTGTCATTCGAGGCCAGCAACTCGTTGAAGCGTGCCTGGCCGGCGTCATACTGTGCCTGGTCAAGCTGACCCTCGCTGAACTGGGTGCGGGTTGCGTGATTCCAGTCCAGCCACAGCTGAATCCTCACTGCACCTTTCTCCGCAACCTGGGTCAGTCCGGAATGCGTGAAACCCCTGCAGTAACTGTAGCTTTCCCGGGGCGTGTCCTGCCACGGCCAGTCGAAAGAATGGGCCGGGGCGGCCACGATTATCAGGATAAGAGCGAGGCGCTTCATCCGGGTTCTCCTTATCTAATTGTCTGCCTGTGTACAGTAGAACGGCTGGGACGATTTGCCAAGCCTTCACAGGCAATGTCGATACTCAGTCTTGCGCGGAAGCCGGTATCCGGTTGAGTGCCAGTGCGTTGGGCGGATTTCTGACACAACGGGTTCCGGCCGGATGGTAGATGTAGGCCACGCAGCCATTGCAGTTATCGCACCCGGATTCGGCCAGTTCGCCGCTGCGGAACTTGTTCACCAGCCCCGGGTCGTGCAGCAGGGCGCGCGCCAGTACCACACAGTCAAAGCCCTCGGCCACAGCCTGCTCGGCATTCGCCAGTGACTTGATACCGCCCAGGTAAGCCAGCGGCAGCTGCACCGCCGCACGAATCTTGCGCGAGTAGTCGAGGAAATACATTTCCCGAAAATGTATGTCGGGCTCGCGTGAGGCTGCGGCTTTCATCATCAGCGCGGTGAGCCAGTCGCCCTGCTGCCTGAGGACTTTGCCGATTTCATCCCTGTTCATTCTGCTGCCGAACATGAACCAGGTGGACTCGACATTGCGGCCGCCGCTGAGCACCAGCATGTCAGCGCCGGCTTTCTCCAGGGCTTGTGCTGTTACCACACCGTCTTCCACACTGGCCCCACGGCGAGTACCGTCGGCCACATTGATTTTGGCCAGCACCGCCGTGCTGTCACCGACGGCCTGTTTCACCGCGGCCAGTACCATAGCCGGGAAACGCACCCGGTTCAGGGCGCTGCCGCCGTACTCATCCTGGCGGCGGTTGCTCAGTGGGGAGATAAACTGGTTCAGGAGATAGCCATGGCCCATGTGCAGTTCCACAGCGTCGAAGCCGGCGTCGCGGGCCAGGCGGGCAGCCTGCACAAACTCTGCGGTAACCCGCTCCATGTCTGTGGGCGTCATGGCCCGCTGCAGGAAGTTGCCCTTGAGCATGCCGGCGGGATTGAATCCCCCGCTGGAGCTGATCGTGCGGCCTTTTACCTTCATTCCGGTGACGAATGACCCACCATGGGTAATCTGCGCGGATATAGCCGCACCTGCGGCGTGCACTGCGCTGGTCAGCGCCTGCAGGTCCGGCAGGATCTCGGGGCGCATCCAGATCTGGTTGGGCAGGGTGCGGGCTTCCGGCGCCACGGCCATATAGGCGACGGTGGTCATGCCAACACCGCCCCGGGCCAGCTCGCTGTGATGACCGACCAGTGCTTTGGTCGGCCTGCCCTCCAGGCACATGGCCTCGTTGGCACCGGACTTGATAAAGCGATTGCGCAGTGTGAGCGGTCCGATGGTGACCGCGTCAAAGGGTGATTTTGCCGAATTCATACTGTCGCTGCCCTGATCGCTGCGGCCAGGGCCGGGCTGTAGCCACCGGCACTGTAGCCGTCCCCGGTAAATACGCTGGCCGCGCAGATGTCGAAAACATCTCCGAAGCGCTGCGCCAGCTTGGCCGCTATCTGCTGTGGTTCACCCACCAGGGCCAGTTTGTCCAGCAGGACATCGTCGATACGCTGTCCCATTTCAGCCCACTGCCCGGCCTTTGAGAGTCGGTTGAGCTCGGGCTGCAGTTCGCCGTACCCGATGGATTCGAGCACTCCGCGGTAGGCCGGCGTTGAGGCGTAGAAAGCGATCTGGTTGCGGGCGGCCAGCTTGACCTGGTTGAATTCCTCTTCAGTCTCTCCGGTGACAAAGAAGGGGCCTCCGACCACCTGGAAGTCAGACCGTTCGCGCCCCGATTTGGCGAGCCCCGCCTGGATGGCGGGCAGGGTTGTAGCGCGGATGTATTCTTCGGTTGTAAAGCTGTGCAGCAGCACCCCGTCGGCTACCTCGGCGGCATTCTCGGTCATCAGCGGCCCGACTGCGGCCACCAGTACCGGCGGTGCGCCGCAGCCGCGGTCGGATGGCGTGAACATCGGCGTCATCAGTGTGTGCTGGTAGAATTCGCCGCGAAAATCCAGCGGAGCGCCCTCGTACCAACATGCCCAGATAGCTTTTAGCGCGAGCACGTATTCGCGCATGCGCGGGGCGGGGTGCGACCACGGCATACTGTAGCGTTTTTCAATATGCGGCTTGATCTGAGAGCCGATACCCAGCATCAGCCGGCCCCCGGAAACGGAGTTCACATCGTGGGCCGCCAGCGCCAGTGTCATCGGAGACCGGGCGAAGGCCACAGTGATACTTGTCATGAGTTTGATGCTGCTGGTTGCCGTAGCGGCGATAGCCAGCTGCATCAACGGATCGTGGCCCAGTTCCAGGGTCGAGGCAATATCGGCGCCGGCCTGCTCCAGTTCCCGGGCCTCACTGGCAATGTCCTTGAGGTGTTGGGTGAGTGCTCCTGTTATTTCCATGGTGACTTCCTGCTGAACAAGGGTGCATGACCAGTGGTTCATTCATCGCCGCCGGCCGGCGCGGTCGCCAATGGTAACGCTTGTGGCGTTTCCTCGACAGCAATAAGTCAGGGTGAGTTTCCAGCCGCTCTACCCGCGTAAAACAACAGCCCGGCCTCCCGCTAGCAGGCAGCCTTCAAAAGAGCGGCGTTCGCGCCTTGTGCCAGGTATTCCTCCGCCAGTTCCTCGGCAATGAGTTGCGGTTGGCGTTGTAGCTGGTCGGCGCGCTGCAGGACACCGGAAAGCGTGGTTTCGATCCTGCCGATGTGGGATCGCTTGACCCTGGCGGACGACCCGATCCGCTGATGGTGTACATCGATGATGCCACCGGCATTCACCAGGAAGTCGGGGCAGTACAGAACACCGCGGTCTTGCAGCAGGGCGCCATCCCTGGCGCTGGCAAGCTGGTTATTGGCGGCTCCACACACGATACCCGCACGCAGCTCTTCGACACTGCGGCGATTCCATACCGCGCCCATGGCGCAGGGGGCGACGACATCAACCGGCAGACGCAGTATTTTTCCCGGCTCAGTGGCAATTACGCCGAGCTCGTTAACCGCCCGGTTGAGATTGGCGCTGTTCAGGTCCGCACCATACACCGTGGCGCCGTCGGCAATGAGATGCCTGGCGAGGTAATAGCCCACGTGGCCCAGCCCCTGTACCGCCACAGTAATCCCTCTCAGCTCGGTACTCCCGAGACGGTGGCTGATGGCTGCGCGGATGGCCAGGTAAACACCAAGCGCAGTGCTCGGAGAGGGGTCTCCGCCGTACTCGTTTTCGTCCATGCCGCTTACCCAGTCGGTGCGTTCGCTCATGACACGAATATCCGCAACCCCGGTGCCGGAATCCTCGGCAGCCACGTAGCGGCCATTCTGGGCATTCACGAAGTCGCCCATCGCCAGCAGCAGTGAGCGGGTTTTCTGGCTGTTTGGGTCGCCGATAATGACAGATTTGCCGCCGCCCATGGGCAGGCCCGCCAGAGCGGATTTGTAGGTCATGCCCCGTGACAGGCGCAGCACGTCGTGCAGGGCGTCATCGTCACTGGCGTAGGGGAACATACGGCAGCCACCCACCGCCGGGCCCAGGGTGCTGTTGTGTACGGCGATAATGGCGCGCAGGCCGCTGCGCTTGTCGCAGCAAAATGTGACCAGTTCATGGCCGTCAAAGGCAGGGGCTGAAAAAACAGACATATTATTATCCTTGCAAGCGTGTCTATGCCACCTCGATGGCGTTGATGAATTGCGCTTGACCGGGCGATACCTCGCCGCGGAATTGCCGGAGCAATTCGGCCTTGCGCACCGCGAGCGATTCGCGGTTGCGTTCCTTGACGTGACCAAAGCCCCGCAGTTTTCCCGGAAGCTGTGCCAGTTCCAGTGCGGTGGCGTAGTTATCCCCGGTCAGGCCATTCAGCAACTCGTCCAGCAGCTGCTGATATTCCTCGATATCTGCGCGCTCCTGCTTGCGCTCCTGGGTATAGCCGAAAATATCGAACGCCCCACCGCGCAGGAACCTGAGCTTCGCCAGCCAGGAGAATGCGGGCATCATCCACGGACCGAATTCCTTCTTGATCAGGTGCCCGGTGAGTGGTTCCCGTTTGCTGAACAGGGGCGGTGCAAGGTTGAAACGCAGTTCGTAGTCGCCCTCGAACTGGTTCTCCAGCTTGCGCTGGAAGTCACCGTTGCTGTAAAGCCTGGCAACCTCGTACTCGTCTTTGTAGGCCATCAGCCTGTACAGCTGGCGAGCCGCCGACATGGCAACAGACTGCGGCGCCCCGGCCTGGGGATCCGCCTGCTGTACTCGTGCCATGATCTCCCTGTAGCGCTGTGCATAGGCGGAATTCTGGTAGCTCTCCAGGCGAGTCGCACGATCGCCGATAAGCGCATCCAGCGACACCGGTGTGGCTTCCTTGCGGGTCGTGTTGACCAGTTCCATGACTTTCTGCGGCTGGTGGGCGCAGCGTCGTCCCCACAGGAAGGCCTGCTTGTTGAAGTCGATAGCAACGCCATTCAGCTCGATGGCTTCTTCCAGCGAGGCGGCGGATACCGGCACCAGGCCGCGCTGCCAGGCAAAGCCCAGCAGGAACAGGTTGCTGGCAATCGAGTCGCCCAGCAGGGCGGTGGCTATGTGAGTGGCGTCGATAAAATGACATCCGTCCGAGCCGACCTCAGCTTCGATCTTGCCCTTCATTGCGCCCGCGGGAAAACGCGCGTCCGGATCGAGAATAAAGGCTGAGGTGGGCACTTCGGCTTCGTTGACCACCGCGTGGGTGCGGCCCTGGGCGACCTTGCCCATTGCCTCGTAGGTGGTCGTGACAACCAGGTCGGCACCCAGCAGCAGGTCCGCCTCACCCGCGGGGATGCGGACGGCCTTGATATCTTCCTGGTCCCGGCTCACCCGCACGTGGCTGACCACGGCGCCGAATTTCTGCGCCAGCCCGGTCTGGTTCATGGTGGCGCAGCCCTTGCCCTCGATATGGGCCGCCATCGCAACCAGCGCGGTGATGGTGAGCACGCCGGTGCCGCCCACGCCGGTCACCACGGTATTCCACGGGCGATCGAGAGAAGGCTGGGTCGGCTCGGGCAGTGGTTCAAAAAGTGTCTCGACCTGATCGGTCCCGCTCATGAGCCCAGCGGCCGGTTTTTTAAGCTGGCCGCCGATGACCGTGACAAAGCTGGGGCAGAAGCCGTTGGCGCAGCTGTAGTCCTTGTTGCACGCGCTCTGGTCAATTTCGCGCTTGCGGCCGAGGGTCGTTTCCTTCGGCAGCACCGACAGGCAATTGGACTTGATGCTGCAGTCGCCACAGCCCTCGCAAACCTCGTCGTTGATGAACAGCCTCTTGGCGGGATCTTCCATTATCCCTTTCTTGCGCCGCCGGCGTTTCTCGGCAGCGCAGGTTTGCTGGTAGACGATGACGGAGGTGCCCTGGTATTCGCGCAGCTCTCTTTGCAGTGCGTCCATCTCATCGCGATGATGAAGGCTGTAGCCGGGGACGCTGCCGAAGCGGCCGCGCCAGCGGCCCGGCTCATCGCTGACCAGGGCGATACGGCGCACGCCCTCGCCCCGCAGCTGGTAAATCAGGTCTTCCACTTTCAGGGTGCCATCGATTGGCTGGCCTCCGGTCATCGCCACCGCGTCGTTGTAGAGAATCTTGTAGGTGATGTTCACGCCCGCGGAAACTGCTGCGCGAATCGCCAGGATCCCGGAGTGGAAATAGGTGCCGTCACCCAGGTTCTGAAATACGTGCGCGGTGGTGGTGAATGGCGCCTGGCCAATCCAGGTCGCACCTTCCCCACCCATCTGGGTAAAGGTGTGGGTTTCCCGGTCGGGCATCCAGGTGGCCATGTAGTGGCATCCGATGCCGCCGAACGCATGACTGCCCTCGGGCACCTTGGTGGACCTGTTATGGGGACAGCCTGAACAGAAGTGCGGGACCCGCTCGATCGTGTCGTAAGGTTTGGCCAGGGAGAGTTCTTTCTGTTCGATCCAGCGCAGGCGCTGCTCCATGGTTTCCGACTGGTAAAACCGTCGTATACGGCTGCCGATGGCCAGCGCAATCATGGCGGGCGTCAGTTCCGCCAGGTTGGGCAGCAGGTCGCGTCCCTGCTCGTCAAACTCGCCGAACACCCTGGGCCGCGCGGCGACGGGGTAGTTGTACAGCTGGCCCGTCAGCTGGTCTTCGATGATGGAGCGTTTTTCCTCCACCACCAGTATTTCTTCCAGCCCCTCGGCAAAATCGTGCGTGGTGCGCGGCTCCAGTGGCCAGGGCATACCCACCTTGTAGACACGCAGGCCGATTTCAGCCGCGACCGCAGCGGTAATTCCCATGTCGTCCAGCGCCTGCATCACGTCCAGGTATGCCTTGCCGCTGGTGATGATGCCGAAACGGGCATTGGGGCTGTCCAGCACGATCCGGTTGAGACCGTTGACCCGCGCGAATTCCCGGGCGGCGTATATCTTGTACTTGTTGAGGCGCAGTTCCTGCTCCAGCGGCTTGTCCGGCCAGCGGCCGTGCACGCCATCGGCGGGCAGCTGGAACTCCTCGGGGGTGATGATTTCGATCCGGTTGGGGTCCATATCCGCCGAGATGGCGGAATCCATGTTTTCAGTGATGGCCTTGAGTGCCACCCAACAACCGCTGTAGCGTGACAGCTCCCAGCCATAGACACCAAGGTCCAGCACTTCCTGCACATTGGAGGGGCTCAGTACCGGCACCGATGCACCGATGAACATATGTTCCGACTGGTGGGGCAGGGTGGATGACTTGCAGGCGTGGTCGTCACCGGCCACCGCCAGCACACCGCCGTACTTCGAGGTGCCGAAGGCATTGGCGTGCTTGATCACATCCATGCTGCGATCCACGCCCGGACCCTTGCCGTACCACATGCCGAATACACCATCGTACTTGGCGCCGGCAAAGAGATTGGTCTGCTGGCTGCCCCACACAGCGGTGGCGGCGAGATCCTCGTTTACGCCCGGCTGGAAGTGCACGTTGTGCTTGTCCAGCCAGGGTCTGGCTTTCCACAGCGCCTGGTCGACACCGCCAAGGGGGGAGCCGCGGTAGCCGGAGATAAACGCCGCGGTGTTGAGCCCGCGCCGCTTGTCCCGCTGGTGTTGCAGCATCGGCAGTCGCACCAGCGCCTCGATGCCCGTCATATAGGCCCGGGTCGCGTCGAGGGCGTACTTGTCGTCCAGCGACACCTTGCGGGCAGTTTTCGAATTATTCTTTTCCATTGGCAGCACCGTGTTGTTGATCACGCATTTTGCTTCAAAACGGGCGGTATTTTTATTTGTTTTTGACCCGATATTCCGTCTAGACTGCATAAATTATGCAGAAATGGATAGATAGAGGGAAGAAATAACCATGCAGCTCGAAAAGCAGGATATCCAGATACTGAAGTTGCTGCAGCGTGATGCCACTGTCAGCACAGCTGCCATAGCCGAGCATATCAACATCTCCCAGTCCCCCTGCTGGCGCAGGATCAACCGTCTGGAGCAGGAAGGGCTGATCAAGGGACGGGTGGCCCTGCTGAACCGCGAGGCACTGGGCATGGAGGTGGTGGTGTTTGCCACGGTCAACCTGACCTCGACCGGTCGCCAGAACCTGATCGAATTCGAACGGGATATTGTTCTGCATCCCGAGGTGATGGAGTGCTACACCATGACCGGCATCTGGGACTATATGCTGAAAATAGTCACTCGCAGTATCCGTCACTACGAGGAGTTTGTGCGCAACACCCTCACCGCGAGTCCCGCGATCAGGGAGTTGCACTCTCATATGGCAGTTACCGAGATCAAGAATATTTCAGAACTGCCGCTGGACACCCAGTTGTAATCTTCGGGCGCCTGGCTCTGCTGGAGCTCTGATGACGTTTAGCGGGAGTGATGCGGGCCCGCCCGGTACCCGTGATACCACGCTCAGCTCTGGCGCTCTGGCGGCTGATTTATCGCTGGCATGGTAGGCTACGCCGCGTGCGCTTGCGGGGTCCATCGCCCGCGAGCCTTTAGATTACAGGGAGCAGCTTGTTATGATCGGCAACGGCCTGGCCTGGTTTCTGGCGTGGGTGTTCGCGCGGGCGGCGTGGCACAAGGCACTCGCCCCCCGCTATTACCATACGATTATGAGCCGCTATGCCGGTGCCGCGGGATCGGTCCTGGTCTGGCCGCTCGCTGCTTTGGAGGCGGCGGTTGCACTGGCGTTGCTGCTGCCGCGGTGGCGCTTCATTGGCCTGGGATTTGCCGCCGCAGTGTTGCTGCTCTACGCGGGGCTTATGGCTCTGCAGATACTGCGCGGCAGAGCGGATTTTCAATGCGGCTGTTCCGGTGCCGGTTCACCGCTGCAGGTCAGCTGGGCCCTGGTGTTGCGCAACGGCGTTTGCGCCGGGCTGGCTGTGTTGGCCATGAGCTCGCAGGGCAACATCATGTCCGGCTGGTTGGCGACCCTGGCAGCAGCTGCGATAGCAGTGCTTGCGGTGGCGGCTTACCTGGTGTGCGAGGCGCTCATCGGCAACGCACAGTGGATGGCGGGCGAGGACTAGGCTCCGGCATCAGAGGTCACCGGTGGCAATCAGAAAGGGATATCGCAGGAGTGAACGGAATGGAAAATCATAACCTCTACCATTTGTTCGAGAGCGGATTTCCATCTGACAGTGCCGGCGCACTGTTGGAAACGATGCGCGGCGACGTATATTCCTGTGCCGATGTACAGCGGGAGTCAGCGCGCCTCGCCAATTGCCTCACTGCACTGGGAGCCAGGCCCGGGGACCGGGTGACGGTGCAGGTAGACAAGTCTGTGCAGGTGCTGTGCCTGTACCTGGCCTGCCTGCGCGCGGGACTCGTCTACCATCCCCTCAATACGGCCTACCAGGCATCCGAGCTCGCTTATTTCCTGGGAGATGCACGACCCAGGATCGTGGTTTGTGCCGCGCGTGCGGTGTCACTGTTCGAATCACTCGCAACACAGGCCGGGATCGAGACAGTGTGCACGCTTGAAAGCGACGGCAGCG
>JAHEBL010000065.1 GCA_024642265.1 Haliea sp. | reverse complement strand
TCGATATTCTGCAGCCAGAAAACAGTGCGCTTGGCCAGCACCTCCTCGAAGTTCTCCACATCGCGCTGGGCAATACGGCCGCGAAAGGGGGCTGTCATCACCGTATACTCCAGGTCCTTTTCAGCCTGGGACAGAGCTGCCGTCGCGGTGCGATATTCCGCCTCCATGCGATCAAAATCGAGGCGCGAGATATTGCCGTCGGCCACCAGTTCCTGCGCCCGCTTGAAATTGCTCGAAGTATTGTCGAACCTGGCCTGACGGTCTTCCAGCACCAGTTTGTAATCAGTGGGGTCCAGGCGGGCCAGCACCTGACCTTCATCTACCAGGTCCCCTTCCTTGACCAGCACTTCCTGCAGCTTGCCGGAGACCCTGAACGCCAGTTCAGCCCGCTGGGAAGCATCGACCTTGCCGGGAAAGCTGCGAACCGCATCCACCTCCCCACCTTCGACCACAAACACCTTCACAGGGCGACTCGCCGGTTCCGGCGCGGCCTGCTGTTCGCCGCCACATGCGACGAGTCCCGCGAGCGCGAAGCCTCCGATAATCAGTCTTGGCAAGAGTCCTGACATGCGTCTTATCTCCTCGAACATACAATCGCGCAAATACTATCATTTTGTAGGGGATTTTACCGAGTAAAAGCCCGCAGCGCTTCACACTGGGCGCTGCCGCTACAGAACAGCATACCGCGTTCCGCCGTGGCTCTGGCCTGGGCCATATCGCCCCGGGCGCGGTGTGTCCTGGCCATCTGCAGGTAAATTTCGCTGCTCTCGGGGTCTATCCGCTGCGCACGCTCCAGCAGCGCGAGAGCCTGCTCATAATCACCGCGCGCAGTGGCCTGCCCGGCTTTCTGAACCAGTGGCAGCCAGGCACTGGAGACCGACGGCTGGGGCGGCCGGGCAGGCTGCGGTGGTGGTTTTACCGCTGCTGGTGCGGACGTGGTCGGCGGCGGTGTCACCACCGGCGCCGGCTGAGTTTCCCGGGTGTCAGTGCTGGAGCATCCGGCAATAAGCAGGGCCAGTGCCAGCGCACTTGCCCTGGTCATCGCGCGTTGGTTCATCATCTTTTTATCAACCCCCAAACAAGGACTGGAACCAGTCTTTCACACCGCCCTCACGAGGCGCGCAGTTCGTGTTCTGGCCCGGCTGCGAGCCGTCGATGAAGGGCACAAGTCGGGCGCGCTCGCAGCCTTTGCCAGTCAGGTAACCGTTGCGTTCATCAATCCAGAACGTCTGCATACCATCCGGCATGCGATAGCCCAGCGGCCGCTCACTGGCCGCAGCCATAAAGTGCGCCCAGACCCTGAGCGCGCCACTGCCACCGGTAAGCCCGGTAATGCCGTTATCATCCCGGCCGATCCAGGTCACCGCCAGCAGGTCACCGGAGAAGCCGGCAAACCAGGAATCACGCCCGTCGTTGGTAGTGCCCGTCTTGCCAGCAACATCAAAGTTGGCGGGCAGGTAGCTGTATGCGCCGCGCCCGGTGCCCTCACGCATCACTGCTCGCAAGGCGTAGGTCAGCAAGTTCGTGGCCTGCAGGCTGACAGTGCGCTCATATTCCAGCGGATAGCGCTTGAGCGGACTGCCATGCGCATCGACAACCTCGCGGATACTGCGCAGCGGCATACGAAAACCACCGGCTGCAATGGTCTGGTACATGGCCGCCATATCCATTGGCGAGTATTCACCCGCCCCCAGGGTAAGGGCGGGCACATCGGGAATATCGCCCTCAACACCGAGTCGTTCGAGCATATCGACCACCAGGCCCAGGCCCATGTCCATGCCGAGGCGCGCGGTAGCCAGGTTGTAGGAGTTGGCGAGGGCCTGGTACAACAATACGTTGCCATGTGCCTTGCGATCGAAATTACGCGGCTCCCACACCTTGCCACCGGGTCCGGCCACTTTCAACGTGGTGTCTGACAGGACAGTGGCAAGCGAATAGCGCCTGGGTTGCTCCAGCGCGGCGAGGTAGACCGCGGGTTTTAACAGCGAGCCCGCGGGCCTGCGGGCATCGAGCGCCCGATTGAAGCCGGCATAGCGAACATCCCGGCCACCGACCAGTGCCGCGACCTCACCGGAGTCAAACCGGGTTATCACGGAGGCGCTTTCCAGTTCGCCGCCCTTGTTAAGCTGGCCCAGCACGGTGGTGGTGCTGCGCTCGATCTGGCGCTGCAACAGGGGGTCAAAGGGTGTGAATATACTCAGCCCGAGGGTGGTCAGGTCCTCGTCCCTGTACTCCTGCCGCAGCTGCCGCCGCACGAGGTCGAGGTAGGCGGGGAAGGAGTTACGGATGCGGGCCTTGCTATTCAGGTCCAGCGGTCTGGCCTGGGCTGCCTGCGCCTGTTCAGCCGAGATAACACCTTGCTGGGCCATCTCCGCCAGCACCACGTTGCGCCGCTCCAGCGCGCGCTTGGGGTTGCGCGACGGGTTGTACAGCGACGGGCCCTTGATCATGCCGATCAACAGGGCCTGCTGGTGCACTCCAAGCTGATTCAAAGGCGCATCGAAGTAGTGACGCGACGCCAGGGCAAAACCGTGAATTGAGCGGGGTCCCTCCTGGCCGAGGTAAACCTCGTTGATATAGCTTTCCAGGATCTGGTCCTTGTCATAGTGCAGGTCCAGCAATACAGCCATCATTACCTCGGTCAACTTGCGCACGATCGTGCGCTCCGGGGTGAGGTAATAATTCTTTACCAGCTGCTGGGTAATGGTGCTGCCGCCGGCTACCACCTGGCCGGAGCGCATATTCCTCCAGGCCGCCCGGGCGATACCGACAAACGAAATTCCCCAGTGCTCGTAAAAGCGATGATCCTCCACCGCCAGCAGCCCATCCCGCAGGGTCGGCGGCACATCGCCCAGCCTGACCAACACCCGGTCTTCACCGTGCAGGGGGTAGATTCCACCGATCTGGACCGGGTCCAGCCGCGTCAGGTCGATACCCTTGCCATCAGTGGAAAGGCCCTTCACCCGCTGCCCGCCAAGCTCCACCAGCAACCGCCGCGCGGGCTCTTTATCTCCGGGGAAATCGAAGCCGCGGGTGTAGACCTCGAATCGGTCACGATTGCGCGCCACCTGCCCGGGGCCGGCTGTCCTTGTGACCTTGCGATAGCCCAGCACCTCCAGCTCATAGGCAAGGTCGTCCGCTGCCAGGCGCGCCCCCACGAACAGTTCCAGCGGCCTCGCATATACCTTGGCGGGCAGCTCCCACATCTTGTCGACGAAGGTGGAAGTGATTTTCGCGTCCAGGTAGATGAGCAAAAGCCCGCCGGCCACAAGGGCGGCAAGGAACAGCTTGAGGAAGAAATGGCGGGTGCGAATCATGGGGTGCGATTCTACACCAGCACTTGCGAAAAAGGCGGGATTTTAACTGTGAAAACGTACCCGCACCCGGGGCGGGAGTGTTGTCCGCTGGCTAGGAGGTTTTTTTCAGCTCCTTTTTGAGTCGCTTGATCTTCTTGTCCTGTTTGGAGATCTTTGCCTTCCTGGATTTTATTTCTTTTTTCAGGGATTTAACTTTCTTTGCACTTTTCTTCGACATAACAGCCTCCTGTTTGTTTGTCTTTTCCGTCTTTTCAACATTTTTTTTCGAACCATCCTTAACCCTGGCGCCGTCCTTCTGTTTTTGTTTACCCTTACCGCTGCCGTGGCCTTTGCCCTTGCGCCCGGCGCCGCCAGTCCCCGCGCACTTGCCAGCAGCTTCGACTTTGTTCCCCGCGGACATTCCGCGACCAGCGGGACCATTGCCGTCTTCAATGTCCGCCTGGCTGCCCTGCGCCAGCAGCGCCCTCGCATCCGCGATAATGCGCTGCGAAAGGATGGTGCTGTACCCAGGCACCTCGCACAGCCTGGCCACAGAAACAGATCCGAGCTCTTCTACTGACGTAATGCCGTGAGCGCCCAGGTTTTTGGCGGCTGCCGGCCCGATTCCCCGGACGGCTGTAAGTGGTGTCGCCATGCTATTTCCCTTGCAGCAAAAAAGTCACACCCGGACAAGTATAGAATACCCGGACGCGCTTCACCTCCCCAGCTCAGCGGGGCGGACTGGCGGGCGCAACCGGCAAGAGACTGCGGAACGTTTCTTCAGTACTATTGCCAATCCCCGGAAGCCTGGCTCCCGGCGGGCAAAGGAGCAAGGCGCATGCAGGTTCTGTTCATTCTTGTCACATTGCTGTTGGCGCCGCCGGTCCCGGCCCAAACCACCTGCTTCACTGATCACGTTGGCACGACCATATGCAGCAGTCCCGACACGGTCATCCATGGCAGCACGAGCAGTATCGGCACCAGTGTCTATCGCGACGGGAGTGGCAACCGGCTGGATTACGACAGTGACCCGACCGGCAAATCAACGCTGGAGCTACCCTCAGGGGAATCCATCAACTGGTCGCAACCGGCGCCCGTTCACCGGGACCGCGCGGGCATGAAACGGTTAAGCACACCGCCAGCGACTGGCTTGAGCCCTGTCATTCCAGGGTCCGATCCACTCTCGCCTGCCCGCGATTTACGCGATGCGCAGGGGCGATAATTGCAACACTGTGCCTGCCACGCGACCGGTCACAGACGCCCGCAATCCTTCAGCTCAGCCAGGATCAGCTTCTGCACCGCGGTCTCCTTGATATCACGAGGCTGGTCAAGCCCCATTCGCTGCAGGTAGGGCACGGCAGCCGCAGGCATGGAACCGGCTGCCCCGACTGCCCCGGCCAGGGTTTTGAACAGGGCCTTCCTCGAGCCCATTTTGACCTTGAGGTTCTGCAACACGTCCGCGAGCACGAGTTCTTCAGGGGTAAAGTCACTGCCGAAGGGAAACTTCGGAAACAGGCCTTCCGGCCGCAGGCGCCCGACAATCCGCTCCAGCCGCTCCGGCGTGTTGTGGCGAAACTGCTCGGGTATTTCGTAGTCGGCGGCGATCTTGCCAGCGGCTTTGGCCTGTGCCAGCAGCTGCTCCTGGAAACGTGAGTCGGCGATATTGAGCAGGCGGGCGATAACGTCTTTTTCGCGCTGGCCGCGCAACATGGCAATGCCATACTCCGTAATTACCATATCGCGAAGATGGGCCGGTATGGTGGTATGGCCGTAGTTCCAGACGATATTGGATGACACCTCGTCCCCCTTGGTGCGGGTGCTGCGACACATGAGTATGGAGCGCGCACCCTCCAGCGCATGGGCCATGGCCACAAAATTGTATTGCCCCCCGACCCCACTGATCTTGCGCCCGTTATCAAGGCCGTCGGAACAGGCCGCGCCCAGCAGTGAAACCATGATAGTCGTATTGATGAAGCGTGCCTTCTGCCGCTGCAGTCGGGCGATTTCCTCGCAGCCATAGAGCTGGTTCACGTAGGCGATGTCGGTCATGCAGATTTTTTTCGCCTCTGCCTCCGGCATGTTTCTGAGCTGCTGATACATAGCCTGCGGCCCGAGGAAAAAACCGGCGTGCAGCACTATTCCGCCCTTGAGCTCAGTGCCGAGGCAGTGCCTGCCTATCTGCTCCAAAGCGCCAGCGTCCCCCAGGTCGGCGGCGATCCCGGTGCCGTCGGCACAACGCAGCAGGTCGCCGTCCAGGACAACAGCGTCCTTGAATATCCCGAACTTCTGCAGGAACTCCAGGTCAGTCGGGGTGAGTCGGGCAGAGACAAGCCCCTCCTCCACCAGCACGGCCAGGGTCCGGGGCGTTACTGCGGGACCAATCCGACCGGCGTTCACCAGTCGCTGCAGCCCGGCGTCACCATAGACTTCGCGCTTGAGTATCCCGTGGTTATAAAGGTGGCGGAAGCCATCCGCGAACATCTCGGTAGACCCGTACAACCCCTTTTCAAAAGGCTCGGTCCCGCCCACTTCGCTGATCATCCCACCGAATTTGTCCACAATGCCCAGCTCGGCGAGGGCGGCCTTGTACCGATCGTTGTGCTCCTGGCGCAGGATACAGCCGTAGGTGATGGCATCGCCCAGGGAACCGATGCCAATCTGCAGGGTACCCCCGTCCGGAAGCAGGGTGCTGGCGTTCAGACCAATCATGTAGTCCATGGTGTCCACAGGAGGAGACGGCGGTCCCAGCAAGGTGTGGTTGTACTTCGGGTCGTCGAGGATGAAGTCATAGGTATCGGCGGGAACAATCGCGTCGTTATACATGAACGGCAGCTCGTTATTGACCTGGCCGATAACCGCCACCTGCTTGCCCTGCTCCCGCAATTCCTTGAGGCGCGGGAGGATATCCAGTGCATAGGCATCGCCACTCATGCTGTAGGCGGGCTGACCGTCGATCTCCTGCCGTGCGATCATCTGGCTGAAGACATTACAGCCCTGTTCGATCATATCCCGCAGCCAGTGGGTGAAATTACTGTAGACATAGTTTTGCTGGGCGTGGTGGTTGCCCATGTAAACGCCTGCCTGGAGGAATACTTCGACGATCTCGATATTCTTCGGCAATTGCCCCTTGAGGTAGGGCTGCACGTACTCCAGCTCGGGCAGGTCGCCAAACACGCGGTCCACGAAGGGGTCCAGAAATCGTTTTTCAAGATCACTGCTGCCCCTGGGGCGACAGAAAGACGCCCCGGTAATTATCGTCAGCTGTATCCCCGGATCCGCCGCCGCGCGCCGGTATAACTCGTTGAAAATGTGCACGGGCCTGCCGAATCCCCCGGCAATGACCACCTTGTTGCCCACTTTGTCCAGCAGTGCCTGAACACATTGCTCCAGGTCGGTGTAGTATGCAGGTTTTGCGCTGGTCACTATGTTGTGTCTCCCAAATTCTGGCCGGCAGGGCATCCCGGACACCCGGCCTGTTGGCTGGATTGCAGCTGGTGTAATGGGATTCAGGTATAGCACCCCGCCGCCGAACTTTCCATATTCATGGTCGCTGCATGGCTCATTTTGCCTGGCAGCTGGTCAATTGACCGGGCCTCATCTACGATACCCAGACAGAAAGTGTCTGGATAGTGACGCAGCCCTGGGGGCGGCATCACGCTATGTCGAGGAAATTGCAGCCATGTCAGAAAATAACATGCAAGTCGTTCGCCGCCTGCTGGAAGAGGTCTGGACAAAGGGCAACCTGTCCCTGTTGCAGGATTTGGTGGCGGAGAACGCGGAATCGCACCCGATGCCCAATTTCGGCACCCTGTACGGCCCGGAGGAATACAAGAATTTCATTGCGGTTTACAAGGGCGCCTTCCACGATATGACCTTCAATATCGAGGACCAGTTTGGCTCGGGAGACAAGGTGGCTACACGCTGGACCACCCGGGTAACAGACGCTGCGGGCGATGCCGTGTCAGACACGCAGACCGGAGAGGAACTGACCATCGACGGTACCACCATCACCCATCATGACAGCAGCGGAAAAATCACAGGCGAGTGGGCCACCTGGGACACCGGCAGCCTGCTGCAGTCGGCGGCGGCGCCGCAGATTTTCGAACAGCTGTCGATCAAGATCTGATTGAAGCCTGCCATTCGCCCTGTCAAGCCCAGCATGGGACAGTGTCGTTGCATTGGCCATAGACCCACCGGTGTTGGGGCGGCACCCATGCAGGTTTATTCCACAAGGGGCTTCCTGATCCGCCAGGTTTTCCGGTGCCTGTTGTTCAGCTGTCTGTCGCTCCCGACACAGGCCCAGGACCTGGAGCCCCGCACCTACACCAACATTCCCGTCGGCCAGAACTTCGCCGGAGTCGGCTATGTCTATTCCGATGGTGAAATCAACCCGTCGCCATCGGTACCCCTGAAGGACGTCGAAATCACCATGAATACAACCGTGGCAGCCTATGTGCGTTCCCTCGACCTGTGGGGAACCGCGGGCAAGGTCGATGTGGGTTGGGGGCGCGCGTGCCTGGAGGGTTCGGGCAACTTTAACGGGCGCACCATCAGGGGTGACCGCTGCGGTACGCTGGACCCGTCAGTGCGGCTGAGCTACCTGTTCTACGGTGCCCCGGCAATGGATATGCAGCAATTTCGCAGCAACCCATCCCGGCGGGTGATCGGAGCAAGTCTGAGGGTCGATATGCCGCTGGGCGACTACAACAATGAAAACCTGATCAACACGGGTTCCAACCGCTGGACGTTCAAACCCGAAATCGGCATTTCCAATCGCTGGGGCAGCCGCATCAGCGGGGAAGCCGCCCTGGCCGCCCGACTGTTCACCGATAACGATAACTTCATCGGCGACACGACGCTGGAACAGAAGCCGCTGTACCAGCTGCAGGCGCATTTTATCTATGACCTGCAACAGGGCCGCTGGGTGTCCATCGACGGCAACTACTTCTGGGGCGGGCGCACCAGCAAGGATGGCGTCAAGGGTGACGATCTGCAGAAAAACTCGCGTATCGGGGTGACCCTGGGCTGGCCACTGACCCCCCAGCACTCGCTGAAGTTTTTTGCCAGCCGTGGCGTGATTACCAATATCGGCAATGACTCCGATACCTATGGCATCGTCTGGCAGTATCGCTGGAGCGAGGGACCGGTTATCAGATAGTAACCGCAGAAATTAAGATCTGGAGACAGCAAAATGACGATAATGATTATCAGTGCTCTGGCCCTGGCCCTGGTGCAGTTGTGGCTGCTTCCGGCAAGCCTTAACCTGAACAATGCGAAGTACCTGGTTTCCAGCCGGGACAACCCACCCCCGCAGACGACCATGCAGCAGCGCACAACCCGCGCCGGTGTTAACCTGCAGGAGAGTCTTCCCGCATTTCTCGCGCTGTGCCTGCTGGCGATGATCCTGCAGGTGGATCTCAGCCAGGCGGCGCTGGCCTGGCTGGTACTGCGGGTGGTCTATATCCCCTGCTACCTGTTCGGCATCATCTACCTGCGTTCGGTGGTATGGGTAGCGTCACTGGCATGCCTCATCTACATGGCTGTCCAGCTGCTTTGACTGCTGTCACTTGGGAAATACCAGGGTATAGGTGAGGCGACCGCCCCAGCCCTCGGCTCCGGTATCGGGTGCGTCGGCCCAGTAACGGACACCGGCCTGCAACGACATGATCTGCCCCCCCAACTTGAATACCTGGGTAATCATGGCGTTGATCGGGACCGACCACTCGTCGGCTTCCCAGTCGTAGCTGGACTCCGTATTGAGCCCGAAGGTCATCTGCTTCGATGTGGTGAACGCGATGAACGGTTGCATGAAAGTGGAATCCACATCCGTGCGATCACCATCACCGGCAAATGACCAGATGTGGTTTACCAGCGCGCCATAGGTCCAGCCATTGGCCTGCCTGAGGGCAACCGCTGTCGGGCCAGCTCCCCACTTCTCTGTGCCCAGCACGTCGTCCGTGGCCGTGGGTACGAGCAGCGCAGGCCCAACCCCCCAGGTCCAGCCGCCGGAGGTCAGCGCCTTGGGGGAAAAAAAGACACTCTGGGTAATATCCCCCAAGCCGCTCTCGTCGTTCCCGGGAGGCACGTCCTTCAGGTCGATGAGCGGCAGTATGGTCCTGGAAATAAGGTTCCAGTCTTCATTCAGGCTTACGGGAATCACCGGCTGGATATTGACGAGTAAACGCTCACCCTTGTCGGTCGGACCGATATCCTGATCATAATTGAGCTGGAATGGCACGCTGACCAGGGCCGCAATGGGGTTATTCAGTTTTTTCGCGATATCCGCCGCACTCTCCTGCGCCACGGTGCCGACACCCGGGTACAGTGCGAACAGTGCCATAGCGGCAACCCGGACCGGGGCGGAACCGTGCGTGGGAAAACCCTGATTGACCATATTTTAAATCCTTGTTTTTGCTATTGATTTACTTTGGCACAACGTACGACCCCGGCTCGTGTCCGGAAATGCCGATTATACCCATCAAACCACACGTTGGGTCTACCGCCCCGGCGTGGAACGAGAGCGACAGCGGGTGCATCGCCGACCTTGACAGGGGCCGCAGAAACCAAAAAGCCCGACGGGTGTCGGGCCTGGAAGAGTTCACGACCGGGGGATCAGTTCATGCGCAGCAGGTTGCCTGTATCAAAATCCACTTTCAGGCTGAACTGGATCCGGTAATCGGAGCCGATATTGCCGGAAATATCCTCGCGCTCGCCCCAGATGAATTCGGTGCCCAGCATCACATGGTCCATGGGATAGTGCAGAAGGTTGATCTGGGCGATCTGGCCCCGCTTGAATTCGGTCTGTTCCTGGCCGTCAGTGGTATCCAGGTCGATCAATGACCAGCCGAAGGAGGTGGACCACTGGTCATTCCAATAGTGGTCGTAATAGGTACTGATGCCCAGGATCGGTACTGTCTCAGCCCCGGCCCTTAAGATATCCGCCGAGTCGGGGGCAATATCGAGGCCACCGTCGTTCATGTAGTTGCCGATACCTTCACCGTAGACCAGCTGCACCTTCAGCACGTCGCTGCCCCAGGTCCTGAGTCCGGCACTGGTGTTCACGCCCCAGCCCACCTCATAGTCCTTGGAGCCGGTATCGAGGCGCTCGTATCCAAGTTTGCGCACAATGCCCGCCACCTGGTAGTGGCCGAAGTCGCCGTTATTGCGGTAGCGGGCTGCCAGGTCGGGGAGGTCGTTGTAGGACTGGAAGACATCGGCCGCGGTAGAATCCGTGGACTCACAATCAGGCGGGGCCGTTGGCAGGTCACAGTTGTCCGTATCACGGAAACGTCCCACGCTCAACGCGGTGCTGGGGTCCTCCAGGGTGACGGAGAATTCGTCCTCGCCCATCGGGAATGTATACCGCGCCTGTTTGTTACGGTAAAACACCATGCCGGTGGGACCCCAGTAATCGATAGTGTTGGGGAAAATATCGATATCCATGAAGTTGGACCAGGTCTGGCCCATGCCGAAATTCTTGTAGGTGGCCCAGGCGTGACGCACCCGCAACGTGGTCTGGCCCTGGTCTGAGCCCACGCCGAACAATTCGCCTTCGAGTTTGTAGGTGATGTCCTCGCCGTAGTTGCCCTGAACACCGAGCCGCGACTGGCGAACACTGAAAACGAAGTCCCCGTCATTTCCATAGGCGCCGCTCTCGGTGGGAATGGTGGTCACCCGCAGGGTATCCTGCCAGTCCGGGTCCACGCGCTTGAAGTCGTATATGGCATCCGTCATGACAAAACCATAGACATTCGCCGAGGCTTTTGGCGTTGTCGTTGCCGCAGGGCTGGGTGTTCCTGCCACCGCTGGCGCCGGCGGCGCTCCGAAGACTTCCTGGTCGCGCGCCGCCGGGGCCGCCTCCCCGGCTTTCAGCCGCTGCAGCTCGGCATTCATTGCCTCCATCATGCGTTGCTGCTGTTCCATGGCAGCCCTTTGCTGGTTCAGTTGCGCTTCCAGCGCCGCGATTCGCTCCGCGTCTGTGGCGGCATTGGCACCGGCCATGTATGAAGCGCACAACACCGCCAACGGCAGCACGGCTTTCCTGGCTTTTGGCATAAGACTTTCCTCGGTGACTGTCGTATTGGTACTTTTGTTATTTCACTGGCGCCACTTCATAAGGGTTACCACCAAGCGCGTTGGATATGTCCGCGATCGCTTTCTGCGCGCGCACACTGTTGCCGGCGGCATCCAGCGGCGGGGAAATAACCGCAATGCCGAAACGGCCCGGTGAAACGGCGATGATCCCGCCACCGACGCCGCTCTTGGCAGGCAGGCCGGTGAGGTACAACCACTGGCCGGAATCGTCGTATAGGCCCGCGGTCGCCATAACCGCCATCACCTCGGCCACATTTTCCTGCTTCATCACCTGCTTGCCCGTGATCGGGTTGCGCCCGCCGTTCGCCAGGGTCGCCGCCATCACGGCCAGGTCACGTGCGTTCACGTTGACCGAGCACTGCTCCGTATAAATATCGGTCGCCTGGTCAGGGTCACCCTTGATATGGCCGTAGGCATACATCAGCTCGGCAATGGCCTGGTTGCGCTGGTTGGTCGCGGCCTCGGATTCGAAGACCTCCTTGTTGACCGACAGTTCACGCCCGGCAAAGTCGTTGTAGTGGTTGAGTATCTTGTTCCAGATCTCCTCCCGCGAACTGCCCTTGACCATGCTCGTGGCGGTGATGGCGCCGGCATTCACCAGAGGGTTCATCTGGGCACCCTTGTATTGCTCTATCGCAACGATGGAGTTGAATACCTGCCCGGTGGCGTCCACGCCCATGTTATTGAAAATGGATTCGGGACCCGACTCATCCATAACCAGCGCCATGGTGAAGACCTTGGAGATCGACTGGATCGATACCTCCGATTTCACGTCGCCGGCGGTGTATATTTTTCCTTCCGGTGTTACCAGCGCGATGCCGTAAATGTTGGGATCGACCTTGGCGAGCGCCGGGATATAGTCCGCATTGGCGCCTTCCTGCAGGGCCTTGTACTTCGCATAAGCCGCATTGAGTGCCGCTTCAATGTCAGCCTTCGCCGGTAGCGCCTCAGCCCGAAGCGCCGATGCGAACAGGCACGCCGCCAGAAGCAAACCGGTTCTTGTGAACAGCGAGAAATTCATAATGTTTTCCTTTTCTGATAGTCCGTTGGCAGATCCCGGCGCCTCGTAGCCGCCAGCGCCGGGGCGGGAATACGTTTCCAAATTATGCACGTTAACCGGGGCTAATTGCCAGTGTAGCGTCAGGTATGAACCATGTCGTGGATGCGCACGGGATCGCTGGTCCGGGTCAGCGCGAGCCGCGGCGGCTGAAACAGCTCACCCCGCGCCCTCCGAAATAACGCCGTGCAGGCCGCGGGCAGCGACCAAATAAGCTGTTTTAATCAGTCGCCAGATAAGGATAATAACCGGCTGGCGAAACAGGACAGCAAACCCAATGAAGAAATACGTGGCATATGGCATCGGCGCGGCGCTGGTGGATACCGAAATCAAGGTGCGGGACGAAGAGCTCGTACAGATGAATGTCGACAAGGGCATGATGACCCTGGTGGACGAGGCCCGGCAGGCACAATTGCTGACCCACCTTGAGGGGCACCTGGTCAAGGCGAGTCACGCCAGTGGTGGCAGCGCGGGGAACTCCATGATAGCTACAGCCCAGTTTGGCGGGCCCACCTTTATGTCCTGTAAAGTAGCCGCTGACACCGACGGCGACATCTACCTGGCTGACCTGGAAGCTGCCGGTGTGGATCACTGCCTCAACGGCGCGCGCGCTGCAGGCACCACAGGCAAATGCCTGGTACTGATAACCGCCGACGCCGAGCGCAGCATGAACACGTACCTCGGTATCAGCGAAACCCTGTCCGTGGCTGAACTCGACGCCAACGCCATTGCCGCCTCCGAGTACGTTTACATCGAGGGCTATCTTGTTACCTCTTCCACCGGACTGGCCGCCGCCGTGCGGGCCAAGGAAATCGCCGAGGCCGCCGGGGTAAAAACCGCACTGAGTTTTTCTGACCCGGGCATGGTGGAATTCTTCCGGGAAGGCATGGCCAGCATCGTGGGCAGCGGGGTTGACCTGGTGTTCTGCAACGAGGCAGAGGCCCTGCAGTGGGGCGAAACCGACTCGCTCCAGGTAGCCATCGAAAAACTGAAACGGGTCGCCCGCAGCTTCGTAATCACCCTGGGCGCCAACGGGGCGATCACGTTTGACGGCAGCGAGCAGGCCAGTATCCCGCCGCACCGGGTACAGGCAGTAGACAGCAACGGTGCCGGCGATATGTTCGCCGGTGCCTTCCTGTACGCAATCACCCGGGGTGAGGACTTTCCTACCGCGGGGCGCTTTGCCAGCCTGGCGGCGGGCAGGATTGTCGCCAACTACGGGCCGCGTCTGCCCGCGGCGGACTACCCGGCACTGCGGGCGGAATTTTTCGGCGATTGATACAGGGGCCTCTCAGTTCAGCAGGCCTTTTTCCTTCAGGTTGCCGATCAGCGCGTCAATAGCGTCGTTCATCACCTGGCTGGTACTGCTCGACTCGATGGTTTCCGACACTGCCTGCCATACGCGGTCTTCCGTTTTCGTCACATAAAGGTCAGATATCATGGCGTGGCTGACGTTGGCGGTCCAGACCGGTTGCTGGTAAGCCACCTCGGTCGCCCGACCATAATAGCCGCCAAAATTACCGTAATACCCGGGGTCGTAGGCCGGCGTGACCGCGTAGTAAACCGCGCCGGGGTGGTATACCTCCTGTGCTCTCTCGCCGATGTAGCGGGTCACCAGGATAGTGTCCAGCCCCGCACTTTCAGCGGCGGCAACGACCTCC
Source organism: Haliea sp. (assembly GCA_024642265.1). Taxonomy (GTDB): domain Bacteria; phylum Pseudomonadota; class Gammaproteobacteria; order Pseudomonadales; family Halieaceae; genus JARRPM01. The sequence continues at coordinate 5,342 of JAHEBL010000065.1, read as the reverse complement.
TCCGCCTTCACCTTGTGATCGGGCAGCAGGGTGTGGCCGGCTACCGCCTCAACCCCCCGGCGCCGCAGCGCTTTGGTGAAGGCGTCTTCAAACTCAACGCGGTTCGATGCGTTCTTCGCCACCGCCACTACCAGTACACCGTGCAGGTCCAGCTTTTTGAATTCGGGATCGACCGAGCTGGCGGTGATCTCGGAGTTGATGCCGCAGGCGGACAGGGCGAAAGCAAGCATCCCTGCCAGTGCAACACCGGTAGCGCGATTGATGAATGTCAGCATTGGGTAATTCCTTGGGGGAGCGGGGGATTATCGAGCGCGGGCGCGCCAGATACAAGCATAAGGCGGCAGCGGGCGCCGTCCCGCGCGAATGCGCTCAGAACAGGTCGATCTGCTTGTCGACCAGGGCGCGAAAGGAACTGCCGACAAAACCCAGGATGCCGTCCGCGACGGGCTCCAGCTGACGATCCACGTAGTGCTGGTAATCCAGCGGTGCCAGGGCTCCGGCCACCGGCTCGGCGCCGCCGGTGGTAATCACGTATTCCACCCAGCCACCGCGCGTGGGCACGGGCAAGCCGCGCTCAGCGCACCGGCGCGCCGCCTGCACATGGGGCGGCACATTGCGTTCATAGTCATCCAGCCGGCGCCGCAGTCGCTTGCGATACACCAGTTGCTTATCGTGCTGCCCCGCCAGCACCTCGGCGACCAGCTGGCGCACATAGTCCTCGAAGGGCTCCTGCATGAAAATACGGCGGTACAGCTCCTCCTGGAACTCCCGGGCCACCCGGGTCCAGTCGGTGCGCACGTTTTCGAGCCCCTTGAACACCAGCCGGTCGCCGGCCGCGCCGGTCACCACCCCGGCGTAGCGCTTCTTGCTGCCCTTCTCCGAGCCGCGCACAGTGGGCATCAGAAAGCGCTTGTAGTGGGTTTCAAACTCCACCTCGAGCACGCTGGCCAGGCCGAATTCAGCCTGCACCGTAGCGCGCCACCAGCTGTTGAGGTCGCTCTCCAGCTGCCGCCCCGCCGCGATCGCCTGGTCGTCGTCATCAGCCTCATGGATCCAGACGAAAACCGAGTCAGTGTCGCCGTAAATCACCCGGTGCCCCGCCGCTTCTATGTAGTCACGGGTGCGGGTGAGTATCTGGTGGCCGCGAAGGGTGATGGAGCTGGCCAGGCGCGTGTCGAAGAACCGACAGCCGGGAGTACCCAGAACACCATAGAAGCTGTTCATGATGATCTTGATAGCCTGGGAAAGCGGTGCATCCCCGGCTCGCTTTGCCTCATCCCGCTGCTGCCATAACTGCTGGATCAACTGGGGCAGGATATGCCCCTCCCGTGCAAAACGCGCCTCCAGGAAACCCGCCACGGTGTCCTGCTCCGACAGCTCGCCACCCAAGCCCAGGGCCAGCCCCAGCGGGTCGATACAGAAGGTACGGATGATGCTGGGGTACAGGCTCTTGAAGTCGAGCACCAGCACATGATCGTAAAGACCCGGGGTGGAATCCAGCACGAAACCGCCGGGGCTGGCGCTGTGATCGGCGCTGGCATTGGGTGCGACGAAACCCTTGCGATGCAGCCTGGGCAGGTAGAGATTGTCAAAGGACGCCACCGAGCCGCCCATGCGGTCGCTATTGAGGCCTGTCATGACGGTGCGGGCCACGGCGAAGTCCAGCATCGCGGTGTGCTCGAATATCTCCGACACCAGCTCGCAATCCTTCAGGTTATAGTCCGCCAGTCGCGTCTTGTCCTGCTGGAACAGCCGGCCGATCTCCTCGCCCCGGCCACTGCCGTGCAGCAGCTTGCCCTCCCCGAGCAGCTCCCGCGCCACGTTGTCCAGGGCAAAACTCTCGAAGCGGTAAAAGGCGGCCCGCAGCAGCTCGATGCCATCCAGTATCACCCGGCCCGGGCACTGGGCAGAGCGGCGCTCGCCCTCGTCGTCCAGCTCGCGCCAGTGCACGGCGCGCCGGTCGCGTCCCAGCACCAGGCGCCGGCCCAGCTTGTCCGCCAGCCGCTGCAGGTACCAGGTGTCGAAGTTCACCACGTTCCAGCCGATCAGCACGTCGGGGTCATAGTCCGCCAGCCAGTCGAGGAAGGCCTGCAGGGCCGCCTCCTGGTCGGCGCAGACCTGCACGAAGTCCTGCTCCGCACCCTCACCCACCATGAATACCCGGCGGGCATCGCGGCCGGCGTGCCTACCGTGCACGCCGATGGAATACAGCTGCACACCCTCCATGGCGGTCTCGATATCAAAAGACACCACCTTCAGGACGGGCCGGTAGTCACCGGCTTTCAGGAGGGGGTTTTCCAGCACGATATGTCTGCCAAGCTGGCGCGGTTCGCCCTGTAAAACGGCGCTGCCGGCGACAAAGCGCTCCATCAGGAAGCGATCCGCCGGATTGATATCCGCCTCCAGGGGATCGAGGCCAAGGGCCCGCAGGGCGTCCGCCAGACGTCTGGCCTGCCGGTAGCCGGGGCAGTAGATGCCCACAGTGGCAACCAGGCGAAAACTGCGCAGCTTCACCGGCTTCACTTCCACGCCCGGCTCGGCATCGAGCAGGCCACGGGCCCGGTCCAGCTCGTCCTGTTCCAGGAAGAAAACACTGCGCTCGCCGCGCACCAGGGCACACAGGGGCCCGCTGTCGGTGGCAAACCAGTACTCCAGCTCTATCCCGTCACGGGTATCGCGCCAGTTGCGGGTGAGGAGAAAACCTTCGAAGGTCTGTACAGTCAAACCTGTTTTCCTGGGCAATCAAACACTGGGGCTGGGCTTGAACCGCGCTGTGGCTTAAGCTAACACCCCCCTGCGGGGACACCATGATCTCCAGCCGTCTTTGAAAGGTATGCGAATGGACAAGCCCGTCATCAAGCAAGATCCCTTATACCAGCTCCTGCGCAACGAGGACATCAAGGGCTTTAATGAGCAGCGCGACAAGCTCGATACAAGCGAACTGAAGAACGGCGATTACCGCGGACGGGACCTGCGCAACATGAATGCGCGGGGCCTGGACTTCAGCAATTCCTACTTCCGCAACTCGGACCTGAGTGGCATTGATTTTCGCGACACCAACCTGGAGGGGGCCAGCCTGCTCGACGCCAAGCTGTCCGGTACCTATTTCCCGGAGCAGCTCAGCGCCGCGGAGATTCGCCTTTCCCTCGATACCGGGACCCGCCTGCGCTACGACCTGAAACGCTAGCGAGCCCCAGGGGGGCGATCCGCTCAACTAGCCCTGGGACAGCAGGTCCCGCAAGTCGATGATGGCCGCGTTCGCCCGGCTGATATAGGACGCCATTACCAGTGAGTGGTTGGCCAGCAGACCGAAGCCGCTGCCATTGAGGACCATCGGACTCCACACCGTTTCCTGGGTACCTTCCAGCTCCCGGATAATCTGCTGCAGGCTCACCTGGGCGTTTTTCTTGCGCAGCACATCGCCAAAATCGACTTCCGCCGCCTCGAGAAACTGGATGAGAGCCCAGGCCGTGCCACGGGCCTCGTAGAACACGTCATCGATCTCCATCCAGGGCGTGCTCACGTCCACCTCGCTGGGGGCAACGGTGGACTGGCTGGCGGATTCTTCGCCGGCAAGGTCGGTGTTGAGGCGACGCCTGCCCACGCTGGCGCTCAGGCGCTGGGACAGGCTGCCCAGGCGGGTATTCACGGTGGTCAGCCAATAGCGCAGGTTGTCGGCCCTGGCGTAAAACTGGGCATCGGAGGACTGCTCTTCGGACAGGCGGTCAAAATACCGGCGCACATACTTGAGGCCGTCGCGGTACTCTGATTCCGACGCCGGCAGGGCCCAGCTGTCGGAATCGAAATTGAAGCGGGGCTCCGCCATCACCAGGTCGACGTCCTCGGTGGACTGGGACTGGGACCGGCTGAACACCTCGCGCAGGGCCCGCACCAGGTCACGGGACTGGATCAGCACGCCGTATTCCCAGTTCGGCATGTTATCCAGCCACACCCCCGGCGGGAAAATATCGTTGTGGGTATAGCCGCCCGGCTTGGTCAGCAGGGTATCCATCACACCCATGAGGGCGGCAGTAGTCGCCGACCCCGTGACCACTTTCCGTCCATCTTCGGCGGCATAGGTCGCCGCCCGCTCACGCACGTCAAACGGCTCGGGCGCGATACTCCAGTACATCCCGACCACTACGCAAACCAGCAGGTATACACCGATAACAGTGAATACCAGGCTGACCATGCGGCCACCGGGCAGTATGTCGTCCAATTTATCCCGCCAGCTGCCGCCGGCCCCGCTTGCTGAATTCATGTCACTCATAGTAATAACCTGTTAGTGCTGATGGTGTTGATGTGCCTGGTCTTCGGCGGCGCTCTTGCGCACTCCCGCGAGGGTGCACAGCTCATCACCACCAGCGGTTTGCAGACAGAGCTGGACCTCCTGCCCCGGGGCAGGCATCTGGCTCAGCCCCAGTAACATGAGATGATTCCCTCCGGGCGCAAATGCCACCTTGCCCCCTGCTGCCACCTGCACCTGCTCAAGCCGCTCCATACGCTGCAGACCGTCTACTTCCCGGCTGGTGTGCAGTTCCACGGCTTCAGCTATTGGCGAGCTGGCACTGACGATAGTCACCGCCGTGTCGCCCGCATTGGTGACAACCATATAAGCCGCCGTATTGGGTTGCCCGGGAGGAAGTGCTCGCACCCAGGCGTCACTCAACCGCAGGGCCGCCAGTTCTTCCGCATGCGCCGCCAGCGGTGCCAGGCAGCTGATCGCCGCCGCTCCAACGCTCAACAATTTCTTCAATTTACCACTCCAGTAAGGAACCTGCCGCCCCTTTCGGGCGTCCCATAACTATACCACCGTCAGGCTGATTGATGCCTGTCGATTGGGGCTGATGCGGGAGACTGGTACAATTCCGCGCCAATTGCGCTTCATCGAGGACTTTTCATGCGGGCATTGCTTGCAGGCTTGTTATTGCTGGTCTCCGCCCTGGCCCAGGCCCAGCCCGGCGGCCTGACCGGGGGATCTCCCTTCGGCCAGGCGGCCTCCGCCCCAAAGTTCCTGCCGGTTGAAGAAGCTTACCGGATGGAAGTCGAAGTCCGCCCGGACCGAAGCCTGCGTGTCTACTGGGCGATTGCAGACAGCTATTACCTGTACCAGCACCGCTTCAGCTTTGCGCTGGCGGATGCCGCGGGAGACATACCCCTGGAGGTTGAACTGCCCCCAGCCCTCCAGCGTGAAGATGAGTTCTTCGGCGAGGTGCAGGTGTATTACGACGAGGCCGATATACAGCTGGTGCCACAGCGGGACCCTGCCGTGGCCACCCTGACCCTGGGGTCCCAGGGCTGCGCTGACGCCGGCCTGTGTTATCCGCCCCAGACCCACTATT